>NZ_JAWUEI010000005.1:0-214618 GCF_036663495.1 Enterobacter sp. 342
ATCACCATGGGTAAAGGATGTTAAAAAGTGTTCACTATGTCCCCGAACACCTGTCTACCATGTCCCCAGACTGTACATCCCACAGGGAGAGGGGATAAAAAATCCCCTCAAACCCATCACGGTTATTTATCGATCAACTTCAAATAATCACTATTTCCTCTGTTGAAAAGTGAAAATTCAGTTGCGCGTTTTTCACACTTTG
The DNA here is from genome assembly GCF_036663495.1 of Enterobacter sp. 342. Taxonomy (NCBI): domain Bacteria; kingdom Pseudomonadati; phylum Pseudomonadota; class Gammaproteobacteria; order Enterobacterales; family Enterobacteriaceae; genus Enterobacter; species Enterobacter sp. 342. The sequence continues at coordinate 203 of NZ_JAWUEI010000005.1, forward strand.
CCCACGATAAGTAGAACGTTCTACTAAAACGTTCTACTTACAATAACAGCGCCAAAAAAAGCGCTACTCGGGGGAAATCAGCATGAGTCTGATATCAGGGTTTGTTAAATCGCTGTCTAAGTTGTCTATGATTGGTCGCGCCTTGATGCTGCCAATTTCACTGCTTCCCGCTGCGGGCCTGTTGCTGGCCTTCGGCGATAAGTTCCACCTGCCGCTGATGATGAACGCAGGCGGGGTTATTTTTGATAACCTGCCGATGCTGTTCGCCATTGGCTCTGCCGTCGGTCTGGCGTCTGAATCCGGTATTGCCGCACTGTCTGCTGCGGTCTCGGTGTTTGTCACTAATATCACCATCAGCACCGTGCTGAGTATCACGCCGGAAATGGCGTCACAGGGCGGGAAATACGCCATGGTGGTGGGCATCCCGACACTGCAAATGGGCGTCTTCGGCGGCCTGATTTGCGGTATTCTCGCGGCCTGGTGTTATAACCGCTTCCACACCATGCAACTGCCGGAATTTCTTGGCTTCTTCTCAGGTAAACGCTTCGTGGCGATTGCCACAGCGTTCCTCTCTTTCCTGATGGGGTTGCTGCTGCCCTACGTCTGGCAACATATCCAGGCCGGTATCGACGCGCTCTCCGTGATCGTTAACGGTGATAATCAGGCGGCGTCGACCTTTATCTTCGGCCTGGTCGAGCGTGCGCTGATCCCGCTTGGCTTGCACCACATCTGGTATCCATCCTTCTGGTATTCATTCGGGGATTACACGACCCAGGCCGGACAGGTTATCCATGGCGACCAGACCATCTGGTTCAAGATGCTGGAAGAAGGGGTCAAATCCTTCAGCAGCGACACCTACGAGAACGCCGGTAAGTTCATGCAGGGTGAATTCCCGCTGATGCTGTTCGCACTGCCTGCGGCGTGCCTGGCGATGTATCACGAAGCCCACACGAAGAACAAAAAAATTGCGGCAGGTATTCTGTTCTCTGCGGCACTCACCTGCTTCCTGACGGGGATCACCGAGCCGGTCGAGTTTACTTTTATCTTCGTGGCACCGATTCTGTACGTCTTTAATGCCATCATGGCGGGCCTGGCTTATATGACCATGTATCTGCTGCATGCGCATATCGCCAAATCGTTCTCAGCGGGTTTTATCGACTATCTGTCATTCGGGATCCTGCCGTCGTTTAACGGTTACAAAACCAACTTCCTGAATGCCATTATCATCGGCATTCCAATGGGCCTGATTTACTACTTCACGTTCCGCTTTGTGATCCGCCGTTTCGACGTGAAAACGCCGGGCCGCACTGAAGTGACCGCCAGCGCAGACGATAAGTCGGATTCAGAACTCGCGACTGAGATCATCACCCTGCTGGGCGGGGCGCATAATATCGACTCCGTCGGTTCCTGTATCACCCGTTTACGTCTGGAAGTGGCAAAAAGCGAGGTGGTAGATAAAGACGGCCTGAATGGACTCGGTGCTCGCGGCGTGGTCTTCGTCGGCGACAACGGTATTCAGGTGATTTTCGGTGCCAGAGCACAGTTTATCGCCCAGACCATGTCCACCATGATCGGCAAATAATAAGATGCCTGAACGACGCGTCTCCTGTACGCTGGGAGACGTATTGTTGTATCTGGCTGATAATCGGTTAATTTCAGGGAGTGATTTTGAAGAAAGTCAGCATTATTGATGTCGCAAAGCTCGCAGGGGTTTCGGTTTCTACCGTATCACTGGTGCTGCGCCAGAAAGGGAAAATCTCAGAAGCGACGATCGAGAAGGTCAACGCTGCCATCAATACCCTGGGCTATGTGCATAACGTCGCCGCGGCCAACCTTCGCGCCAACACCTCCAATCTTATCGGTCTTATCCTCCGTGACTTCAGCGACAGCTTCTCCATCAAGGTGATGGCGAGCATCGTCCAGGAGCTGGAAAAACAGGGGTATATGGTGTTTCTCGGCCAGCCTCAGAATGACTATGATCATCTCGAGCGCTGCCTGCTGTCGTTTAAACAGCAGGGCGTCGCCGGGGTTATTTACCTGGCTTCTGACACCCGGACATCCACCCTGCCGGAACACATTCGTCATTGCCCATTGCCGTTGGTTGCGGTCTCTCAGTCACTGCTGGATGAAAAATGCAACCTGGTGATGCGCGATAACCGTCAGGCGGCAAATCTGGCGGTGCGTTATCTTATCGAGCGCGGCCATCGCAATATCGCCTACATTGGTGGGCGTGAGGGCTGCCTTATTCGTGAGCAGCGCCTGCTTGGTTTTCGCAGCGCGATGACGCAAAACGGGCTGGTCTGGCGCGATGAATACTCTCCGGCCTGCAGCGATGACACGCTGGCAGCAGGTTTTGCCACTCGTCAGTTACTGGAAAAAAACAACACCATCACCGCCCTGCTCTGCCACTCACCTGATGCCATGATCGGCTCCATATCAGCGATTCATCAGGTCGGGCGTACGGTGGGTAAAGACGTGTTTCTGACGCAGCAGGTCGCGCTGGTCGGTTTCGAAGATATGCTGCACGTAAACCTCACGTCGCCGTCATTGACCTACGTCTCCTCCGCCAGTGAAGAGACGGGCCGTCAGGCAGCCGGGTTGATTATTCGCAAGCTGAAAGAGCCGGACTTGCAAACGCAGCGGATTACCCTCTCCGGGCAGCTTATCGCGCGCGAGTCGGCGTAAAATCAGAATTTAGCACAGGTCTGCGCGAAGGATTCGCTGCTATAGTTCCATGATTTGTCATGGATAATTACGATGCCCACCGTTATCACTCACGCTGCTGTTCCGCTTTGCCTGGGCTTAGGCCTGGGAACCAGAGTTATTCCGCCTCGCCTGCTGTTTACTGGAATTGTCCTCGCGATGTTGCCGGACGCCGACGTGCTGGCGTTTAAGTTCGGCGTCGCCTATGGCAATGTTTTCGGCCATCGCGGCTTTACTCACTCCCTGCTGTTTGCCTTTGTGGTGCCGATACTCTGCGTGCTGATCGGTCGACGATGGTTCAGAGCTAGTCTGACCCGGTGCTGGCTGTTTTTAACTGTGTCATTACTGTCGCACAGCCTGCTGGATTCCATTACCACGGGGGGAAAAGGGGTTGGCTGGTTGTGGCCGTGGTCAGACGAACGCTTCTTTGCGCCATGGCAGGTGATTAAGGTCGCACCGTTCGCACTGTCACGCTATACCACGCCGTACGGGCATCAGGTGATCATTTCAGAATTGCTGTGGGTGTGGCTACCGGGGGTAGTGCTGATGGGGTTGCTGTGGTGGAGGCGGCGGTAAAAGAAAGCCGGGTGGCGGCTACGCCTTACCCGGCCTACGGTCATGATTTTGTAGGCCCGGTAAGCGTAAGCGCCACCGGGCGTTACAGACTTACTTACGACGCCAGGTGGTTCCCTGCGGGCCATCTTCCAGAATGATGCCCATCTCGGTCAGACGATTACGTGCCGCATCTGCCGCCGCCCAGTCTTTCGACTGACGCGCTTCCAGACGCGCTTTGATCAACGCTTCAATTTCCGCCACTTCACCATCGTCCGCCTGCGCACCGCTTTGCAGGAACACGTCCGGCTCCTGCTCCAGCAGGCCGAGCACGGAAGAAATCTTACGCAGATGTGAAGCCAGGGCATTCGCTGCTGCCATATCTTCTGACTTCAGGCGGTTCACTTCACGCGCCATGTCGAACAGCACGGAGTACGCTTCCGGGGTGTTGAAGTCGTCGTTCATCACCTCAACGAAGCGAGCTTCAAACGCTTCACCGCCCGCAGCAGGAACAGACTTGTCGGTACCGCGCAGCGCGGTGTACAAACGCTCCAGCGCCGAGCGCGCCTGTTTCAGGTTCTCTTCGCTGTAGTTCAACTGGCTACGGTAGTGACCAGACATCAGGAAGTAACGCACGGTTTCCGCATCGTAATACTTCAGCACGTCACGCACGGTGAAGAAGTTGCCGAGTGATTTAGACATCTTCTCGCGGTCAACCATCACCATCCCGGAGTGCATCCAGTAATTAACGTACTCGCCGCCATGCGCGCAGGTGGACTGCGCGATTTCGTTTTCGTGGTGCGGGAACATCAGATCCGAACCGCCGCCGTGAATGTCGAAGTGCTTGCCCAGCTGTTTGCAGTTCATTGCTGAACATTCAATGTGCCAGCCAGGACGCCCTTCGCCCCACGGAGATGGCCAGCTCGGTTCACCCTCTTTGGACATTTTCCACAAGACGAAGTCCATCGGGTTACGCTTCACGTCAACGACATCAACGCGGGCACCGGCCTGAAGCTGGTCCAGATCCTGACGGGAAAGCGCGCCGTAGGTTGGGTCCGTCGGCACGGAGAACATCACGTCGCCGTTATCCGCAACGTAGGCATGGCCGCGTGTGATCAGCGTTTCCGTGATCTCAATAATTTCGTGAATATGGTGGGTTGCACGTGGCTCACTGTCCGGACGCTGAATATTTAATGCATCAAAGTCTTTGTGCATTTCAGCGATCATGCGGTCCACCAGCGCCACAAAGCTCTCGCCATTTTCATTAGCGCGTTTAATGATTTTGTCGTCAATGTCAGTAATGTTGCGCACGTACTTCAGGTTGTACCCCAGAAAACGCAGGTAACGTGAAACAACGTCGAAGGCGACAAAGGTACGGCCATGGCCAATATGACAGAGATCGTAAACCGTAATACCACACACGTACATGCCGACTTCCCCGGCATGGATAGGTTTAAATTCCTCTTTTTGGCGCGTCATTGTATTAAAGATTTTTAACATCGAAGATTCCATGTAAACACGTGTGTGGGTTGCTTGTTCCCTATAATACCCATAATTCGGAATAGGATCAGCACACAATGCAAGGTGATCGCGTCCTGTGGTTATGCTATAACAAGCCCCTATATGTAACCCGAACACGGGTTGACGCACCACAATAACGGAACAGGATGCAAAAATGGTTACTTTCCACACTAATCATGGCGATATCGTAATCAAAACCTTTGATGACAAAGCGCCTGAAACAGTTAAAAACTTCCTGGACTACTGCCGCGAAGGTTTCTACAACAACACCATTTTCCACCGCGTGATCAACGGCTTTATGATCCAGGGCGGCGGTTTTGAACCTGGCATGCACCAGAAAGAGACCAAAGAAGCGATCAAAAACGAAGCGAACAACGGTCTGAAAAACACCCGTGGTACGCTGGCGATGGCCCGTACTCAGGCACCTCACTCTGCGACTGCCCAGTTCTTCATCAACGTGGCTGACAACGACTTCCTGAACTTCTCCGGCGAAAGCCTGCAGGGTTGGGGCTACTGCGTATTCGCAGAAGTGGTTGAAGGTATGGACGTGGTTGATAAGATCAAAGCCGTCTCTACTGGCCGCAGCGGCATGCACCAGGACGTTCCTAAAGAAGACGTAGTGATTACCAGCGTGACCGTCAGCGAGTAATTGGTGGCGACACTCTTTATTGCGGATTTGCATCTGCAAACAGAAGAACCGGCGATCACCGCCGGTTTTCTGCGTTTTTTACGCGGTGAAGCGAAAAATGCCGACGCGCTGTACATTCTGGGCGACCTGTTCGAAGCCTGGATTGGCGACGACGATCCTAACCCGCTGCACCGGGAAATGGCTGCTGCCATTAAAGCGCTGGTAGATTCCGGTGTTCCCTGCTACTTCATCCATGGCAACCGTGATTTCCTGCTCGGCAAGCGCTACGCCCGCGAAAGCGGTATGCTACTGCTGCCGGAAGAACAGGTGCTTGATCTCTATGGCCGAAAGATCCTGATCATGCACGGCGATACGCTCTGCACCGACGATGCCGGTTATCAGGCGTTTCGCGCTAAAGTCCACACCCCGTGGATCCAAAAAGTGTTCCTGGCCCTGCCACTGTTTATCCGCAACCGTATCGCAGCCAGAATGCGCGCGGGCAGTAAAGCCGCCAACAGCAGCAAATCCATGACCATCATGGACGTTAACCCGCAGGCGGTGGTCAACGTGATGGAAAAGCATCGCGTCCAGTGGCTGATCCACGGTCATACTCATCGCCCCGATGTACATTCCCTTATCGCCAATGGCGAACCGGCGAACCGTGTCGTACTGGGAGCCTGGCACAGTGAAGGGTCCATGGTCAAAGTCACACCAGAGAGTGTAGAGCTGATCGCTTTTCCGTTTTAACCCTTCAAATCTTATTCTATTTTTTTGAACAACATTGGCAAATTGTTCCGATTTTAATCAGCCCATGGTCAGCCTATTATTTATCGCATCAGGGCAACACGCCCTATCCCAGATAAATTACTTCAGGAATACGACCATGAAATCTATCAAAACTTTCGTTGCAGTTGCCGCTCTTTCTATGATCTCTTTCGGTTCTTTCGCTCAGAGCGTCAGCGCGAGTGCTTCTACCCTTGACCGCGCAGAAGCGAAAATCGCCGCTCAGGCTGCTGAACAAGGTGCGTCTTATAAAATCACCAGCGCACAGGTCAATAACCGCGTGTACATGACCGCAGAACTGACTAAATAATCACACCTGATTGACGAAAACAGACCGCCAGATTGCGGTCTGTTTTGTTATGTCATGGCGGTAACAACGGCTCAAGTTTTAACCGCGCAACCGTTTTCCTTCCCCGTATTACATGCTATTCTCTGTGCCCTCGAAAGCAGTGTGTTTCGCACCACAGGAGTTTTAAGACGCATGTCTTCCCGCAATAATCCGGCGCGTGTCGCCATCGTGATGGGGTCCAAAAGCGACTGGGCTACCATGCAGTTCGCCGCCGAAATCTTTGAAATCCTGAATGTTCCGCACCACGTTGAAGTGGTTTCCGCACACCGTACACCGGACAAACTGTTCAGCTTCGCCGAAGGCGCTGAAGAAAACGGTTATGAGGTGATCATTGCCGGTGCGGGCGGCGCAGCACATCTGCCAGGCATGATTGCCGCTAAAACACTGGTTCCCGTTCTGGGCGTACCGGTACAAAGCGCTGCGTTGAGCGGTGTCGATAGCCTCTATTCCATCGTGCAGATGCCACGGGGTATCCCGGTCGGCACGCTGGCGATTGGTAAAGCGGGTGCTGCAAATGCTGCCCTGCTGGCCGCGCAGATCCTGGCGACACATGATAAAGACTTACATCAGCGTCTGGCTGACTGGCGTAAAGCACAGACCGACGAGGTGCTGGACAATCCGGATCCACGGGGTGCGGCATGAAGCAGGTTTGCGTCCTCGGTAACGGTCAGTTAGGCCGTATGCTACGCCAGGCGGGTGAACCGCTGGGTATTTCCGTCTGGCCTGTCGGGCTGGATGCTGAACCTGAAGCGGTACCGTTCCACCAGAGCGTGATTACCGCCGAGATTGAACGCTGGCCGGAAACTGCGCTGACTCGCGAGCTGGCGCGGCATAACGCCTTTGTTAACCGCGATGTTTTCCCGATTATTGCCGACCGCCTGACGCAAAAGCAGCTGTTCGACAAGCTCGGTCTGCCGACCGCACCGTGGCAGCTCCTGTCAGATAAACGCGAGTGGAATGATGTTTTTGCGATGCTGGGCGAACTGGCGATCGTGAAGCGCCGCGTGGGCGGTTACGATGGTCGTGGACAATGGCGTCTGCGGGCGCACGAAACGGCTGAGCTACCGGATGATTGCTACGGTGAATGTATCGTTGAGCAGGGCATTAACTTTAGCGGTGAAGTGTCGCTGGTTGGTGCGCGTGGACATGATGGCCGCACTGTGTTTTATCCGCTGACGCATAACCTGCATCAGGACGGTATTCTGCGCACCAGCGTGGCGTTTCCGCAGGCCAGTGCGGAACAACAGGCACAGGCGGAAGACACGCTGTCTGCCATCATGCACGAACTGGGCTACGTCGGCGTAATGGCGATGGAGTGCTTTGTCACCCCGTCCGGTCTGCTGATCAACGAGCTTGCGCCACGCGTGCACAACAGCGGCCACTGGACGCAAAATGGCGCGTCCATCAGCCAGTTCGAGTTGCACCTGCGCGCCATCACTGACCTGCCGCTGCCGCAGCCGGTGGTGAATAGCCCGTCAGTGATGATCAACCTGATTGGAACCGATCTGAACTACGACTGGCTTAAGCTGCCGCTGGTACACTTGCACTGGTATGACAAAGAGGTTCGTCCGGGCCGTAAGGTTGGTCACCTGAACCTGAACGACAGCGACACTGGCCGTCTGAGCGCCACCCTGGAAGCACTGATCCCTCTCCTGCCGCCGGAATACGCGAGCGGAATGGTCTGGGCACAGACTAAGCTTAAGTAACACAGCTGCGCCGGGGAGTTGACCTTCCCCTTCCCCGGCGTACAATTCCCGCCCATTGCAGCTTAGTTTTCTTCTGGAAAAACCATGAACGATGGAACGGACTATCGCGCGATCCTCGCGTCTGATACCCCTTTAATCGACGTTCGCGCGCCGATCGAATTTGCTCAGGGTGCGATGCCTGCGGCAATCAACCTGCCTTTAATGAATGATGATGAACGCGCCGCCGTCGGCACTTGCTATAAACGCCAGGGCCCCGAAGCTGCATTGGCTCTCGGCCATAGTCTGGTGAACGGCACCACGCGTGAGGCACGGATCAACGCCTGGCGGGAATCCAGTCTTGCCCATCCTGAGGGCTATCTCTGCTGCGCGCGCGGTGGCCAGCGTTCGCACATCTCACAGGCCTGGCTGAAAGAAGCGGGTGTCGACTACCCACTGATCCGCGGCGGCTATAAAGCCCTGCGTCAGACAGCGATTCAGGTGACAACCGAGCAGTCACAAAAACCGATGGTACTTATCGGCGGTTGTACCGGCAGCGGTAAAACCTTGCTGGTTAAGCAACATGCCCAGGGCATTGATCTGGAAGGGCTGGCACACCATCGCGGTTCATCGTTTGGCCGCACGCTCACGCCGCAGCTTTCCCAGGCCAGCTTTGAAAATCACCTTGCGGTTGAGCTATTGAAAAAAGACGCTGCACGCTGGGTGCTGGAAGATGAAGGTCGGATGATTGGCTCCAACCACCTGCCGGAGTGCCTGCGCGACCGCATGGTCGAAGCCCCTATTGTCGTCGTCGACGACCCGTTTGAAATCCGTCTGGAGCGCCTTCGCGAAGAGTATTTCGACCATATGTGGGCAGATTTTTCTGCCGCTTACGGTGAAGAAGCAGGCTGGAAAGAGTACAGCGAGTACCTGCGCCACGGCCTGTTCGCCATTCGCCGCCGTCTGGGGTTACAGCGCTTTGCGGAATTCACCGCACTGTTAGATTCCGCGCTGCTGGAACAACAACGCTCTGGCAGCACTGACGCGCATTTCAGCTGGCTTGTCCCGTTGCTGAATGATTATTACGACCCGATGTACAGCTATCAGCTTGGAAAGAAAGCGGAGAAAATTGTCTATCGCGGGACGTATGGCGAGGTCGCTGACTGGCTTAATCGCTAAAAGAAAGCCGGGTGGCGAGGTAAAAGCAAAACGGCAACCTGGGTTGCCGTTTTTAATATTTGTTCCCTCTCCCCGTGGGAGAGGGTCAGGGTGAGGGCATCAGGCCGCACCCTACAAAACGGCTTAGAAGTCGTAACGCAGACGGACCAGGTTCATATCGCCCAGATCGTCGGTGCTGGAGGTGAATACGTGTTCGTAATCAACACGGAAACCATAATCCAGCTGGAAGCTGATACCCACGCCGTTATCGATGCGCTGGTAGTTACGGCCGTTCACGTACTCGATGCGATCGCCCATGAAGTAAGGCTGGATGGATTTAACCGCATACTGATTGATTGGGAATTTATACCCTGCGAAGTATTCAATACCCCACGCGTCGCCCGCAAAGTAGTCGTTAACAGACACTTTTTTGGTGGTCAGGAAGTTCTGGTACCAGCCGCCGCCAAAGGAGAAGGTCCAGTTGTCAGGTTTCCAGCTCAGCGCAGTACCGAGGATGTTCTGGTCGTAGGTTTTGCTGTCGCCGTTGTCCGGGTTACGCATGTCCGCACGGGTGTAGTTCCACGCCGTACCCCAGGTCAGATCTTTAGTCAGGTGATAATCCAGACCCAGTGAACCACCGCCTTTACGTTTGTAACGCAGGCCGTTGCCCGGCAGGTATTCGCTGTCTTCAAACAGGTAGGATGCATAAATATCAGCATCGCCAACGGTTTTCTTATATTTCAGCATGTTGCGTGAACGATAAGAACCGTCGTAGTCACCGTTGATACCGTTACCTGGTGCCTGACCGATCATGTCGTAGTCCCAGATATCGGTTTTCACGCCAACCACATCATAGTAAACGCTGTTCTGCTGACCATAGGTCAGTGTACCCCAGGTGTCGCTCTTCAGACCGGTATACAACATACGGCGAGTAGTGTTGTTCGCGCCTTCTTTGTAGTGGTTGTCCCAGTCGAACAGCGCAGGGATGTTCACACCCAGCTCGTAGTAGCTTACCCAGCTGATGTCATCAAACAGGTAGTAATCAGCTGCGAAACGGAAACGGGTGCCACCGTCGAAGCCATTACGTTTGTAGGAACCTTTGTCGCCGTCGCCCGTCATCATGTTGAACTGTGGACGGATACTGCCGCCCACGGTGAAGTTCAGACGACTCAGAGGATCGCCCGCCTGAGGATCCTGTTTAAGAACGGTGATTTCTGCCTGAGAAGCGAAAGTAGTCAATGCCACTGCCGCGCCGATCGTAACCGCCAGCGCTGATTTTTTTATAGTCATTATTTTTCCTTGATAGACACGCTGCTAAATATTTAGCGGGTGAATATTAACTGGAAATAATCAGTCTGTGTGGACGGTTTTTTAATGTTTTGTGCTACTAAATTAACGTGTATTATCTTTTTGTGCTGTTAAAACATTACACGCTGATATAAAAAACCAGTGCGTAATTATCACGATATTGAATTAACTCTCGAACTGGCGGAACAGGGCTTTGCCCTTTAACAAGCGTGTGCCGAGCCAGCCCCCACAGAGGGAAAGTAGCACCGCACCAGAGAGAGGCAATGTCAGCCAAAGACGCCAGTCAGGTTCCCACGGGAAGTCAAAGACCTTTGTCTGCAGGACAGCCAGCGCCGTCTCTGCACCAATGGCCGCCACCAGTCCCGCCACCAACCCAAGCAGTGCGAATTCACTCCAGAGTGTCGCCCGCAACAGTCGTTTACCTGCTCCCAGTGTGCGATACACCACCAGTTCCTGATGACGCTGGCGCATCCCCACCTGTACCTGGGCCAGCAGCAACAGCACGCCGCAGATCGTCACCAGTACCACCATCACCTCCAGTGCACGGCTCACCTGCTCCAGAACCTGCCCGACCTGCTTCAGGATCGCCCCGATATCCAGCAGGCTGACCGTCGGGAATTCCCGGTTAAGCTGGGTGAGCATGCCGTTGCCGTTTTCCCAGCGGAAGCTGGTCAGCCAGCTCTGCGGTTGCCCGTCCAGCGCCCCCGGCGGGAAGATGAAGAAGAAGTTGGGCCGCAGACTTTCCCAGTCCACTTTACGCAGGCTGGTGACTTTCGCGGTAAAATCCTGGGTATCCCCGGTGAACGTGACTCTGTCTCCCAGCTTAACGCTCAGACGCTTCGCCAGCCCTTCTTCCATCGACACTTCCCCCGCTTCAGGCGGCCAGGTTCCGGCGGTGATGGGGTTATGATCGGGGCGTTTTTCCTGCCAGGTCAGGTTCAGTTCACGGTTAAGCGACTCGTCCTTGTTCCCTTCTGTCGACTGACCGTTGATCTGCGTCAGGCGTGCGCGAACGATGGGGTAGAACGACTCAGGAATAATGTGATGCTCTGACAGAAATCCCTTCAGTGGCGTGACCTGCTCAGGTGCGATATTGATCAGGAAATAGTTTGGGCTTTCCGGTGGTAGCTGTTGCTGCCAGCGATCCAGCAGATCGCCTCGCAGTACCAGCAGAAGTGCCAACAGCATAAACGACAGCGAAAACGCCGAAAGCTGGCTGAGCGTCGACCAGGGCTGATGCAGCAGACGGTTCACTGCCAGCCTCACGGGAAGCGATTTTACCGTGATTTTTTTCAGGATATTGAGCAGTATCCAACCCAGCACGCCGCACAACAGCGCCAGCACAACTGCCCCGGCCAGCACCGCCCACAGCAAAGTGCTGCCCCCCATCAGCCAGGCCAACAACCCAACCGCCACCGCAATAATCACAGGAAGATAGAACTTCAGCGGCCAGATGTTTGCCACGACATCACGGCGTAACACACGCAGCGGCTGCGTCGCAATCAACAGCCGGTACGGGCGGAGCCCTACCAGCACTGAGATTACCGTCATCGCCCCCATCGCCCACAGCCACGGCCAGAGGCTGGCTGGCGGTAATGCGGCCGGAAGCACCGGTTTCAGCATCACCATCAACAGTTTTTCGAACAGTAGCCCCATTACCCCGCCGGTGAAGGCCGAGAAAAGCAGCAACATTAGCCACTGGCCGACAATCAGCTTACGCAGTTGTACTCTGCCCGCACCAAGTGTTTTGAGGACCGCCACCAGATCGTAACGGCTGCGACAGTAGTGCCCCATTGCCACGGCAACTGCCGCCACGGCCAGCAAAAGGGTTAACAGAGCCGAAAGTAGCAGGAACTGCTGAGAACGTTCCAGAGATTTACCGAGCGCCCCCTCGTCCTGCTCCAGCCCGTACCAGCGGTGTTCCGGTTTTAACTGCGGCAGAAGCCATTTTTCATAGGCATCAAGCTGTGCGGGCGTACCGCCAAACTTATAGCGCCAGGTCACGCGGCTCCCCGGCTGCACGGCGTTGGTTTTCACCACATCGGCGGTATTCATCAGCAATCGCGGCGCAAGCTGGAACGGATTAAACCCGGAGTCAGGTTCCTGGACCACTTCCCCGGCAATTTTCAGCGTAGCGTCACCGACATCAATACTGTCGCCCGTTTTCAGATTCAACAGCGCCATCAGGCGCGGCGCCAGCAGCACCGTGCCGGGTTTGGGTTTCAACCCTGGTGGGCTGGTCTGCAGTTCGCCATACATCGGGTAGATGTCATCGACGGCTTTGACGCTCGCCAGTTGCGGTGTATCGCCTGCAAATGTCATGGTCTGGAAGCTTATCTGCTCCCCGACCTTAAGCCCCCGCTTGCACGCTTCGTCAATCCAGCCCGGAGGAACCGCGCGTGAACTTTGTAGCGCCCTGTCCCCCGCCATAAACTCCCGGCTTTGCTGACTGAGCCCTTTTTCCATGCGGTCGCTGACGCTCCCCAATGCCAGCACACAGGCTACCGCCAGGCTTAACGCCAGCCAGACAATCAGCAGCGAGGGCGAGCGCCACTCGCGCCAGAACCAGCGGGCAATCATGCTTCCTCCTGAAGAACACCATTGACCAGCCGCAGACGACGGTCACAGCGGGCGGCAAGTTGCGGGTCGTGCGTCACCAGGACAAGCGTGGTGCCATGTTCGCGGTTGAGCGAAAACAGCAGGTCAGCAATCTTGTCCCCGGTTTTGCGGTCAAGATTACCGGTAGGCTCATCAGCGAACAGGACCTCCGGGCGGCCGTTAAACGCGCGCGCCAGCGCCACGCGCTGCTGCTCCCCGCCGGAAAGCTGTGCCGGAAGATGGTCGAGGCGTTTGCCCAACCCCAGCTGCTCCAGCAACGCCTTCGCATGCGCGCGGCTTTCACGGCTATTCTCACCGCGCAGAAGCGCCGGGAGTTCGACGTTTTCCAGCGCGTTCAGCGTCGGGATCAGCATAAAGGACTGAAAAACAAAACCGATGTGTCGCGCACGCAGCGCAGCGCGCGCCTCTTCATCAAGCTGATGCAGCGGTTGCCCGACCAGGTGGACCTCTCCGCTGCTCCCGTCGTCCAGACCGGCCAAAATCGCCAGCAACGTGGACTTACCGGAACCGGATTCACCAATCAGCGCGATGGTTTCGGCGCGTTTGACAACGAGTTCAACTCCGGTGAGGATGGAAAGTTCGTGTTCCCCTTGACCGACGGATTTCTTAAGACGATGAACTTCAACACTGTTTTCCGCTGGCATTTGCCCTTCCTGTTTTTGATTCTGATGACCTTCCGCGCGGCGGCAGCGGACACGTTACTGGTTCTCGGCGACAGCCTGAGTGCAGGCTATCGCATGGCGGCCAGTGCGGCCTGGCCCGCTTTGCTCAATGATAAATGGCAGAGCACAACGCCTGTGATTAACGCCAGCATCAGCGGTGATACCTCTCAGCAAGGCCTGTCGCGGTTGCCGGCGCTACTCAAACAGCATCAGCCACGCTGGGTGCTGGTTGAGCTTGGCGGCAATGATGGCCTGCGCGGTTTTCAGCCTCAGCAAACAGAACAGACGCTGCGCACCATTTTGCAGGATATCAAGGCGGCAAACGCCCGGCCGCTGCTGATGCAAATTCGCCTGCCCGCTAACTACGGTCGTCGGTATAATGAGGCCTTTAGCGCGATCTACCCTAAGCTTGCCAAAGAGTTTGATATTCCGCTGCTGCCATTTTTCATGGAAGAGGTCTATCTCAAACCCCAGTGGATGCAAGACGACGGGATCCACCCCAATCGCGATGCGCAGCCGTTTATTGCCGACTGGATGGCAACGCGGCTGGCTCCTTTAGTTAAACATGACTCCTGATTAAGCGGAGATCCTGACAGGTAAAGTTATGCAAAAATCGGTCTTAATTACAGGATGTTCCAGCGGAATCGGCCTGGAAAGCGCGCTCGAATTAAAGCGTCAGGGATTTCGGGTGCTGGCCGCCTGCCGTAAATCCGACGATGTCGAACGCATGAACGGGATGGGTTTTATCGGCGTGCTGCTGGATATGGACTCACCGGAGAGCGTTGAACGCGCCGCCGATGAGGTCATCGCGCTGACCGACAATCGTCTGTACGGGCTCTTTAATAATGCCGGCTACGGCCTGTATGGCCCGCTGGATACGATCTCCCGCGAAACGCTGGAGAAACAGTTTTCGACCAACTTCTTCGGTGTACATCAGCTCACCATGCGTCTGCTCCCCGCGATGCTGCCACACGGTGAAGGTCGGATCGTGATGACATCGTCGGTGATGGGGTTAATTTCCACCCCGGGCCGCGGCGCCTACGCCGCCAGCAAATATGCGCTGGAGGCCTGGTCTGACGCCCTGCGCATGGAGTTACGGCACAGCGGCATTAAGGTCAGCCTGATTGAACCCGGCCCCATCCGCACCCGCTTTACCGAAAACGTCAACCAGACGCAGGCGGACAAACCGGTCGAAAACCCTGGCATCGCCGCACGTTTTACCCTCGGTCCAGAAGCGGTTGTCGCCAAAGTGCGCCATGCTTTTGAGAGTGAAAATCCCAAAATGCGCTATCCGGTGACGCTGGTCACCCATGCCGTAGGCTGGTTAAAACGCCTGCTGCCGGGCCGGATGATGGACAAAATTTTACAAGGTTGAGTTGAAGCAACGACGCTCACCCCCATGTAAAGAACAAACCGACAAATAGAGAAAGCCGCATGTCCGTACAGAATATCGTCAATATTACTGAAGCAAACCTGCAACAGACCCTCGAACAGTCAATGACCAAACCGGTGCTGTTCTACTTCTGGTCTGAGCGTAGCCAGCACTGCCTGCAGCTGACGCCGGTACTGGAAAGCCTTGCCGCACAGTACAATGGTCAGTTCATTCTCGCCAAACTGGATTGTGACGCCGAGCCAATGGTGGCATCTCAGTTTGGCCTGCGCGCTATTCCAACCGTCTATCTTTTCCAGAATGGTCAGCCTGTTGATGGTTTCCAGGGGCCGCAGCCGGAAGAGGCTATTCGCGCCCTGCTGGATAAAGTCCTGCCGCGTGAAGAAGAGCTGAAAGCGCAGGAAGGCATGGCGCTGATGCAGGAAGGCAAATATGACGAGGCACTGCCGCTGCTCAAAGAGGCATGGCAGTTGTCGAAGCAAAACAGCCAGATTGGTCTGCTGCTGGCGGAAACGCAGATTGCGCTACACCGCTCAGAAGACGCAGAAGCCGTGCTGAAGACGGTTCCACTGCAGGATCAGGACACCCGTTACCAGGGGCTGGTCGCGCAAATTGAGCTGCTGAAGCAGGCGGCAGATACCCCTGAAATTCAGCAGCTGCAACAGCAGGTGGCTGACAACCCAGCCGATGCGGCTCTGGCAAGCCAACTGGCGCTGCAGCTGCATCAGGTAGGGCGTAATGAAGAAGCACTGGAGTTGCTGTTTAGCCATCTGCAAAAAGATCTGGCTGCCGCCGACGGCCAGGCGCGTAAGATGTTCCAGGAAATTCTGGCCGCGTTGGGCACCGGCGACGCGCTGGCGTCGAAGTATCGCCGTCAGCTTTACGCCCTGCTTTACTGACACAAAAAAGCCGATATTACCCCGTCTTTTTCAACTGCGTCACCACCAGCTGGTGACGCGCGTTATAGAACTTCCGGTAGGTCAGGTAACAGGCAATGATGGTGGACAGGCTTGCCGTTGAGAGCAGCATAAACGTTACCATAATCTGATACTTAATCGCTTTTACCGGATCGATACCCGCAAAAATCAGCCCCGACATCATACCCGGCAGGCTCACCAGTCCCACCGTTTTGGCAGAATCCACCGTCGGGATCAACGATGAACGGATGCTCTCACGGATCAGCCGCGCAGAGGCCATTTTAGGCGTTGCCCCCAGGCTTAACTTCTCCTGCAACTGCTGCTGTTCACTGCTGAACCGCTGGCCCAGATTGTTGTAACACAGCCCCACAGCAACCATCGCGTTTCCGGCGATCATTCCGGAAATGGGGATGACCTGCATTGGCGTAAACGCAATCGAACCAGAGAGCACCAGCACTGCCAGCGTGAGCGCCGTCCCGGTCGTTATGGCAATAAACGACGAGATAAAGGCCTTATCAATGTACTTACTGCGCTTTTGCGCATTCCACGCTGCGTTGAAGCAGATAAAGAGCACCATCAGCAGCGTCAGCACGGCGTGGTTGACGTTGAAAATATACTTCAGCACATAGCCGACAATAATCAGCTGAATAACCGCCCGGCAGATACTCCACAGAATATCTTTTTCCAGCCCCAGCTTTTCCCGGTAGCTGACCACAATCGCAATCAGCACCAGCACCATCGAAAACGCCAGGGATTCATTGGTAATATTATGCTCACCCACGGTTAGCCTCCTGCATTTTTCCACCGTGCGGCTGGAGCGTAATCACGTCATCCGCATGGGTAATTTCGTTTGAGTCGTGTGTTACCCACAGCACAGCAACATTCTGCTTACTGGCGTAATGATGAATTATGTCGTTAACGTTGCGCTTGTTGGCATCATCCAGCGCGCTGGTGATTTCGTCCAGCAACAACACCCTGGGTAAAAATTGCAGGTTACGGATCAGCGAGACACGTTGCTTTTCTCCACCCGACAACTCACTCACGGATTTGGTCAGCGTCTCCTGCGGCAAACCAAAACGTTCCAGATCGGCAGATAGCCGCTCAGGATCGGGCGTCTTATTGCGAATTTTCCAGGGAAAAATCAGGTTGTCATACACCGTATCGCCGAAGAGCGTGGGCGTTTGTACCGAGTATGAGACCTGCTGGCGATACGCCTCAGGAGAGAGCGTTGCAATGTCCTTCCCCTCAAAATAAATCTTGCCCGAGGTCGGGCTGAGCAGCGAGGCAATGATTTTTAGCAGCGTACTTTTCCCGCAGCCCGATGGCCCGGTGATCAAACGAAACTCCCCTGGCGAAACGGTAAAACTGACATTGTTCAGAATGGTGGTTTCACCCACACGGTAGCCTACATCCGCGATTGTCAAAATCGCGCTGTTATCCTTCATGTTATTTCCTGCCTTCATCCCAATAATTAGCAGTAGTCTACGGCTATTAGTGATTGTAAGGCGACTTTCCTCGTATACTTAGGGTCAACAAACAGCCATATGGCTTCCGCCACAGCATGCAAAACAGGAGGTTTTTATGCTCATCGTTGTTCCTGTCCTTATTTTCGTTGCGCTGGTTATTGTCGGCGCAGGCGTCAAAATTGTCCCGCAGGGTTATCAGTGGACAGTCGAGCGTTTCGGACGTTACACCAACACTTTACAACCTGGTTTAAGCCTGATCGTCCCTTTCATGGACAGAATTGGCCGTAAGATCAATATGATGGAACAGGTGCTGGATATTCCTTCTCAGGAAGTCATTTCTAAGGATAACGCCAATGTCACCATTGATGCCGTCTGTTTTATTCAGGTAATTGATGCGCCAAAAGCGGCCTATGAGGTGAGCAATCTGGAGCTGGCGATCGTCAACCTGACGATGACCAACATCCGTACCGTACTGGGCTCTATGGAGCTGGACGAGATGCTCTCACAGCGCGACAGCATCAATACCCGACTGCTGCACATTGTCGATGAAGCGACGAACCCGTGGGGGATCAAAGTCACCCGTATTGAGATCCGCGACGTTCGCCCACCAGCTGAACTGATCGCCTCCATGAACGCCCAGATGAAGGCTGAGCGAACCAAACGTGCCTACATTCTTGAAGCCGAAGGGGTTCGTCAGGCCGAGATCCTCAAAGCGGAAGGGGAAAAACAGTCGCAGATCCTCAAAGCCGAGGGCGATCGCCAGTCTGCGTTCCTCCAGGCGGAAGCGCGTGAACGTTCAGCCGAAGCGGAAGCTCGTGCCACCCAGATGGTGTCAGAGGCGATTGCCGCTGGTGATATCCAGGCCGTGAACTACTTTGTCGCACAAAAATATACCGACGCGCTGAAAGAGATCGGCTCCGCAAACAACAGCAAAGTGGTCATGATGCCGCTGGATGCCAGCAGCCTGATGGGCTCTATTGCCGGGATAGCAGAACTGATCAAAGACAGCGGAAACGAGCGTAAAAAATGATTGAGCTTATTGCCGCACATCCTCACGCTTTCTGGCTAAGCCTCGGAGGGTTATTGCTGGCCGCTGAAATGCTGGGCGGCAACGGCTACCTGCTCTGGAGCGGTGTCGCCGCCGTCATAACCGGGCTGCTCGTGTGGCTTCTGCCGCTTGACTGGGCGTGGCAGGGCGCGTTGTTTGCTGTACTGACACTGATAGCTGCATGGCTGTGGTGGCGCTGGCTTAACCGACAGGTTAACGAGCAGAAACCGTTAGATACGCACCTTAATCAGCGCGGGCAGCAGATTGTCGGCCAGCGTTTTACGCTCGATACCGCGCTGGTGAACGGGCGTGGACATATGCGCGTGGGTGACAGCTCATGGCCTGTCGTGGCCGACGATGACCTCAGCGCCGGAACACGGGTTGAGGTCATTGCGGTAGAAGGAATCACCCTGCGGGTTAAAGCCTGTTAAACAGATGCCTTACGATGGCAGCAGCCAGCAAGATTATCAATGATCGGGCAATCGGCGCTGTCATCTCCCGGGCACGATTCCGCCAGCGCCAGCAGCTGTTTACGCATCGCCTGTAACTCGGTGATGTGGCGTTCAATCTCAGCCACCTTTTCCAGCGTGCGCTTTTTCACATCAGCGCTGTGACGCTTCGGATCGTTAAACAGATTCACCAGTTCGCCACACTCTTCCAGATTAAAACCGACCTGTCTTGCCTGACGCAGCAGCGTCAGTTCGTCAAGATGCAGTTGCGTGTAACTGCGGTAGCCGTTTTCGCTGCGCAGCGGCGGTGTCACCAGCCCTTTCTCTTCATAAAAGCGAATCGCTTTGCTGGTTAAGCCGGTTTTTTTCGCAACATCACTGATATTCACATTTCCCCCTTGACCTTCCCCTTGATGGAAGGTTTAACCTTCATAACAGTTAGTGAAAAGCGTTACTCCGGTCAACATCTGACCAGATCATTATACGGGAGTTTAGTTATGTCTCACACTATTGACCTGACACTGGACGGCCTCTCCTGCGGCCACTGTGTCAAACGCGTTAAAGAAAGTCTGGAACAGCGTCCTGATGTTGAAAGCACTGAAGTCACCATCGATCATGCCGCCGTGACCGGCAGCGCCAGTGCGGATTCGCTGATCGACACCATCAAACAGGCAGGTTACGGGGCGGAGCTGAGCCACCCAAAGGCTAAACCGCTGGCAGAGTCATCATCCCCGTCGGAAGCACTGACAGCGGCCACTCCTGAGCTTCCGGTAGCTGATGATATTGATGACAGCCAACAGCTGCTGATCAACGGCATGAGCTGCGCCAGCTGCGTCTCCCGGGTACAAAATGCCTTGCAGGCCGTACCGGGCGTCGCACAGGCACGGGTCAATCTTGCGGAGCGCACCGCGCTGGTGATGGGCAGTGCCTCCGCCGCAGAATTAGTGCAGGCCGTTGAGAAAGCGGGCTACGGCGCTGAAGCTATCGAAGATGATGCAAAACGTCGTGAACGTCAGCAGGAAACGGCTGTTGCCACCATGAAACGCTTCCGCTGGCAGGCAATAGTTGCCCTGCTGGTCGGGGTTCCGGTGATGGTGTGGGGCATGCTCGGCGACAACATGATGGTCACCGACGACAACCGCACGCTGTGGCTGGTGATCGGTTTGATCACCCTTGGGGTGATGATCATTGCAGGCGGACATTTTTATACCAGCGCCTGGAAAAGCCTGAAGAATCGCACTGCGACAATGGATACGCTGGTTGCCCTTGGTACGGGGGCAGCATGGCTGTATTCAATGAGCGTTAACGTCTGGCCTCAGTGGTTCCCGATGGAAGCGCGACATCTTTATTATGAAGCGAGTGCGATGATTATCGGCCTGATCAACTTAGGCCATATGCTTGAAGCACGCGCGCGTCAGCGTTCTTCAAAAGCGCTGGAAAGATTACTTGATTTAACGCCACCAACCGCACGTGTGGTCACAGAGGACGGTGAAAAGAGCGTCCCGCTGGCCGAGGTTCAACCCGGCATGACTCTGCGCCTGACTACGGGTGACCGCGTTCCCGTTGACGGTAATATCACACAAGGTGATGCCTGGCTGGATGAAGCTATGCTCACCGGGGAACCCATTCCGCAGCAGAAATCCCACGGTGACGCCGTCCATGCCGGTACGGTGGTACAGGACGGCAGCGTGCTGTTCACTGCCAGTGCAGTCGGCAGCCACACCACCCTGTCACGCATTATTCGCATGGTGCGCCAGGCGCAGAGCAGCAAACCGGAAATTGGCCAGCTTGCTGATAAAATCTCAGCCATTTTTGTTCCGGTCGTGGTCGGTATTGCTCTGCTGAGCGCGGCTATCTGGTACTTTTTCGGTCCCGCGCCGCAGATTGTTTATACCCTGGTGATTGCCACCACGGTGCTGATCATCGCCTGCCCTTGTGCACTCGGTCTTGCCACACCGATGTCGATTATCTCCGGTGTCGGTCGCGCCGCCGAGTTTGGCGTGCTGGTGCGTGATGCCGATGCCCTGCAACGCGCCAGTACACTCGACACGCTGGTGTTTGATAAAACCGGCACGCTAACCGAAGGCAAACCACAGGTTGTGGCCGTGAATACGACTGGTATGATAGAAAATGACGCTCTGCGTCTTGCTGCCGCACTTGAGCAAGGCTCCAGCCATCCGCTGGCTCGCGCGATCATCGAGAAAGCCGGGAATGCCAGCCTGCCGCAGGTGAGCAACTTCCGTACCCTGCGAGGATTAGGGGTCAGTGGTGAAGCGGAAGGCCACACACTGCTGTTGGGTAACCAGGCATTGCTCAATGAGAACGGGATTGATACCTCCGCGCTGGAAAGTGAACTTAAAGCGCAAGCCTCTCAGGGAGCGACTCCGGTACTGCTTGCTGTAGATGGCAAAGCGACTGCGCTGCTGGCCGTTCGCGATCCGCTTCGCCAGGACAGTGTGGATGCCTTAAAACGCCTGCACCGCGCAGGTTATCGCCTGGTCATGCTAACCGGGGATAACCCAACCACCGCCAATGCCATCGCGAAAGAAGCCGGTATTGATGAGGTCATTGCAGGCGTACTGCCGGATGGTAAAGCTGACGCAATCAAGAAACTGCAAAGCCAGGGGCGTCAGGTGGCGATGGTCGGTGACGGCATCAACGATGCCCCTGCGCTGGCCCAGGCAGATGTCGGTATCGCCATGGGAGGCGGGAGCGATGTCGCTATCGAGACGGCTGCGATTACGTTGATGCGCCATAGCCTGATGGGCGTTGCTGATGCGCTGGCCATTTCAAAAGCCACGTTGCGCAACATGAAGCAGAACCTGCTGGGGGCATTTATCTACAACAGTTTCGGCATTCCGATTGCCGCCGGAATTTTGTGGCCGCTGACCGGCACGCTGCTGAACCCGGTGGTCGCAGGTGCAGCCATGGCGCTCTCCTCCATCACCGTGGTGAGCAACGCCAACCGACTGTTGCGGTTTAAACCGAAAGATTGAACCTTGTTCTCGTACGCGCTAGCATGAACCTTTCCGGTGTATGGAGCGCGTATGAGTCTGTTTAATCGTATAAAAACATCGTTTCGCGCCCTTTTCCCCCGCCGTTATGCCTGGCCCGGCCTGGATATCTCGCTCCCTGGCGGCCAGCACCTGCACCTGGTGGGCAGCATCCATATGGGTACGCAGGATATGTCTCCCCTGCCTCCAGGTCTGATAAAACTTCTGAAGCGCGCCGATGCGCTGGTTGTTGAGGCGGACATTTCGGGCCATGAATCACCGTTTGCCGGTCTGGAGAGCACTCTCAGCCTGGCAGAACGTCTGGATGAGGCTCTGCTCGCGGAACTGACGCGTGTCGCGGATGAGACGGGCGTGTCACTCTCGATGATCGACGCTCTTCCGCTCTGGCAAATTGCGATGGTGCTTCAGGCCACGCAGGCGCAACGTCTGGGTCTGCGTGGTGATTACGGCATTGATTACCAGTTACTGAATATGGCAAGGGCACGCAGGATGCCGATCATCGAACTGGAAGGTACGGACAGCCAGATTGCGCTGTTGCGACAACTGCCTGACGACGGTCTGATGCTGCTGGATGATACCCTGACCCACTGGCACACCAACGCGCGTCTGCTGCAGACCATGATCGGCTGGTGGCTGGATGCGCCCCCCGCAGACAGTAAACTGGCTTTACCGTCGACGTTTAGTGAATCGTTATATGATGTGCTGATGAATGCGCGTAACAAAGCCTGGCGGCAGACGCTGCATGCTTTACCTGCCGGGCATTACGTTGTCGCGGTGGGTGCTTTACATTTGTACGGAGAAGGGAATTTGCCGTCACTGTTGAAATAAAAAAATGGCCAATATTTCTATTGGCCCGTCAAAGAGGAATTTCATCGTTTTTATTATGCCGAAGGAGACCTTCGGTTGAGCCGATTGTCGCTCAAAGTGACCATCACTGCCAATACTATTGCGCAAGATGGTGCTATTTTTTAGACAAGCGTCAGGCGTATGCTGTGAGCATGAATTGTCTGTCGTAAGAAGGATAGCTATGACTCCCGCCGTTAAATTACTTGAAAAAAACAAAATTCCTTTCAGGATCCACACCTACGATCACGATCCGAATGAAACCAATTTTGGTGATGAAGTGGTGCGCAAACTGGGGCTGAATGCAGACCAGGTCTATAAAACGCTGCTGGTCGCCGTGAATGGTGACATGAAGCACCTCGCCGTCGCGGTCACCCCCGTCGCCGGGCAGCTTGATTTGAAGAAAGTGGCGAAAGCGCTGGGGGCGAAAAAAGTTGATATGGCGGACCCGATGGTTGCGCAGCGAACCACGGGTTACCTGGTCGGCGGGATCAGCCCACTCGGGCAGAAAAAACGGCTGCCAACGCTGATCGATGCTCCTTCTCAGGACTTCGAAACCATTTTTATCTCTGGTGGCAAACGCGGGCTGGATATTGAACTCGCGGCGGGCGACCTGGCGAAAATGCTGGACGCGAAATTTGCGGATATTGCACGCCGCGAGTAAGAGAAAAGCCGGGTAAGGCATAGCAGCTACCCGGCAAAACAACTGCACTACTGCCAGCTCA
Organism: Enterobacter sp. 342; assembly: GCF_036663495.1. Taxonomy (NCBI): domain Bacteria; kingdom Pseudomonadati; phylum Pseudomonadota; class Gammaproteobacteria; order Enterobacterales; family Enterobacteriaceae; genus Enterobacter; species Enterobacter sp. 342. Next base: position 24,020 of record NZ_JAWUEI010000005.1, read on the forward strand.
CCTCACCTTTCGGCTCATACGCATTCACGTCAATCGGTGAATTCTGCTCGATGAACTGCTTCAGCACTTCCGCATCAATAAACCCGGTATTCACATAGCCTGGTTTGTTATCAATATGCGGATAGCCGTCACCGCCGGTGGCGTTAAAGCTTAAGGTCGCCAGGCGGTACGTTTTGGCAGGATCGATCGGTTCACCTTTGATCCTGAGATCATTAAGCTTACCGTCTTTCGCCACAAAGCTGACGTTGGCAAACTGCGGATAGGCCCCGGAATCTGGCTTCATCTGCGCCACAGCGGTCAGATAATCGATCGCCTCTTTACCACTCATATCGGCATACACCACCACGTTACCGAAGGGTTGTACCTTCAGTACATCTTTATAGGTGATGTTTCCACCCTCAATAGAGTCACGAATACCGCCGCCACTCATCACACCAAAATCAGCACCGGTACGCGCCATTTGCGCTGCCAGCACCAGATGCCCCATATTGGTCTGGACGAAGCGGACTTTGCTGCGATCCCCTTCCAGACGGCCATTGAGCGTGCCAATCTTCACATCCAGCTGTGCCTTACCTTTATTCTGGAACGGCGTCAGCAGAGAGAGCATCTGCTGATTCTCAGCAATCTCAGGGGTATAAAGTACGCGCTCACTTTTCCCGTCAGGATAAGTGACTTTCTTCTTCAGGTTCACCGGGATGAGCTGGTAATGCACCAGTTTCATCTCGCCATTACGGAACTCAAAGTCCGCCCGGCCCACGTATTTGCCCCACTCATGCGCCTGCACAATCCAGATGCCGTTCTGACGGTCTGGGGCACACGGCGTGCCTGGCACGTAATCAACCTGCTTTTTATTCTCGGAGGCCATACAGACCGGGTCTTGCGAGTGACCGCCCACAATCATTGCCAGCGAGCCAGCTGGCAGGCTGCGTGCCATCTCCACATCACCCGGCGCATTAGAGCCATGTTCGCCATTGTCATAGTGCCCCATGTGGGTGGTGGCAATAATCACATCCGGCTTTTCATTCTGCTGTAATTCCTGAATAACCAGCTTTGCTTCGTCTGCCGGTTTACGGAATTCGATATCGGTAAAGAACTCCGGGTTGCCAATTTTCGCCGTATCGTCAGTGGTCAGGCCAATCACCGCGATTTTCAGGTCCTGGCGCTTAAACAACGCCCAGGGTTTAAACAGGCGTTCGCCGGTACTTTTCTGGTAAATATTGGCTGAGAGGAACGGGAATTTTGCCAGTTTTTCCTGCTGGCGCAGCACCGTCAGAGGGTTATCAAACTCATGGTTACCGACGGCCATCGCATCGTAGCCAATCAGATTCATACCGCGAAAATCGGGCTCGGCATCCTGTAAATCGGATTCCGGCACCCCGGTGTTGATATCCCCCCCGGACAGCAACAGCACGCTGCCTCCCTGAGCAGCCACCTCTTTACGAATACCATCCACTACCGTTTTTTGCGCCGCCAGACCATATTCGCCGTATTCACTGCGCCAGAAATGCCCGTGGTGATCGTTGGTATGCAGAATGGTGATTTTGTAGGTTTTATCTTTTTCGTATGCCTGCGCGGGCAGGCTTACCAGGCCCCATGCGGCGATAAGCGCCAGCGCGACGCCCCGCTTCATTAACTTCATCTTTTCTCTCCCTGACCAATAGACAAAGGCAAAAATTACAATGACTCACAATAATAGACAAATAAGTTTTCAGAATTGCGACTTTCTTCAAATGCCCCTGACAGGTATGTTAGTTGGATAATAATTACATCCTGCATTTCTAATAACTAAAGACGTGGTAATTCTCTCTATGGCAATCAGTGAATCAACCCAGCCCGTTCCGGGCGTGCCGGCGTCACCGCCGAAATCGCGCACCTCTTTTAAAGTCTTAGGTGCAATCAGTCTTTCTCATCTGCTCAACGATATGATCCAGTCGTTGATTCTGGCAATTTATCCGCTGCTGCAGTCCGAGTTCTCACTAACCTTCGTGCAGATTGGGATGATAACCCTGACCTTCCAGCTCGCATCCTCGCTACTGCAACCGGTAGTGGGTTACTGGACGGACAAATACCCGATGCCATGGTCGCTGCCGATTGGCATGTGTTTCACCTTAAGTGGGCTGGTACTGCTGGCCATGGCAGGGAGTTTTGAAGCGGTGTTGATCGCCGCCGCACTGGTGGGCACCGGCTCGTCGGTCTTCCACCCGGAATCATCCCGCGTGGCGCGTATGGCCTCCGGCGGTCGCCACGGGCTGGCGCAATCTCTTTTCCAGGTGGGCGGTAACTTTGGTAGCTCCCTGGGTCCGCTATTGGCGGCAGTGATTATCGCGCCCTACGGTAAAGGCAACGTGGCCTGGTTTGTGCTGGCCGCATTACTGGCAATCATCGTACTGGCACAGATCAGTCGCTGGTATGCCGCTCAACATCGGGTGAACAAGGGTAAACCTAAAGCGAAGGTGATTAATCCTCTACCGCGTAACAAGGTTATCCTCGCGGTTTCGGTACTGCTGGTGCTGATTTTCTCGAAATACTTCTATATGGCGAGTATCAGCAGCTATTACACCTTTTATCTGATGCAAAAATTCGGATTATCGGTGCAAAATGCGCAGATCCACCTGTTCGCCTTCCTGTTCGCGGTCGCAGCCGGGACAGTGATTGGCGGGCCAGTGGGGGATAAGATAGGGCGTAAATATGTTATTTGGGGCTCTATCCTCGGCGTAGCACCGTTTACCCTTATTTTGCCGTACGCCAGCCTTGAGTGGACGGGAATTTTAACCGTGATTATTGGTTTTATCCTCGCCTCCGCGTTTTCCGCCATTCTTGTCTATGCGCAAGAGCTGTTACCTGGTCGTATCGGTATGGTTTCCGGACTCTTTTTCGGGTTCGCCTTTGGCATGGGTGGGCTTGGTGCCGCGGTGTTAGGGATGGTTGCGGATCACACCAGCATCTTCCTGGTTTATAAAATCTGCGCTTTCCTGCCACTTCTTGGGATGTTGACCATATTCCTGCCCGATAACCGCCACAAAGCGTAAATTATGGGTAGCCAAAGTTTTACTTTGGCTACCTGATACCCTGATGCCATAAGGGTTTCTTCTACCTCTCCCCGCTGAATTTATCAAAATGCGCTTTTTTTGGTGCTTATTGCTGTTTTATTCAAACTTCAACAATTATTCATAAACATAAGGGTAAAAATTGTCATAAACTATTACTCGGTTTTTTGGTTTGTGCCAAAAAGGAACACCCACAACGAAAGGAGACGGAATGCATCACGCCACACCGCTAATCACCACCATTGTTGGTGGCCTTGTGCTCGCTTTTATCCTTGGCATGATTGCCAATAAACTGCGTATTTCTCCTCTTGTCGGCTATTTGTTAGCGGGTGTCCTGGCGGGACCATTTACCCCAGGTTTCGTTGCGGATACCAAACTGGCTCCTGAACTGGCGGAATTAGGCGTGATTCTGCTGATGTTTGGCGTTGGTCTGCATTTTTCACTGAAGGACCTGATGGCGGTAAAGTCGATCGCCATACCGGGAGCGATTGCCCAGATAGGGGTAGCGACGCTGCTGGGGATGGCACTTTCGGCAATTCTTGGCTGGTCGCTGATGACCGGTATCGTTTTTGGGCTGTGTCTTTCCACCGCCAGTACCGTAGTGTTGCTGCGTGCACTTGAAGAGAGACAGTTGATTGACAGCCAGCGCGGACAAATTGCGATAGGCTGGTTGATTGTTGAAGACCTGGTGATGGTGTTGACGCTGGTGCTGCTGCCCGCTGTCGCCGGGATGATGGAAAAAGACAACGTCGGCTTTGCGTCACTGGCGCTGGATATGGGTATCACCATTGGTAAAGTCGTGGCGTTTATCGCCATCATGATGCTGGTAGGCCGCCGTCTGGTACCGTGGATCATGTCCCGCAGCGCAGCGACGGGTTCACGCGAATTGTTTACCCTTTCCGTACTGGCGCTGGCACTGGGTATCGCCTTTGGTGCCGTTGAGCTGTTTGATGTCTCCTTCGCGCTGGGCGCGTTCTTCGCCGGGATGGTATTGAACGAATCCGAGCTGAGCCACCGTGCAGCGCACGACACTCTGCCGCTGCGTGATGCTTTCGCCGTACTGTTCTTTGTCTCTGTCGGGATGCTGTTTGACCCGATGGTCCTGATTCATCAGCCGTTGGCTGTGCTGGGCACGCTGGCGATTATTATCTTTGGTAAGTCGCTCGCGGCTTTCTTCCTGGTAAGGATGTTTGGCCACTCCCCGCGTACGGCGCTGACCATCGCCGCCAGCCTGGCGCAAATTGGTGAGTTTGCCTTTATTCTGGCGGGTCTGGGCATGGCGCTGAACCTGCTACCGCAAGCCGGGCAGAACCTGGTGCTGGCAGGCGCAATCCTGTCGATTATGCTGAACCCAGTCTTGTTCGCACTGCTGGAAAAATACCTCGATAAAACCGAAACACTGGAAGAGCAGACGCTGGAAGAAGCTATCGAAGAAGAGAAGCAGATCCCGGTAGATATTTGTAATCACGCCCTGCTGGTCGGTTTTGGTCGCGTAGGCAGCCTGCTTGGTGAGAAACTGATGGCGCAAGGGATCCCGTTGGTAGTGATTGAAACGTCACGCACCCGCGTCGATGAGTTGCGTGAGCGCGGTATCCGTGCGGTACTGGGCAATGCGGCGAACGAAGAGATCATGAATCTGGCGCATCTGGACTGCGCTCGCTGGTTGCTGCTGACCATTCCAAACGGCTATGAAGCGGGCGAAATTGTGGCAACTGCACGTGAGAAATGCCCAACGATTGAGATTATCGCCCGCGCGCATTATGACGACGAGGTGGAGTACATTACCGAGCGCGGTGCGGATAAGGTCGTGATGGGCGAGCGCGAGATTGCAAATACGATGCTGACGCTACTGGAGAAATCGCCGGTTGAAGAAGGGGGGACGGGTTAAGAGTTGTGCGGCCTGATGCCCTCACCCTGGCCCTCTCCCACGGGGAGAGGGAACCAACACTCAAAACGGCAACCTGAGTTGCCGTTTTGCTTTTACCTGTCCCAATAAGCCTCTTCCAGGCTGTCTTCCCGTTCCGGCAGCCCACGCGTTAAGCGCGGGGAGTGCTGGTTCAGTACCTGATAGCTCACGCGGTTGGCATATTTGCATACCTGCGCCAGAGACGAATAGGTCAGCCAACTGAATTTGTGCTTGCTGGAGTTCGGCACGTTGGTTTTATGGTAGGCATTCGCGGTGATGTCATGGAGCAATGCGGCCAGCGCGCCATCACCTGCACCGTTGGTGTTCATGATCTTCTCTGGCCCGCCCATATACGGGGCGATGTGGGAGTAGATACGCAGCGGATTAACACAGTCTTTAAAACGCATACCACGGCTGAACTCATACTGGTTGAACTCAGCTATCGCGCCAGGCAACAACGGATGCTGGGTTTTGCGTTTGCTCTCTTCTTCCGTGAAACCTGCCATATACAACCCAACCGGTCCTGCGGTACAGAGCACCAGATCCACCCAGTCCAGCGCTTTATCAGACGCCAGCAGAGGATCGCTTTCGCCCGTCAGCGCTTCCGCCTCTTCTTCGTTCATCGCCAGAATCGAGACGTGCTCTTTCAGAAACGCCTGCCACCACTCCGGGTTATCGGCAATGACGAATTTGGTCCCCAGCGTCAGAACGACGGGGACATTGTATTTCTTCGCGTACTCAATCGCTTTCATGGTCGCGTCCGGCATCGGCTCACCCGGTTTGCAGCGCACCAGATAGGAGGTCAGTACCAGCGCAGATGCGCCCGCAATCACCTCTTCCGGGATGCTCTCGGCGCGCAGTTTGTTCATGTGACCCGGGCTGATGGCAAAGGTACGCTCGCCGGAATCGCTGATCAGCGTGAAGCAGCGGCCAATCGGCCCGTCGACGCCCTGAAGGTAGTTCAGATCGGTACGGCTGGAGGTATTGCACAGATAACGGTAGGCATAGCCTCCGATTTCGATATTGCTGCACATTACGCCCAGCAGTACCGAGCGGTCATCAGCCAGCACGGAATAATTGTGCATGGTGTTGCCGATGGTTCCGCCAGCAAACTGATGGGTGATCAGGTTTTCGCGCACCAGTTCCTGGTAAAGCGCTTCGGCAACGTCGTCCTCAATCACCAGCGAGTGCCCCGCGCTCAGACCATAACGGGCGACAAACGCATCATCCACTTTCGCTTCAATGTCCACCAGCGTCTGGTCGATACCAACGACCCATGCGGCACTGGTTTCATTTTCAGGCTGGATTTGCTGCAGGAGCGGATCGCGGGCATCAACGGGAAAGTAGTGTTTGGATTTGCGTTTACCGGGAAATTTCATGGTCTGAACTGTACAAAGAATATGGGCCGGGAATGGTAGCACAAACCCGACCCGGAGTGCGATCAGCGACTGTTTGTCACCAGAGAGACCATCATGTCGATATGCTCTGGCGAGTCGTTAAGTGCCGGAATGTATTCGTACTTCGTGCCCCCTGCTTCCAGGAAGAACTCTCTGTTTTGCACAGCAATTTCTTCGAGCGTTTCCAGGCAATCCGCCGAGAAGCCTGGCGACATCACCTGAATATGCTTCACCCCTTTCTCACCGAGCATCTTAAGCGTTTCATCGGTATATGGGGTGAGCCACGGTTCGCGGCCAAAGCGCGACTGGAAGGTCATCATCACCTTCTCTGGTGGCAGGCCGAGGGCAGAAACCAGTTCGCGCGTGGTATCACGACAACGCTGCGGATAATCATCCCCCTCGTCAGCGAAACGCTGCGGGATACCGTGATAAGACAGCAGCAGCAGATCCGGCTCACCATGTTGTTCAAACGACGCACGAGCACTGCTGGCAAGCGCTTTGATGTACAGTTCGTTATCGGCGTAGTCGCGAATGAAGGTCACGCCAGGTATGCGACGGCGAGTCGCCAGAATACGCGCCAGTTCATCCCATACCGCAGCAACCGTCGAACAGGAGTACTGCGGATAGAGCGCCAGAACCACAATGTGGTCAACCCCCTGCGCCAGCAGCGATTCGACCGCGCTTTCCAGCGAAGGTTTACCGTAGCTCATACCAAGAGCGACAGGCATATCCGGCAGACGTGCGGCCAGCGCCTTTTCCTGGCGACGGCTGTAAACCATCAGCGGAGAGCCCTCTTCCATCCAGACGGACTGATAGAGTTTGGCGACGCGCGGAGAACGAATCGGCAGAATGACGCCTCGGAGCAATGGCCACCACAGCAGTCTTGGGGTATCCACGACGCGCGTGTCGCTTAAAAATTGTCGCAGGTAGCGTTTTACCGCGTCTGAAGTGGGTGCTTCTGGGGTGCCCAGATTGGCAAGCAGGATGCCGGTTTTCGCCTGACTCATTCACGCCTCTTAACCATTTGAATGGTTGTCAATTGTAGCGGAAATGCGTTTAAACGAAACCCATTGCTGCGATAGGAGAGATGGGAATATTTCTCACCCGGAGATCCGGGTGAGAAAGGTGCGATTAGCCGAGGATTTTTTCCAGCTCTGCACGTACGTCAGCAACGGCTTTGGTGCCGTCAACTTTGGCGTATTTGGTATTACCCGCCTGCGCTTCTTTGGTGTAGTAGCCAATCAGCGGTGCAGTCATCTGATGGTATTCCACCAGGCGCTTACGCACGGTCTCTTCCTGATCGTCTTTACGAGTGGTCAGCTCTTCGCCGGTCACGTCGTCTTTGCCTTCAACCTTAGGTGGGTTGAATTTAATGTGGTAAACGCGGCCAGAAGCTGCGTGAACGCGACGGCCCACGATACGGTCAACGATCAGCTCGTCCGGTACGTCGAACTCCAGAACGTAGTCCACATTGATGCCCGCTTCTTTCATAGCGTCAGCCTGAGGAATGGTGCGTGGGAAACCGTCCAGCAGGAAACCGTTACGGCAGTCTTCCTGAGCAATGCGCTCTTTGACCAGAGCGATAACCAGCTCGTCGGTCACCAGCTTGCCTGCGTCCATGATGTCTTTCGCTTGTTTACCCAGCTCGGAGCCAGATTTAACAGCGGCGCGCAGCATATCACCGGTGGAGATTTGCGGAATACCGTATTTCTCCATGATGAACTGAGCCTGAGTTCCTTTACCCGCGCCCGGAGCGCCAAGCAGAATAATACGCATTGCGAAAATCCCCTCAAAAGTCGATTCAATTTTTCAAAAGCGCTAAACAATACCACCAGAACGGGCATCGCTCAAGGAAGGCAGGACGGCTGAAACGGTTAATGGGGGGAGATTATTTGTGTTAGTGCAGTCTGGTGCCCTCACCCCGGCCCTCTCCCACGGGAGAGGAAGAAGACCAGGGGAGGCGTGGGTCGATTACGCCAGCAACAGCGCATTCACACGTTTAATGAACAGGTTAGGATCTTCCAGCGTGCCGCGTTCGGCAAGCAGAGACTGATCCAGCAGCAGTTCAACCCATTCCGCAAAGCGGGCTTCATCCTGAGTATCTGCTGCACGTTTCACCAGTGGGTGATCCGGGTTCAGCTCGAAAATATATTTCACTTCAGGCATCGCCTGGCCCGCAGCAGCGAACAGTTTCGCCATCTGGGTGCCCATTTCGTCAGCGTCGGTGGTAACGATCGCCGGGGTATCGGTCAGACGATGAGTGAAACGCACCTCTTTCACACGTTCGCCCAGCAGGGTTTTCACGCGCTCAACGAATGGTTCCAGCGCCTTCTCAGCTTCTTTCGCGCTTTCATCCACTTCATCCGCCAGCTTGTCGATGGACTCATCGGCTTTGGCAACAGACTGGAACGCCTTGCCGTCAAACTCGGTCAGGTAGTTCATCATCCATTCGTCGATGCGGTCAGAAAGCAGCAGTACTTCGATGCCTTTCTTGCGCAACAGCTCGAGGTGCGGGCTGCTCTTCGCCGCCGCGTAGCTGTCGGCGGTAATGTAGTAGATCTTCTCCTGCCCTTCTTTCATGCGCGAGACGTACTCTTCCAGCGACACGGTCTGCGCGGAGGAGTCGGTGTGCGTAGAGGCGAAACGCAGCAGTTTGGCGATCGTTTCAACGTTCGCGGTGTCTTCTGCCGGGCCCTCTTTCAGCACCAGGCCGAACTGTTTCCAGAAGGTCTGGTATTTTTCCGCATCGTCTTTTGCCAGTTTTTCCAGCATCTGCAGCGCACGTTTGGTCAGGGCGTTGCGCAAGTTACGGGTGACGGTGCTGTCCTGCAGAATTTCGCGGGAGACGTTCAGCGGCAGATCGTTAGAATCTATCAGACCACGCACAAAGCGCAGGTAGTTCGGCATGAACTGCTCGGCATCGTCCATGATGAACACACGCTGTACGTACAGCTTCAGACCATGCTTATGATCGCGGTTCCACATGTCCCACGGCGCCTGTGCCGGAATGTACAGCAGGCTGGTGTACTCCTGCTTACCTTCCACACGGTTGTGGCTCCAGGTCAGCGGGTCGGTAAAATCGTGGGCGATGTGTTTGTAGAACTCGTTGTATTCGTCGTCTTTGATTTCAGACTTGTTGCGCGTCCACAATGCCTGCGCCTTGTTGATCTTCTCCCAGGAAACAACGGTTTCACCGTCCTGTTCTTCCTGTTTTTCAATCTCAACCGGCAGCGCGATGTGATCGGAGTATTTGCTGATGATGGAGCGCACGCGCCAGTCGTTCAGGAAATCATCTTCGCCTTCACGCAGGTGCAGCGTGATTTCGGTCCCGCGATCCGCTTTGGTGATGTCATCAACGGTATATTCGCCTTCACCTTTGGATTCCCAGAACACACCATTTTCCGCGCTGTCGCCTGCCGCACGGGTACGCACGGTGACTTTGTCCGCGACGATGAACGCTGAGTAGAATCCGACGCCGAACTGACCGATCAGCTGGCTGTCTTTCGCCTGATCAGAGCCCATAGACTCCAGGAACGCTTTGGTGCCGGATTTGGCGATAGTCCCGAGATGGTCGATGACCTCATCGCGATTCATCCCGATGCCGTTATCGGCGATGGTCAGAGTACGGTTCTCTTTATTGAAAGAGACGCGCACGCGCAGCTCACCGTCGCCTTCGTACAGATTCGGGTTAGACAGTGCACGGAAGCGCAGCTTGTCCGCCGCATCGGAGGCGTTGGAAATCAGCTCACGCAGGAAGATTTCTTTGTTGGAATACAGGGAATGGATCATCAGGTGCAGAAGCTGTTTTACTTCTGACTGGAAACCACGGGTTTCTTGTCCTTTCATCTATGTCGACCTCAACAATGCCATTTAATGGGGTTTTAAAACGTTGAGGGAGAGATGGGGATACGGGGGGAAAATTTCAAGCGGAGGCCACACACGCAGCCTCCGTTTGGTCAGAAAATAATCTTGTGGCGTCCCGCCAGAGAGTGCGACAGCGTGGTGCCGTCGACCATTTCCAGCTCACCGCCCACCGGTACACCATGGGCGATACGGCTGGCGTCAACACCATACTGCGAGCAAAGCTCGGCGATGTAGTTGGCCGTTGCCTCCCCTTCCACCGTGGGGTTGGTGGCGAGGATCACTTCTTTGATCGTTTCGGACTCAAGACGCTGTTCAAGGCGGTCGAGGCCGATATCGTCCGGGCCAATACCGTCCAGCGGGGAGAGATGCCCCATCAGCACGAAATAGCGGCCGGAAAACTGCCCGGTCTGCTCAATGGCGTAGATGTCCGCCGGACTCTCCACCACGCAAATCTGACCGTTTTCCTGACGACGCGGATTCGAACAGATGTTACACACATCCTGCTCGGTAAAGGTACGGCAATCCGCACAGTGACCAATTTCTGACATGGCGCGGGTCAGAGCCTGCGCCAGGCGCATCCCGCCGCTGCGGTCGCGCTGCAATAGCGTAAACGCCATGCGCTGCGCCGATTTCGGGCCAACGCCCGGCAGGCAGCGCAGTGCTTCCATTAACTGCGTGAGCAGCGGACTGGTTTGCATCAGAATGGCATCTTGAAGCCAGGTGGCAGTTGCATACCGCTGGAAACAGAGGCCATTTTCTCTTTCTGAGTTTCGTCGATACGGCGAGCGGCATCGTTAAACGCGGCTGCAACCAGATCTTCCAGCATCTCTTTGTCGTCTTCGAGCAGGCTTGGGTCGATCTCAACGCGGCGGCAGTTGTGCGCACCGTTGATGGTCACTTTGACCAGACCGGCACCGGATTCACCCGTGACTTCCAGCTGAGCGATCTCTTCCTGCATTTTCTGCATTTTTTCCTGCATCTGCTGAGCCTGCTTCATCAGGCCACCCAGACCGCCTTTTCCACCAAACATAGGCTTCTCTCTTTTTTCACGTTTAAGGATTACAACCGTAAGTCAGACTCACGATCAAATGGGGCGAATACTCTCTTCATCCAGATCGGCGTCGAAAAACCGGCGCAGTGTCTGAATGTTGTTATCCGCAATAATCGCCTCGCGCGCCTGCGCGAGCTTCTCTTCATAAATGGCCTGACGCCACTCCAGCGGCGTTTTCACTGCCGGATTATCATCTTCAATGATAGTCAATTCAACCGGCGAACCCTGTAATGTGGCGAGCGCCTCAGCCAGCGCCTTTTGCGCGCCAGGTGAATTCAGGTGTCGTTGACCAGGACGAAGGTGTAAACGCACCTGATTGCCGTCCTGCTCTTTCCAGGCATTCAGCGCGACCTGCTCCACCAGCTTCGGCAGTTGAAGTTTACTGACCTCGGCGGCCCAGGCATCACGCGCAATAGACTCTTCGGCGAGCTTCGCGGAAAGCTCCGGCGTTTTCTCATGCTCCAGCGCCTTTTTCAGCGCTTTCGGGGTGGCGACCTCTTCCTTCACCTCTTCGATGATAGTGGTCGCCTTCCAGCGGTAAGCCTCTTCTTTCACCGGGGCTTTCTGCTCGAGCGCGGACGGTGCAGGACGCGACTGTACGCGCTCCGTTACCGAGGCCAGTCGTTCAAGCGCGGCGTTGTTAACCGGCCGCGCTCTTCCTGGCGCTGCCGGTTCACTCTTTTTTGGTTTGGTTGCTCCCTGCGCACGCTGTAACTGGCTGCGTGCGGCAAGCACCGAACTGGTGGCGTCCGACAGCGGCACATTTTGCTGCGGCGGCGTCGGCTGCGGTGGTACCTGCTGCGGTGACATCACCGCCGTCGGTGCGACCGGAGCAAAGGATTGTCGCGGCACGTCCGGTTCCGGCAACGGCATACGCGGATGGAACGCCAGCGCGCGCAGCAGCGTCATTTCAACGCCCATACGCGGATCCGGCGCGAACGGTAACTCTTTGCGGCCAATCAGCAGCGTCTGGTAGTAAAGCTGAACATCAGCAGGCGGTACGGTGCGGGCAAGTTCACGCATCCGCTGTTCGATAGCCGCCATATCGGCACCAATGGCAGACGGAGAAAGCTGCAGCATTGCTACACGGTGCAGCAGGCTGAGCATCTCGACCAGCAGCCCTTCCCATTCAATACCACGGGCAGCGGCCGCATCGACCTGCGACATAACACGCTCGCCGTTGGCGGCAACCATCGCTTCGATAAGGGAGAGCGCCTGATCATCATCCAGCGTGCCAAGCATGGTACTGACCGCATCGGTCGAGAGCTTGCCGTCACCGCTGGCTATCGCCTGATCGGTAAGACTTAACGCATCACGCAGGCTGCCGTCCGCTGCACGAGCCAACAGTTGCAGAGCACGCGGTTCGTGGACAATTTTCTCTTCGTCGAGAATATGTTCAAGCTGAGCACGGATCTGTTCAACGTCCAGCGCCTTCAGATGGAACTGCAGGCAGCGGGATAAAATAGTGACCGGCAGCTTTTGCGGATCAGTGGTCGCCAGCAGGAATTTCACATGCGCGGGCGGTTCTTCCAGCGTTTTCAGCAGGGCGTTGAAGCTGTGACGCGACAGCATATGCACTTCATCGATCAGGTAGACCTTGAAGCGGCCACGCGCCGGGGCGTACTGCACGTTGTCGAGCAGATCGCGGGTATCTTCCACTTTTGTGCGCGAGGCGGCGTCGATCTCGATCAGATCGACAAAACGCCCCTGCTCAATCTCGCGGCAGTTATCGCATACGCCACAGGGCGTAGCGGTGATCCCGGTTTCGCAGTTCAGACCTTTTGCCAGCAAACGGGCAATAGAGGTTTTACCGACGCCACGGGTGCCGGAGAAAAGATAGGCGTGATGGATGCGACCTAGCGACAAGCCGTTCGCCAGGGCCGTCAGCACATGTTCCTGACCGACAACGTCAGCAAAGGTTTGTGGTCGCCATTTACGGGCTAACACCTGATAACTCATGGGCAGGCTCTGCAACGCTGGAAGGTGAATTTATGGAGGGGAATGCTATCACAACCTCACCCATTGAGCGAGGTTGTGAAAATCGGGATCAGTGACCCGGGAATGGCACCAGGCTGTAGCTGGTAATACCCTGTTTTTCCAGGCGCTGTTCACCGCCCAGATCGAACAGGTTGATGATGAATGCCGCGTCGGTCACTTCACCACCCAGACGACGGATCAGCTTCACGGTCGCTTCGATGGTGCCACCGGTTGCCAGCAGATCGTCAACCACCAGCACTTTGTCGCCAGGGACGATCGCATCAACGTGGATCTCCAGCTGATCAGTGCCGTATTCCAGCTCATAGCTTTCAGCGATGGTTTCACGTGGCAGTTTGCGTGGTTTACGTACCGGCACAAAACCCACGCCCAGCGCCAGCGCAACTGGTGCGCCAAACAGGAAGCCACGAGCTTCAGTACCTACTACTTTGGTGATCCCGGCGTTTTTATAACGCGCAACCAGCAGTTCAATGCTGAGCGCGTACGCTTTCGGGTCTTCCAGCAAGCTGGTGACATCACGGAAAAGGATGCCAGGTTTTGGATAGTCCTGGATACTTTTGATGCTGTTTTTCAGATATTCAAGCTGCTGTGCAGTTGCGGTCATCGGTTTGTGCCTAAATGAAACAGTGTTACTCACAGCGCGCAACGAGTCGGTAAAGATAACAATTGCTTAACCTTTAACCAGGCGCACCTGTGCTCGAAAACGGTCGAATTTACTGGCTGTGCGAGATAATTGCAACAGACATTATAAGGCGTCAGTGCTTTTGTTGCTTTTCATCAACCACGGGAATTCGCCACATAAAGATGAGCAGGCAAATCAGGATCACCAGCAACAGGATCCGCACCCACATCATTTTCACCAGCCATAATGAAATAGCGAAGGTGATGAGGATCACCGCGATCGCGCGCGGTTTAGCACCAGGCGGCATGGCCCGGTGTTTTTGCCAGTGGCGCAGATAGCCACCAAACCATGAGCGATACAGCAGCCAGTGGTGAAAACGCGGCGATGAGCGGGCGAAGCACCAGGCCGCCAGCAGGATAAACGGTGTGGTCGGCAACAAGGGTAAAACCACACCTAATGTGCCAAGCACTACCGCGAGCCAGCCAATGATGATTAAAATAGTACGCTGCATAATGCGAATCGTTATCAAACTGAACGGCTACTTTACCACTGGAGAGCGCCTTGAAAACAGCCTTGCTTCTGGAGACGCTGCAAAAACAGCTGACCACCCTGCGAGCAGAGGCCACCCCTCTGATGGGGCACGCCACGCTGAAGCCGCGCTTTGACCGGCAACTTTTTCGCACCCGAAGCACGCTTATTCAGGATTATATTGCTGAAGCCCAGGCCCATCTTGATGAGCTTCGCCACGCGGTTGAGCACGGGCAGACGCAGCAAGTGGCCTGGCTTGCAGAGCATCTCACCGGGCAAATCACCGCCCTGCACCGGGAAATCGCCACCTGGACGCTACGTGCCTGGGACGGTGCATCACCGGGGCTCAACAAATGGCAGCGTAAGCGGCTGGAGAACCAGGAGTTTGAACGTCGGTTGTTTGAGATGAAGCGCGAGCGGGAAGCACGCCTGAACAACAGTGAAACGCTGGAAGAGCAGCAACTCTTAATGCGCGAGATTAGCGCGCTGGAAGGACGCCTCGTCCGCTGCCGTCAGGCGCTGGATGAAATTGAACGCGTTATTGCCCGTTTGACCCGTTAACAGGAGCCATATAAATGTCACTGGAAAATGCACCCGATGAGGTCAAACTGGCCGTTGATTTGATTATGTTGCTGGAGAATCATGAAATCCCCGCAGAAACCGTGCTTAAGGCGCTGGAGATTGTGCGAAGAGATTTTGAGGGTAAGGTGAAGGCTGTATTGCCCTCACCCTGCCCCTCTCCCGGCGGGAGAGGGAATATAGATTAGGCCGGTGTCGGATCGTCACCCTTAATCTCACGCTTCACTTCCGTATGCTCATCACCTTTTTCATTACGCAGGTGAACTTCAAGCTGGTTGAAAGCAATATTGATATTGTTTTCACGGCACAGACGGTCAATGGAGCGGTTCAGTTCATCCACGGTGTAGCTGCGATCGCGAAGCTCACGCACATATAAACGCAGCTCGTGATCCAGCGTACTCGGCCCGAAGGTGGTGAAGAACACGTCTGGCGCAGGCTCGTGCATGACCTTTGGATGATCTTTTGCTGCCTTCAGCAGTACCTCTTTCACCTTATCCAGATCCGAACCGTAGGCAACGCCGAGTCGGATCACTACACGCGTTGTCGTATCAGAGAGTGACCAGTTGATCAGGCGCTCGGTCACAAATGCTTTGTTCGGAATGATCACCTCTTTGCGATCAAAGT
Organism: Enterobacter sp. 342; assembly: GCF_036663495.1. Lineage (NCBI taxonomy): Bacteria > Pseudomonadati > Pseudomonadota > Gammaproteobacteria > Enterobacterales > Enterobacteriaceae > Enterobacter > Enterobacter sp. 342. The sequence goes on from NZ_JAWUEI010000005.1 coordinate 39,633, forward strand.
CGGTAATGGTGGTCGCACGAATACGGATCTTGCTGACCGTACCGGAGAACGTGCCAATGGTGACGGTATCGCCAATTCGCACCGGACGTTCGAACAGGATGATCAGGCCAGAAACAAAGTTACCGAAGATCTCCTGCAAGCCAAAACCAAGACCTACCGAGAGTGCCGCAGCCAGCCACTGCAGTTTGTCCCACGACACGCCCAGCGAGCCAAAGACCGTCATCGCCCCGACAATAATAATGACGTAGTTGAGGATGGTGGTAATGGCATAGGACGCCCCCTGACGCAGGTTCAGGCGTGACAGCACCAGTACTTCCAGCAGACCCGGCAGGTTGCGAATCAGCGCCCAGGCCACCATTGACGACACCACAGCAAACAGCAGGCTGCCCATGGTGACGCTCTTCATGACCGCAGCCCCCGCTTCGGTGCCGCTGTATTGCCAGAGGGTGATACTGTCGAGATAAGCGAAGACGGTAATCAAATCAGACCAGATGGCCCAGAACATTACCGCAAACAAAGCGACCATCACCAGCATGGTGATACGCAGCGTCTGCTGGTTGACCTGTTCCAGTGCGATGGTCGGCTCTTCCTGCGGCTCCGCGCCTTCGGCCCCCTCTTTCACCTGATGCTGACGGCGGGCGATGGCACGGCGATAGGCAATACGACGAGCCGCCACACTCAGACCGCGCAGCACCGTCTGATAGAGCAGATTCCAGATGATCACCAGATAAACCGTTTCAATCCAACGACCAGACAGACGCAGCGTGGTGTAGAAGTAGCCCGTTGCCGTGAGCACCATCAGCGCCAGCGGAATAATCGCCAGCACAGTTACCGTGGCCAGACGAATATTGTGGGACTCTTTATCACGCCAGCTATCGCGGCACATCGGCCACATCAGAATGGCAATCAGCAGCAGGTTCAGCAGAATGACCAGTTGCCCCAGCACATCGTCCATCAGATGCAGCGGAGAAAGTTCAGAGACAACCGACCAGAAGTGCAGCGGCAGAAGGGCCAGGCTGACACGCACAATCTGACGACGCCAGTGGCTGGTCAGTTGCGCAGGCATGTTGAAATGACGCACTGCTACGCCGTCTTTTTCCAGTACCTTCCAGCACAGACCAAACACCAGCCAGAACAGCGCCAGTTTTTTACTGAACGCCCACAGCAGATCGCTGACGTTGAGCTGCATCGTGAGCAGAATCAGACCTACCGCCAGGATAATCAGGCATACCGGCAGGGCACGAATGAGATCAATCAGAATCGCTTTCGGCGTATTGAGCTGGCTATCGTTTCGCAGTTGCCCCACTTCGGATGCCAGTTTCGCCTGGTACTTTTTCAGCCAGCCCAGACGCCAGCGAATCAGGCCAGCAATCAGCAGTAGTGGTAACCCCGCCAGGAAGGCAATCATCACCGCAGGCCAGGCTTTCTCCCAGTTCACGGTGATTTTCATACTCTTGATCTGCGTTTTCAGCGTCTCTGGGAAGGATTTAATCCAGTCCCAGTCCATCGGCTTGTTGCTGTTTACCCAGAAAATCTGCTGCGTCAAAATTTCCTGCAGACTTTTCGAAACGCTTACCAGCTGCTGCTGGTTGATCTGCAGGTTAATGGCCATCATCAACTGGTTACCCAGTTGTTTGTTGAGCTGGTCCAGCAGCTCGCGACGCATATCCACCACCTGAAGTAGCGCATCGTGCACTTCCGGGTTCACGTCACTGGAATGACCTTCTTCAATTTTGGCGACGAAAGTATCGCTCTGGAAAAGGGCATCTCGCTGCTGGTTGATATCAAATTGTTCCAGACGCAAATCCGCAATGCGGTTGGTCATGTCCTCCAGTTCATCGGCAGACGGGAGCGTTTGCTGTTGCTGGTAGAGAATACGCGACAGCAGGAGACTGCCTTTCAGAACCGCAATCTGCTCTTTAATGTTGCGTTCAGCCTGCAGCGCGCGATCCAGCCAGTTTTTCACTTTGATATTTTGCTGAACCAGCGAGTTACCGTTTTCCGTCGCCTGTATCAGACGCTGGCTGAGCTGATGGTTAGCCTCGAGCTCCTGTTTCACCAGTGGGTTCGCCTGAATGCGAGCCGTTTCGTCAGGTGATACCGCCTCCTGGGCCGTTTTTTCTGTCAGCGTCAGGCGTTTACTGTTAACCGCCTCCTGCAACAACTGGAGCTGGTGTTCCAGGCGATTAATATTTGCGGTGACATAATCACGCTGTTTCTGGAGCGTGTCCTGCAGCAGCGTATTCCCTTCCAGGCTTTTACGCTGCTGTTCGATTTGCGCATTGAGCAATGTCTGCTGAACCAGTAGCAGGGTTTGCTGTGTCGGGCGTAGCGTGCCCTCTCCCACCGTCGTGCCATTCAGGCGATTGCGGATCTGCTGCAACTGTTGGGACGCGGCGTACATCGCATTTTGCACGCGCTCAGGCTGGGTCTGCAGTGAGACAAGTTGGCTATTATACGTTGCGAGATCGGACTGCGCGGTTTGCAGATCATCAAGGGATTGCGAGACACGAGACTCCAGCTGACGTAATGAAAGGGTCGCGAGTGTTTTTCGTGTTTCATCGTCGTTATCGACGTCACTCAGGGCATTCAGCGCATCCGTTGCCTTGCGCATGTTGTCAGGAGCTTGAGCCACCTTCTGACGCAGTTGTGCGGTTTCAGCTTTGACACGTTCAATTTTATCATACGTTTCCAGCGTTTCCGTCAGATCCTGCTGGATAAGCTTCTCCTGAGGAGAGAGCTCTTTCTGTTTGTTCAGGGTGTCGAGTTGCGACTGAACATCAGTGCGCGAGGGGATATCATTGCTGTTATCGGCGCGAGCCCAGGAAAGCGGTGCCGTGGTGAAGAAAAACAGCATCGCAAGGAGCAATGCAAAAACAGGATGTTGCGAGCGATTGATGGGCAGCATAGTCATGAATGATGTCAGAAGATGACCGAAAATAGTCCGGCGTGAAGAATATCACGCTCGCCGGAAGCAGAATAGCGCGAACGTTATCGTCTGAGATAAATCCTGAAAAGGGATCAGGCTGTTAGCGAAGGCGCGTCGCTGCGCAGCGTGGGGCAGAGCTGTAGCATTTCCAGTAAAATCGCCACATAGCTGCGGGCTTCCTCTTTGAGGTCAAAGGATTGCGGCGCAAAAAGCCAGTTTTCCATCAGGCCTGAAATGTAGCTGCGCATCAGAATAGCTGCCCGACGGGTCATCAGGTTGGCCGGTAACAGCTTTGCCTGCATACACAGGCTCAGGTTCTGTTCAATACGATCATAGCTCTCCAGGCTGAGGCTGCGTTGCGCCTCTTGCACCACCGCCATCTCGCCCACGTACTCGCATTTATGGAAAATAATTTCCATCATTAACCTGCGACGTTCTTCAACGACTGTCGCTTCAAGGATATATACTAATATTTCTCTCAATACTGAGAGTGGATCGTCAGGGAATTTTGCCCGATACTCACTCTCGAGATCGCTAATGCTGGACTCTGAAAGCTCCCAGATTTCACTGAACAGATCTGACTTGTCTTTAAAATGCCAGTAAATCGCTCCCCGCGTGACACCTGCGGCCTGAGCAATCTGTGCCAGCGAGGTTGATGAAACACCCTGCTGAGAGAACAAACGCATTGCCACATCCAGAATGTGTTGTCGGGTTTCCAGCGCTTGTTGTTTAGTTTTTCGTGCCATAGGTGGGTGAATTTACAGGAGTCAGATTTACATACATTTGTGAATGTATGTACCATAGCATGACGATAATATAAACGCAGCAATGGGTTTTTGGACTCAGGACCATTGATCAATTTGAAATCGGACACTAGAGGTTTACATATGAACAAAAACAGAGGGTTAACGCCTCTGGCGGTCGTTCTGATGCTCTCAGGCAGCTTAGCGCTTACAGGATGTGACAATAAACAGGCTCAACAAGGAGCTCAGCAGATGCCAGAAGTTGGCGTTGTGACGCTCAAATCCGAACCTCTTCAAATCACTACCGAATTACCCGGCCGTACAAATGCATATCGCATTGCGGAAGTTCGTCCTCAGGTGAGTGGCATTATCCTGAAACGTAACTTTACCGAAGGCGGTGATGTGAAAGCGGGTGAGTCTCTGTATCAGATTGATCCGGCAACCTATCAGGCATCTTATGAAAGCGCCAAAGGCGACCTGGCAAAAGCACAAGCCGCAGCCAAAATCGCCCAGTTGACGCTGAACCGCTACCAAAAACTCCTCGGTACCAAGTACATCAGTCAACAGGATTACGATACTGCCCTGGCAGATGCACAGCAGGCTAACGCGGCCGTAGTGGCAGCAAAAGCGGCAGTCGAAACCGCTCGCATTAATCTGGCCTATACCAAAGTGACCTCTCCGATTAGCGGTCGTATTGGTAAATCTTCCGTTACGGAAGGTGCACTGGTACAGAACGGTCAGGCTTCTGCGCTGGCTACCGTGCAGCAGCTTGATCCTATCTACGTCGACGTGACGCAGTCGAGCAACGATTTCCTGCGCCTGAAACAAGAGCTGGCTAACGGCACCCTGAAGCAGGAAAACGGCAAAGCCAAAGTGGAGCTGGTGACGAATGACGGTATCAAGTTCCCGCAGGAAGGTACGCTGGAATTCTCTGACGTGACGGTCGACCAGACCACCGGTTCCATCACCTTACGTGCGATTTTCCCGAACCCTGACAAAAATCTGCTGCCAGGTATGTTTGTTCGCGCACGTCTGGAAGAAGGGACCAACCCAACCGCACTTCTGGTTCCACAGCAGGGTGTGACCCGTACACCACGCGGGGATGCGAGCGCACTGGTTGTCGGGGCTGATGACAAAGTCGAAACGCGTAATATCACGGCAACACAGGCGATTGGCGATAAATGGCTGGTAACGGAAGGCCTGAAAGAAGGCGATCGCGTGATTATTACTGGTTTGCAAAAAGTTCGTCCTGGCGCGCAGGTCAAAGCACAGGAAGTGAAATCTGACGATAAACAACAAGCTTCGGCCGCTGGCCAGTCAGAACAAACCAAGTCTTAACTTAAACAGGAGCCGTTAAGACATGCCTAATTTCTTTATCGATCGCCCCATATTTGCGTGGGTGATCGCCATAATCATCATGTTGGCTGGGGGACTTGCGATCCTGAAGCTGCCTGTCGCGCAATATCCGACCATTGCGCCACCGGCGGTAACAATTTCCGCGACCTACCCAGGGGCTGATGCGAAAACAGTGCAGGACACTGTCACTCAGGTTATCGAACAGAACATGAACGGTATCGATAACCTGATGTACATGTCCTCAAACAGTGACTCCACCGGTACGGTACAGATCACTCTGACCTTCCAGTCAGGTACGGATGCTGACATCGCGCAGGTTCAGGTGCAGAACAAACTGCAACTGGCGATGCCGCTGCTGCCGCAGGAAGTACAACAGCAGGGTGTGAGCGTCGAGAAATCGTCCAGTAGCTTCCTGATGGTTGTCGGGGTTATTAACACCAATGGCACCATGACGCAGGAGGATATTTCCGACTACGTGGGCGCCAACATGAAGGATGCCATTAGCCGTACTTCTGGTGTGGGTGACGTTCAGCTGTTCGGTTCCCAGTACGCGATGCGTATCTGGATGGACCCGAACAAACTGAACAACTTCCAGCTGACGCCGGTTGATGTAATCAGTGCAATCAAAGCTCAGAACGCCCAGGTTGCTGCCGGTCAGTTAGGTGGTACGCCGCCGGTGAAAGGCCAGCAACTTAACGCGTCGATCATTGCGCAAACGCGTCTGACCTCTGCCGATGAGTTCAGCAAGATCCTGCTGAAAGTGAATCAGGACGGTTCACAGGTTCGCCTGCGTGACGTGGCAAAAGTGGAGCTGGGTGGCGAGAACTACGACATCATCGCGAAGTACAACGGCAAACCGGCATCCGGTCTGGGTATTAAGCTGGCAACAGGCGCTAACGCCCTGGATACGGCAAATGCGATCCGCGCAGAACTGAAGAAGATGGAACCGTACTTCCCTTCAGGCCTGAAAATTGTCTACCCGTATGACACCACGCCGTTCGTTAAAATCTCGATCCACGAAGTGGTTAAAACCCTGGTAGAAGCGATCATCCTGGTATTCCTGGTGATGTATCTGTTCCTGCAAAACTTCCGTGCGACGTTGATTCCAACCATCGCCGTTCCGGTCGTATTGCTCGGAACCTTCGCCATCCTGTCGATATTCGGTTATTCGATAAACACCCTGACGATGTTCGGGATGGTACTCGCCATCGGCTTGCTGGTGGATGATGCCATCGTAGTAGTAGAGAACGTCGAGCGTGTCATGGCGGAGGAAGGTCTGCCGCCGAAGGAAGCCACACGTAAATCAATGGGCCAGATCCAGGGCGCGTTGGTCGGTATCGCGATGGTACTGTCGGCGGTATTTATCCCGATGGCGTTCTTCGGGGGGTCTACCGGTGCGATTTATCGTCAGTTCTCGATTACCATTGTTTCTGCAATGGCGCTGTCAGTACTGGTTGCGTTGATCCTGACACCTGCACTGTGTGCCACCATGCTGAAGCCAATTCAGAAAGGCGGTCACGGCGAGCACAAAGGGTTCTTCGGCTGGTTTAACCGCATGTTTGATAAGAGCACGCACCACTACACCGACAGCGTGGGCAACATCCTGCGCAGCACCGGTCGTTACTTGCTGCTCTATATCATCATCGTGGTGGGCATGGCCTATCTGTTCGTTCGTCTGCCAAGTTCGTTCCTGCCAGACGAAGACCAGGGCGTGTTCCTGAGTATGGCTCAGCTTCCGGCGGGGGCGACACAAGAGCGTACCCAGAAAGTGCTGGATGAGATGACCGACTACTACCTCACCAAAGAGAAAGACAACGTTGAATCCGTGTTTGCGGTTAACGGCTTTGGTTTTGCGGGGCGTGGTCAGAACACCGGTATTGCCTTCGTTTCCCTGAAAGACTGGTCTGAACGTCCAGGTAAGGAAAACAAGGTCGAAGCGATTACTGGCCGTGCCATGGGCACGTTCTCGAAGATCAAAGATGCGATGGTCTTTGCCTTTAACCTGCCAGCGATTGTTGAACTGGGTACAGCGACTGGTTTCGACTTCCAGCTGATTGACCAGGGCGGTCTGGGCCACGAAAAACTGACGCAGGCACGTAACCAACTGTTCGGCGAAGTGGCGAAACACCCTGACCTGCTGGTTGGCGTGCGTCCTAACGGCCTGGAAGATACGCCTCAGTACAAGATCGATATCGATCAGGAAAAAGCACAGGCGCTGGGTGTTTCCATCAGTGACATCAATACCACACTGGGCGCTGCCTGGGGCGGTAGCTACGTCAATGACTTCATCGACCGTGGTCGTGTGAAGAAAGTGTACGTGATGTCAGAAGCCCAATACCGTATGTTGCCGAACGATATCAATAACTGGTACGTGCGCGGCAGTAACGGTCAGATGGTACCGTTCTCGGCGTTCTCAACATCACGCTGGGAATACGGTTCACCGCGTCTGGAGCGCTATAACGGTCTGCCTTCCATGGAAATTCTGGGTCAGGCTGCACCGGGTCGAAGCACCGGTGAAGCGATGGCGATGATGGAGCAACTGGCGAGCAAGCTGCCTTCGGGAATTGGCTACGACTGGACCGGTATGTCCTATCAGGAACGTCTGTCCGGTAACCAGGCCCCTGCCCTGTACGCCATCTCGCTGATTGTGGTCTTCCTGTGTCTGGCAGCACTGTACGAGAGCTGGTCGATTCCGTTCTCCGTCATGCTGGTGGTTCCGCTGGGGGTTATCGGTGCACTGCTTGCCGCAACGTTCCGTGGCCTGACCAACGACGTGTACTTCCAGGTAGGTCTGTTGACAACCATTGGCTTGTCGGCGAAGAACGCGATACTTATCGTGGAATTCGCCAAAGACCTGATGGAGAAAGAAGGTAAAGGCCTGATTGAGGCAACGCTGGAAGCGGTTCGTATGCGTCTGCGTCCAATCCTGATGACGTCGCTGGCGTTTATCCTCGGCGTTATGCCGCTGGTTATCAGCTCTGGTGCTGGCTCCGGTGCGCAGAACGCAGTAGGTACAGGGGTAATGGGTGGTATGGTCACCGCGACCATTCTTGCCATCTTCTTCGTACCGGTGTTCTTCGTGGTGGTTCGCCGCCGCTTCAGTCGTAAGAATGAAGATGTTGAACACAGTCATTCAGTAGAGCATCACTGATACCGGTTTCACATGAGAAAAAGGCCGCATTAGCGGCCTTTTTCATTTTCTGAAAAAATCATAAAATACGCTTATTGTGCTTCCATTTATTTCCTGCCATGTTTATTAGACATATCATAATTAACTGATAACTTAATCGGTGAATTCGGGATTTTTTTAATTTCATTTCCACGCTTAAGTTATTAGGAATATTCCTAACAGCAAGTCCGAACAAACAGAACTCAGGACCAGGACGTCTTCCCAACGTTTAAGCTAAACCGATGAAACGTAAGGGAGCGAAAAAAATTTATTGTTAATTTAGAGAAAAATGTTCAGTTCCGGACAAACATTTGCGTAAACGCTCGCAGTCTGCGGTTTTATTTGTAATTTTTCGTAATAGCGCGGTGAAATCTTGAATGGAGTGGCTTATAGTTAGAGATATCAGGAACACAGCACCCGTGTGGCTAAGTATGTTGTATCCATCCCGACAATGTTGTTCGGTGAGTAAGAAATCACTCAGAAGGGGATGCGCTATGGACGAGTACTCGCCAAAAAGGCATGATATCGCGCAGTTGAAATTTCTCTGCGAATCCTTGTACCATGACTGCCTTGCCAATCTTGATGAAAGTAACCATGGCTGGGTGAACGACCCAACGTCTGCCATCAATTTACAGTTGAATGAGCTGATAGAGCATATCGCAACCTTCGCACTTAATTATAAAATTAAGTACAATGAAGATAATAAGCTCATTGAGCAAATTGATGAATACCTGGATGACACCTTTATGTTGTTCAGCAGTTACGGCATTAACGCCCAGGATTTGCAAAAATGGCGTAAATCGGGAAACCGGCTATTCCGCTGTTTCGTCAACGTGAGCAGAGCTAACCCGGTTAGTCTTTCCTGTTAAAATTATTACAATTACTAAGGTGAATTTATGTCTGATAAACCACTCACAAAAATCGATTATTTGATGCGTTTACGACGTTGTCAGTCAATTGACACGCTCGAACGTGTCATTGAAAAGAATAAATACGAGCTTTCTGATAATGAACTGGCGGTATTTTATTCAGCTGCTGACCATCGTCTTGCTGAGCTGACGATGAATAAGTTGTATGACAAAATTCCTACTTCTGTATGGAAATTTGTCCGTTAATCTTTGAAGTGTGTCTGTAGAGTTCTACGCCACGTTCTGAACTGTATTCACCTATCCCGTTATGTTTCCTGTGCAAAAGCAGGCCTCCGTGTAAAACGTGCTCATCAGCAACAATGTTGTGACAATAGTCACATCGGTTATTAGGGAACGTTCCCATGCTGAGCGGTTAAGATTACCCTGCTGTAACTACGTTCAGAGAGGTTTCCAGGATGAGCATTGAAAAACAGAAGATGATAGCAGGTGAACCTTACCACCCCGGTGATGAGACATTACGGACCGACCGACTGAGAGCCCGCCATCTGATTCATCGCTATAACCACACCGCGCCTGATGAAAAAACAGAACGCCAGAACATTCTGGCGGAACTTCTGGGGCAAAGCGAAGGGGCTTATATTGAGCCGAGCTTCCGCTGCGACTATGGATATAACATTTATCTGGGTAAGGAGTTTTACGCTAACTTCGATTGCGTGATGCTGGATGTGTGCCCTATTCACATAGGTGATAACTGCATGCTCGCGCCGGGTGTTCATATTTATACGGCAACCCATCCACTGGACGCAGAGGAACGTAATAGCGGCGTGGAGTTTGGCAAACCCGTGAGTATTGGTAACAATGTCTGGATTGGCGGACGTGCGGTCATTAATCCAGGCGTAACCATTGGCGATAATGTGGTGGTGGCCTCCGGTGCTGTCGTGACGAAAGATGTCCCGGCCAATGTCGTCGTTGGCGGTAATCCGGCAAAAATCATCAAAAACCTGTAAAGCTGCGGGGGAGTCAACTGTTATGGTCTTTTAGCGCCATACTGTTACTTTTTTCAACCAAATGGCTCCCCTAAAATTGGCAGATCCCCTGTATTGTCAACTCTCATGAAGGCAAAAAATGACCGAGATACAGCGCCTGCTCACTGCCACCATCGACGATCTTAACCTCCGCGAAAAGCGCGACAATCGCCCGCGCTTTAGCATTAGCTTTATCCGCAAACATCCCGGACTGTTTGTCGCAATGTATGCCGCCTGGCTGGCGACGCTTATTGTGATGCTGAAATCCGAAACGCTGGTGGACTCCGTCTGGCTGCTCGTTGTGCTGTTTGTCGTTTTTAACGCCTTTTTCTTTTTCGACGTGAATCCCCGCTACCGCTACGAAGATATCGACGTACTCGATTTTCGGGTCTGCTACAACGGCGAGTGGTACAACACCCGTTACGTACCAACGGAGCTGATCGACAGCATCATGCACTCTCCGGCTGTCGAAAGCGTGCAAAAAGAGAAGCTACAGAAAATGATCTCTACCAAAGGTCAGCTTTCTTTCTACGATATCTTTACCCTTTCTCGCCCTGTTGCTGCGTAATTAACGCCTGCAGGCGTCGGATCCCCGGCACAAACTGAGAAGCAGAGGTATTGCCGTAACCTAAAACCAGACCGGTTTGCCCCTGCTTCTTATCCAGGTAATATCCGCTCAATGCAGCGGGGGCCAACTGAAACGCCCTCGCCTGCTCCACCAGCTTCTGGTCATCAATACCTTGTATTGTCAGCGTCAGATGCATTCCTCCCTCACCCGCAAGAATGCGATGCGGAGTATGAAGCTCCCCACTCAGCACCTCCCGCAACTGGCGGTAACGTTTACGATAGAGCCGGCGCATGGCGGCTAAATGACGGGCATAATGGCCTTCTTCAATAAACAGCGCCAGAGTACGCTGTTCAGCTCGGTGCCCACCGCGTAACAGCGCACCAATGGCCGGATGAGCCGCCTTTGCCAGCGCCGGGGGTAACACCATGAACCCCATTCTGAGCGATGGGAACAGGGTTTTGCTGAATGTCCCCAGATAGACAACAGGGGCGTTAGGTACCATTCCCAACATTGCCGGTACTGGCTCACCGGTGTAACGGAACTCACTGTCGTAATCATCCTCAATAATCCAGGCGTTATGTTGCCGGGCAAGTTCCAGCAGCGCCAGACGCCGTCGTGCGCTGAGTACGCTTCCGTAAGGGAACTGATGCGAAGGGGAGGTGAAAATAAGCGAGGGGGAAGGAACATCCAACCCTTCCCAGTACATTCCCTCGTCATCGACAGGTATTCCCGTCATCTTCAAACCATTTTTCACAAAGGCACTTTTTGCCCCGCTATATCCGGGATTTTCTACCCAGGCAACATCCCCCTGCTCGCTCAGCAGCATCGTACAAAGATTGACGCCCTCAAGAGCCCCTTCCGTTATTACAATCTGGCTGGCGTCGCAGTCAATTCCGCGAGACAGGGCAAGATGACGGGCGATAGCCGCCCGCAGCGACGGCTCCCCGGCAGGGGAACCATACCCCAACAAACCACTTCCCTCCTCCCGTAATACGCGATCGTACAAGCGTCGCCACAGCGGTAGAGGAAAATAGTTGATGGCAGGCGTCCCGGGGGTGAACGCCATAACCGGTGTATCCCGGGCCACTGGTGCAGGTAACAAGGAGACGCGCTTTGCGAGCGTGATGACAGCGTCCGGTAATGCCTGAGCGACAGAACGTTGAGCTAACTGTGCCACACGCGTTCCCTGGCGGTTACGCAGTAAGTATCCTTCGAGTGTGAGCTGCTCCAGCGCTGCATTCACGGTGTTCCGCGAAAGAGAAAGCTGATGCGCCAGCGTTCGCGAACCCGCAAGCTGGCAGCCAGACTGTAACCTGCCGCACAGTATGGCCTCCCGCAATGTTAGATAGAGCGTACGTTGAAGCGTCTCTTCCCCACGAACTTTCAGAGCAGCATTGAGCAACGTATAAAATTCATCACCCGGTATATTCATCCCACCTCCTGCTGGTACCACCAAAACATAGCCGAGTGGTTCTTTTTATGGAACCAGTAACTTACTAATCTGGAGCTCTTTTCAACGTCACGGATATTAAAATGAAGACATTCAATCAATTTGGTCAGCCAGTGGGAGAGCCCCTTATCGACTGGCAACCTCGTCAGCCCCCGTCCCGGGTTGTTCTTCAGGGGCGATATTGTCGACTTGTGCCTCTGCGGGTGGAGCATGCCGACGCACTGTTCAGCGCTTATTCCCGGGCCGAAGATACCCGCAGCTGGACATGGCTGCTACGGGAGCCAGATGCCTCGGCGGGTGAGTTTGCCGGGTGGGTAGCGGGCGTGTGTGAATTATCCGATCCCATTCACTTTACCGTAATTAATAACCAGACCCAGTCTCCGGTCGGAACACTGGCCCTGATGCGGATCGATCCTAAAAACGGTGTAGTGGAAGTGGGGCATGTTCATTTCTCCCCACTGTTAAGCCGCACGCCAGAGTCAACAGAAGCGCAATATCTGCTGATGCAGTACGTGTTCGATACTCTTGGCTACCGTCGTTATGAATGGAAATGTAACAGTCTGAACGAGCCATCGCGCAAGGCCGCACTGCGTCTTGGTTTTCAGTTTGAGGGGCGTTTTCGCCAGGCGCTGGTCACAAAAGGTCATAACCGGGATACCGACTGGTTTTCGATACTCGACAAAGAGTGGCCAGTGCTGGCGAAGGCCTTTGAAGGTTGGCTTGCCACCGACAATTTTACTGCCGATGGCAAACAGAAAAGATCCCTGGAAAGTTGGCGAGAAACACGCATCTAGCGTCTTTTTTTACGTCCCTGAACCGCTTTAAAGCGCGGGTTAGATTTGCAAATCACATATAAGCGTCCCTTGCGTTTGACTATCTGGCAATCCGGGTGACGCTGTTTCGCACTACGTAATGAGTTAAGTACCTGCATAGTTAGCCCCGTTTCGCATTAAGAAAACCACCAAAACGCTTGCGGAAGCGTGCCGCGCTGCCATCCGTAGAGAACGTTTTCTGCTTGCCGGTATAGAACGGATGCGATTTTGAAGAGACCTCAATAGTGATGTAGGGATAGGTTTCACCGTCGAGTTCAATTTCGCGGTCGGTTTTAATCGTCGAGCCAACTTTAAAGTACTCATTGGCACTGGTGTCGTGGAAAACCACGGTGCGATAGGCGGGATGGATATCTGGTTTCATCGTAAGCTCTTTATGTTTTGTTATAACATAACAAAATAATATCGAAGCTTTGCTGAAATAACAACCCCCTCTATCCTGATGCTATTTTCTTATTTGCCTTAGATAAAATGAAAACAACGTCGTACACGTGCTATAACTACATCATTTCGCGGTAAAATCTTTCTCTTCTGGCAGGGAACTCGGTGCCCAGGAACGGGCACATGAGGAAGGAAACGACAGCATGAATACCCGACATCTGGTCAGTCTGGTGACTGGCGTACTTATCCTTTCTGTGCTGCTCCCCATTTGCCTGAGCATCTGGCTTGCGCATCGCCAGGCGGAAGAACAATTTGTCGATGCGCTGGACAGGTATGCCTCACGTGTACTGGTACGTACTGACATAGTCGTGGAGCAGGCAAAAGAAGCGCTAAATCAGTTGCAGGCGTTTAAGGGAGTCTCCTGTAGCCCTTCACATTTGATGGAAATGCGCCGGTCCGCTTTCTCGTGGCGTTATGTCCAGGAAGTTATCTATGTCGACAACCTTAAAATCCGCTGCTCTTCCCTTGAGCAAGCCAGCAAAGCGGTCTATTTCCCCCCTCCGATGCGTATTACAGAAGATGGTTACAGCACATGGCTAACCACACAAAATGATCTCGGCTTTAACCGCTACATGGCTGTCATGGGCAAAGGTCATTATCTTGTGCTTATTGATCCGGCTTCACTTGTGGATGTGATCCCTTTAAGTCAGCTCACGATAAATGCTGCCCTGGTGGGGCACAAAACACATCTCATTTTTGCCAGCACCAACAAACTTGATCCGCATATCCGTAACATGGTTATGGGCCAGAAGGTCACCAGCATTCAATACAACGGCGCCATGTACGTGATGAAGCCGATTCCTGAGCTGGGTTTTACGGTGGTCGCCTGGGCAGCACTCAAGCCACTGGCGGAAACCTGGCATCAGCAACTTCTTTTCTGGCTCCCCTTTGGCATGCTGATAAGCCTGCTTGCCGCATTCTTTGTCTTGCGCGTGTTGCGCCGTATCCAGTCGCCGCGCAATCGCCTGCTTGACGCCATTAACAACCGCGACATTGTGGTTCACTATCAACCCATCGTAGCGCTTTGTAGCGGAAAAATTGTGGGTGCCGAGGCACTGGCACGCTGGCCTCAGCCAGACGGGAGCATCCTCGCGCCTGATATTTTTGTTCCACTTGCTGAGCAAACCGGGCTCATCTCGCAACTGACCCAGTTAGTTATCGAAAAAGTATTCGAAGATATGGGCAACTGGCTGCACCTTCACGAAGAACAGCATATCTCTATCAACCTGGCGCCAGCTGATTTGACCTCTGGCGATCTCCCCCCATTGCTGGGTCAATTACTGAATAAGTGGAAAATCCATCCTAAACAAATCGCCCTTGAGTTAACCGAACGTGGCTTTGCCGACCCTAAAATCAGCGCGCCAGCCATCGCCGCCTTCCGTCGTTCAGGGCACTCTGTCTATATTGATGATTTTGGCACTGGCTATTCCAGCCTGAGTTATCTGCAGGATCTTGATGTCGATACGCTAAAAATTGATAAATCGTTTGTGGATGCACTGGAGTACAAAAACGTCACCCCGCACATTATTGAAATAGCAAAATCGCTGAAACTGGCGATGGTTGCGGAAGGGATTGAGACCGCAGGACAGCTCGACTGGTTGCACCGCCACGGGGTGCAGTATGGGCAGGGGTGGTACTACAGTAAGGCGCTACCAAAAGCGGAATTTATTTTTTGGGCAGAAAATAACCTCAGGTCGCATTCTACTTAAGGTAGGATTTGATCACCTGTAACACCACGCCAAGATCAGCTTCACGTTGAGTCTCTTCTGGCTCTTTCACCACATGATCGGTCAGATGTCCTTCTATCACCTGCATCATCATGCCATTTACCGCCCCACGGATCGCCGCCAGCTGCTGTAACACGTCAGCACATTCGTGATCGCCATTAAGCATTTTTTCCAGGGCAGTGCTCTGTCCCTGTATTTTCTTCAGGCGAGTCAATAACATTTTTTTGTCGCGAATCGTATGTGACATCTCTTTATTCCTCATTTATTGGCTTTTAAAGCATATCACGCTCTACTCCCCCTGAGTATTTTTCTACTGGGGGGTAGTATTAACCTACTGGGGGGGAGTAGTATTTAATCTCGCTTTCCATTCCGGAATCTTCGATGAACGATTTTGCTTCACTCCTGCAGCAGGGCAACGCCTGGCTGTTTGTCCCCAGCGCTATCCTGCTCGGCGCGCTGCATGGCCTCGAACCGGGCCACTCAAAAACGATGATGGCCGCCTTTATCGTGGCAATCCGCGGTACGATGAAACAGGCTGTGATGCTCGGGCTGGCGGCAACACTTTCCCACACGGCGGTGGTCTGGATCATTGCCATGGCTGGCTTATGGTTTGGTCAGGGATGGGATGCACACACGTCCGAGCCCTGGTTCCAGCTGATCTCCGGGGTATTGATCATAGCAATCGCCTTGTGGATGGCCT
Organism: Enterobacter sp. 342; assembly: GCF_036663495.1. Classification (NCBI taxonomy): domain Bacteria; kingdom Pseudomonadati; phylum Pseudomonadota; class Gammaproteobacteria; order Enterobacterales; family Enterobacteriaceae; genus Enterobacter; species Enterobacter sp. 342. Next base: position 55,440 of record NZ_JAWUEI010000005.1, read on the forward strand.
GGCGAACCTGGAAAGAGAGTCAGCCGCACGATCACCATCACGATCACCACCATGACCATGACCATGAGCATCACCACCATGGACATCAACTGGTTGAGGAGGAGTGGCAGGACGCCCATCAACGGGCGCACGCACAGGATATTAACCGACGTTTCACCGGTCAAAATGTCACCACCGGGCAGATCGCGATGTTTGGCCTGACCGGGGGGCTTATCCCCTGCCCTGCATCCATTACAGTCCTGCTGATCTGCCTGCAACTGAAGCATTTTGCTCTCGGCGCAACGCTGGTGTTCAGTTTCAGTATTGGTCTGGCGATCACGCTGGTGGCTTCCGGCGCAATTGCCGCTTTAAGCCTCAAGCATGCGTCAAAACGCTGGCCCGGGTTTAGCAAAATTTCACGAAAAGCGCCGTGGATCTCAGCGGCACTGATTACCCTGGTAGGGGTTTACATGGGCCTGCATGGATTAAGCGGGATCCTGGCTTAAGCATACGGCCACCCCAGGTGGCCGCATCTCAGAGGTTAGTTAAGGTTCTGCCGCCAGCTGAAGGTATAACGAAGCTGGCGCTCCTGCAGGATGAATTCCGGCGAGACACTGGGGCTCCAGGAATCGTCGCCGCCCACGCCCATATGGAACGCATCAAGATTGAGCCAGCAACCCGGCTCCTCACGCAATAAATGATGATGGGTTGTCTCACGCAACTGCTGTTGGCTGTAGCGGCTCGCGGAGAAATGGAATCGACCCTTTAACTGGTGCCTTCCCAGCACAAGTTCGCGAGTATCGCAGCGCAAACCATTTTCCGTCGGGAAAATATACGGTGTGTGCATCGCCTCCAGAGGTAATCTCCAGCGCCCCTGCTGCGCCGCCAGCTTTCTGTCCGGGTAGTTTTCATGTGGACCCAACCCCAGCCAGTGAACATTTTCCGGTGCTTCGACGAGATGAACGCTCAGGCCAATGCGCGCGGGTTCCGGGATATCAGACGCAACATCGACCTGAATATCACCATGCAGCACACCCTGATCATCCACCCGCCAGATTTTACGACTCAGGAACTGCGCTTTGCCACCAAACTCCAGGGCATGCAGGGTGGTGACCACCACCTCACCTGCGTGCTGTTCTGCCTCACAGACCAGCACGCGCGAAGTGAGATCGTACATACCTGCCGCTTTCCAGCGCTCAACCCAGGCATTCGGATCGATTTGCGTCGCTTCACTCACACCAATGTCGTTGTCCAGCGGCGCACGGCTAAAGTTATCCGTCACAGGTGAAATCAGCGTTTCAACACCATTACGCCACCATTGGGTCAGGTTTCCTGACAGGCGGTCGAACTGCCAGCGTTGTTGCTGGTGCGTAACCTCAAGCATACGAGCGTTTTGCGTCAAAACAGGAGCCACACCCGTGGGAGCTGGCGGTGAAATAAACAGCGGGGCCGGAAGCGGCCACTGTTCCCATGCGCAGCGATGGTTTGCCAGCGACCACGGTGTTGCCCGCGGTTGAGATACTTCAACATTCAGCCAGACTTCACCCGGTTCAGGCTTGATCTCCGGAAGATCGATTTCCACATGCTGAGTTCCTCCGGGAGCAATAGCGAGCGTCACCTCACCCACAGCCAGCACTTTCCCATCCCGGGCTATCGTCCATTTCAGCACTTCGTTATCGGTATGGCGGAACAGATAGTCGCTTCGCACCGCAATCACCCGTGGTAACGTCCTCACCCACGTAAAAGTGAAAAACTGCTGCGCGCGCTGCGCCTCATACAGCGCCGGATGTGGCGTGCGATCGGGAAACACCAGGCCATTGAGACAGAACTGACGGTCATTCGGTTTATCGCCAAAGTCTCCACCGTACGCCCAGAACGTGTTGCCATTTTCGTCTTTTTTCGTCAGGGCCTGATCGACCCAGTCCCAGACAAAACCACCCTGCAGGCGAGGATGGTTGCGAAACGCCTGCCAGTATTTCGCGAATCCACCGAAGCTGTTACCCATCGCGTGGGCGTATTCGCAGAGGATCAACGGACGCGTTTCATCCGGCATGCCGATCCATTTTTTGATTGACCATTTGGGGACTGCCGGGAAAGGCTGGTCCTGGTCGACCCTGGCATACATCGGGCAAACAATATCGGTCGCCGCCGTGTTTGCCCCACCGCCTTCATACTGTACCGGGCGCGTTGGGTCCGTGGTTTTTAGCCAGCGGTACATGGCATCGTGATTCGCGCCATGCCCGGACTCATTGCCCAGAGACCAGATGATAATAGAAGGATGATTACGATCGCGTTGCACCATACGGGTCACACGCTCGCTCATGGCGGGCAACCAGCGCGGATCGTCAGCGAGACGGCTCATCGGCACCATGCCATGGGTTTCGATATTGGCTTCGTCAACAACATATAACCCGTAGCGGTCGCATAACGTGTACCACAGTGGATGGTTCGGGTAGTGCGAGCAGCGTACAGCGTTAAAGTTGTGCTGCTTCATGATTTCGATATCACGGCGCATTGTCGCTTCGTCCATCACCTGGCCATTTTCCGGGTGATGTTCGTGCCGGTTTACCCCGCGTATCAGCAGCGGTTTACCGTTGAGTTTCAGCAGACCGTTACTGATTTCAACGCGACGGAAGCCAACATCGCAGGCTTCAATCTCCAGCACGTTGCCCTGCGCATCCCGAAGCGCGATTGTCAGGCGATACAGCTCCGGTGTTTCAGCACTCCATAGCGCCGGGGCCTCAACGGGAATGGCTACCGTTAAACGCTCGGCCCAACTGCCGCGCTCATCCACAATGGCAGACCCTGGGCACTGGGTTGCGCTGACGCATTTTTCCCCATTACGCCACAGGGTAAAGGCCACCTCGCAGTCTGCAAAACCAGCACCTGCAAGCTGGACATCGACCTTCAGTACTGCACGGTCCAACTCTGCATTCAGGTCTGTCGCCACCTGATAATTGGCAATATGCGTCTCGGGTTTATGCAGCAACGTCACATCGCGGAAAATGCCGCTCATGCGCCACATGTCCTGATCTTCCAGATAACTACCGTCGCACCAGCGTAATACCATAACGGCCAGCCGGTTTTGTCCGGGGCGTAATGCCGCCGAGAGATCAAATTCGGCGGGCAGTCGGCTGTCCTGGGAATACCCCATCCACTGCCCGTTGCACCACAGATGAAACGCCGAGTTCACGCCGTCAAAGATAATCCGGGTTTGCCCGCTATGCAGCCAGGCATCATCCACTTCAAATGTGAGCGAGTAACAACCGGTCGGGTTTTCGTGAGGAACGAAAGGTGGGTTAACAGGTATAGGATAAGTAACGTTGGTGTAGATGGGGGTGTCAAACCCCTGCATCTGCCAGTTAGACGGTACGGGCATCGCGACTGCATCCGCGCAATCTTCTGTCACCCATGTCTGGGGAACCTGCTCCGGAGCTGGGAAGTAGCTAAATTGCCATTCTCCGTTAAGGGAGTGCTTGCTGAGGGAACCGGCATCATCCCGGGCTGGTTGTTCATGACGCCAACTGTGTAACGGCGCGTGTGCAGCCAGGCGGTTCCACTGAGTTACCCCTGGGTTTTCCCAGTCCCGACGGGCCAGTATTGCGCTGAGAGTCAGCGATGGTGTGTTGGGCATATCGACCTCTTTGCGAAGCGCTCACAATTTTGCTTAACATGCCCTGGCACTGAGTTACGGTAAAGTGTTCGATCGTGGGGTAGCGAGTCAGATCACAAAAGTCTTATTTACGGGCAAGTTGTTCGGCCCGTAGCGCCAGGCTTCTGAGCTGCTGCGCGAGTTCCTCATATTCTGCCTGCTGCGGTACACGGCGCGCGCTGGAATGACGGGTTACCAGCGTAACAGACAACTGAACCTGCCAGCACTCATCACCCTGAGTGGGCGCCAGCAGCCATTCCACACTTTGCTCTCCCGCCTCACGAAACGCCTGACGAACGGTCGTCAGCGGCGGAGAAAACCAGGCGCTGTCTGCGGTATCGTCAAACCCAACCACGGATATCTGGCCGGGAATAGATATCCCCTTTTCTGCGCAGGCACGCATTACTCCGAGCGCCATTTGATCGTTCGCCACCAGAATGGCATCAGGTAATTCCGCCGCCGATAACAGCACATGTCCTTTCTCATACCCACACGCCGCACTCCAGTCACCATATGCCACCGCGTTAGCTTCAAGACCAGCCTGTGCCAGCGTAGCTTTCCAACCCGCCATACGCGACCGCGCAGAAACCGAGCTTTCCGGTCCGCTCAGCAGGGCAATGCGTTGATGCCCTAATGAAAGTAAATGCTCAACGCCCAGACGTGCCCCCTGCTCGGCATTAAACACCAGGCTGTTCACCTGCGCTGAAGGCGATACATCGAGGAACAACACCGGGACGGGTGACGCCAGCGCCCTGAGCTGTTCAGCGTGATGATCGTCAAGCGGAACATTCACCAGCAGCGCTTCCACACGCTGCGCCAGCAACGCCTGAAGCGCGATCTGACACTGCTGCGGTTGCTCAACCATGGAAATAAGGACGCTCGCCCCCTGCTCCGCCGCACGCGATTTTACCGCCGACACAATTTGCGAAGGCGCGTGCAGGGCCAGGTCGGTAGTGATGAGACCCAGCGTACGGGTGCGTTTACCCGCCAGCTGCTGTGCCCGAAGGTTAGGAACGTAGTGCAGCTCCGCCATCGCCTGCTGCACCTTTTCCCGCGTTCGGGCAGAGACATGTTCCGCATCGTTAATGACACGGGACACGGTCTGATAAGAAACCCCCGCATGGAGGGCAACATCATAGAGAGTGATTGCTTTCATGCATTCTGGCATCGCAATTTTAGAAGCTTCTATTCTGGCACAGCGACGCCGTTAAAGCATGTGAGCGCTTCGCAAAATTAAACAACCCGTTCCGGCTGAGGTACTTTCTCAATGCGTGGCTTGTGGCGGAACCAGGGCAGACAGAGCTGGATAAGCGGGCCAATGGTCAGGGCATACAAGACGGTTCCCACACCAAACGTGCCGCCAAGCACGCACCCAATCAGCAGGACGGACACTTCAATTGACGTACGCACGCTGCGAATTGACCACCCCATACGAGCATGAATACCCGTCATCAAACCATCGCGCGGGCCAGGCCCGAAACCGGCACCGATGTACATGCTGGTCGCAATCGCGTTCATCACGATGCCCGACACCAGGAAAGCGATTCGAATGGATAAGGAATCAAGTTCCGGGATAAGCGCCATGCTGGCGTCCGCCGCCAGACCGATACAAATCACGTTACTGATTGTGCCAAGACCCGGCATCTGACGCAGGGGGATCCACAGCAGCAGCACCGCAGCGCCGGTCACAATGATCACCGTCCCGATAGTCATCCCCAGTTGTATCCCTACCCCAAGGTGGAAAACATCCCATGGATCAACACCCAGATCAGAACGAATAAACATCGCGGTTGAAAGCCCATACAGCCCTAAACCAACATAAAGTTGTAGCAGACGACGTACCATTTTTTATCTTCTCCAGTGAACCAGACTTTCATCCTGACCTAAAATGGCACTATGATTAATGTCCAGTTTTCAAATAGTGGACTGCATATGTCATCACGTCGCTTCGGAAGCCAGTCTATGGTACGTCTTTTAGGCCACTGGCAGCAAACCTCATCCCGCACCCCACTCTGGCGTCAGCTGGCCGACGCGCTGCGTCTGTTAATCCTTGATGGCAGACTGGCACTGAATACGCGGCTACCAGGCGAAAGGGAACTGGCCACCGCGCTGGATGTGAGCCGGACGACTATCAGCAGCGCCCTCGCCCATCTGCGCGAAGAGGGATACCTCGAAAGCCGACACGGCAGTGGATCACGCGTGATCCTCCCGGATACGCGCGCGGTTCCAACGCTTTCAGCGGCAAGCGCCGCGCTGGATCTCTCCACTGCCGCGCTCAATGCCGGGCCAGAGATCCACCAGGCTTACACCCATGCGCTCACGGCCATTACCCAGCATCTCTCGCTGACGGGTTACGATCAGCTTGGGTTGCCGTCACTGCGGGAAGCCATCGCTGCACGCTATACCTCGCGTGGTCTTCCGACCCGGGCGGACGAGGTGATGGTGGTTAATGGAGCCGTCAGTGGTTTTGCGCTGGTACTGCGGATGATGACCGGGCCGGGGGATCGTGTCGTGGTCGATCATCCCACCTATCCGCTGGCGATTGCCGCCATTCAGGGGGCGCAATGCCGGCCCGTGGGAGTGTCACTGCCGGAAACCGGCTGGGATACAAATGGCTTTGCGGCAACGCTTGCCCAGACGGCGCCTCGTCTGGCGTATCTGATGCCAGATTTTCATAACCCGACCGGGCGATATATGGATATCGCGACGCGTCAGGCAATAACTGATATCGCCGCGCAAACCCGCACGGCGCTGGTGGTGGATGAGACGATGGTCGATCTCTGGTTTGACTCACCGCCACCGCCACCACTGGCATCGTTTAACCCGCAAGCCAACGTAATCACGCTAGGTTCTGCCGGAAAAAGTTTCTGGGGAGGGTTGCGTCTCGGCTGGATCCGCGCCTCTTCGCGCACCATCGCGACACTCGCTCAGACCCGAGATACCCTGGATCTGGGTTCTCCGCTGCTGGAGCAACTGGCGACGCTGTGGCTGATTAACAATAGCGAGACGTTTCTCCCTGCTCGTCGAAAAATGTTGGCAGAACGACGTGATCGATGTGGTGAATTGCTACGTGAACATTTCCCGGAATGGAAATTTCATGAAGCGGAAGGTGGGCTCTCATACTGGATCGAACTACCTGGTATGCAGGCAACACAGTTAGCCGCACGAGCAGAAATACTGGGGATCAACCTGGGGACTGGCACACGGTTTGGCTTATCGGGGGCATTCGACCGCTATTTACGGATGCCTTTTTCGCTCGAACCGACAGAGCTTGAACAGGCTTTACTGAGGATCAAACCACTCTGGCTCGCTCTGAATAAAAACGCGCCGTCAGTAAAACGCAGTCTGGTGTAATATTTAAAAATTTGAAGTAGATCATAAAATAAAAACTGCTGACTGTAATACATGCAGTCAGCAGTTTTCACCTGTCAGGATTTAGTGCTGAGGAGGAATAGGAAAACCTTTCAGTGAAATAACGAAGCTTTCACCGTCTTTCTTTATTTTTGCGCCGGTATCACACCAGTCAGACGCAATACGAAAGAACTCATCACTTCCGACATTCCAGCCAAGACGTACATGCTTCACGTAGCCTGAACGCAACAAATCACAGGCCTCTTTGTAGTCACTGGCAGTAGACAGTTGTTGTTTCATTTTCTCTTCTTCAGAAGTTTACGTAGAGCTTTGATTTCTTTAGGAGTAAAAGGAGTAACACTCTCTTCTTCCGTATGCTGATTATCAATATCCTCTTCCGATACTCCCGCCTCTTCTACTGCTTCAAATGCCAGCAGCAGCAGTTTCTCTGTCGTCACGCTTAAATTCTCGTTATTCACTTCCGCATAGTGACGAAGTCTTTCTTTTAGCGCGCCATCAATTTTAACGTTTAATACCGCAGTAGCCATGTTTGTCACTTCCCTTAGGAATAAGTGCTTTATTTAATACACGAAGTTAACAATGTTATCCAGATATATATTTTTTTGAGTTATGGAAGAAAATAGACATCCAATGATAAAATGACAGTCTATTATTACAGGTTTATGACAATAATATTTCAATGCGATGAAATATATATTACACGATATAGGCGCATAAATATTGCAGACTAACCGTTTAAGGGAAAAGGAGATGCAGGGAAAATCTTGCGGAGCCAGAAGTGGGTGGGGGCCCTGCCAGCTACATCCCGGCACACACGTCGTCTGCCCTGGCTGCTTCCTTCCGGACCTGACCTGGTGAACAGAGTAGCGTTGCGGGAGAACCAACAGAGCCCCCATTGAGAGCGTTGATAACCAACGCGCTGGCGCATTATCCCTGTGCTAACGCCCAATTGCAAGCTGCCAGGAACCGGATGCTGGTTTCTTGCGCAAACTGGCGCAGCAATCCTGCCGTTCTTCGTATAACATGGCTGTCCAGTAAATCCCACAGGTGAACGTATGGACGAACACGACTCATTTCCACAGCGTGTATGGCAAATCGTGGCCTCTGTTCCGGAAGGCTATGTCACCACCTATGGTGAAGTCGCGCGTCTGGCGGGTTCTCCGCGCGCAGCGCGGCAGGTGGGCGGTGTTCTGAAAAGACTACCGGAAGGGAGTACCCTGCCCTGGCACCGGGTGGTCAACCGTCATGGAGTCATCTCGCTGACGGGTCCGGATCTCCAGCGTCAACGTCAGGCGTTACTCTCAGAAGGTGTGCAGGTGTCTGGGTCAGGGCAGATCGATTTACAGAAGTATCGCTGGGTATACTGACCCCTCCCCCAAAGGAGAGGGGTATAAATTACAGCTGAGTCGGTGGGGTTGGTACAGACGGTTGGTTCGTCTGCGGAGCCACAGGCACTTCGGTCTGCTGCACCGGCACCAGGTTCAGGTCGACTTTGGTCCCACCGTTGTTGATCGCTTCCTGGACCGTATCGGTGATAAAGACCAGCTTACCGTTGATCGTTACCGCTGCACTCATGAGGATACGGGCATTCGGCTGCACGTCTGATGGGTTGTACGGCAACACGAAGCTAAACGGTGCCTGCTTACCTTCAGTACGTACGGCACGCTGCGCCAGTACTTTCGACGGCGCGTCTGCCAGAGAAGCATCAGAAAGAGTGACCGTTAATATCGCATCCGGCGGTAACGCCACTTTCTGTTTAATCCAGATGGTACCGGAAACGTTAGGCTGCTGAATGGATTGCTGAGAAAGGGTATTAATCCCGTATGGATCTGCTGCTGGCACTGGCACCTGGGCGCTCTTACCGGCACAGGCGGACAACGCCACCGCAATAGCTACACCACTTAGCATGGGCACGAGTTTCATTGAAGTCTCCTTATCATCAATGCACCAGCGGGATCGATCCCATCCGATGTCGTTTCAATCACATAACGTATTCAAGTGTGGCACAAATCACTGATTAATGCCTGAGATCGTCCCGATATTCAGATTATTCTACCCATCGGACCACTTTCATTTCTGCGTTATACTCTGCCTATCTTTCGCTACGGCGTTTATTGAGGACAACTATGAGTCAGGCACTGAACAATCTGCTGACATTACTGAATCTGGAAAAAATTGAGGAAGGACTCTTTCGCGGACAGAGCGAAGATTTGGGCTTACGCCAGGTCTTCGGTGGGCAAGTCGTAGGACAAGCGCTGTACGCAGCAAAGGAGACTGTCCCGGCAGACCGTCTGGTGCATTCATTCCACAGCTACTTCTTACGCCCCGGCGATAGCGCAAAACCGATTGTTTATGACGTCGAAGTATTACGAGATGGCAACAGTTTCAGTGCGCGACGCGTAGCGGCCATTCAGAACGGTAAGCCAATCTTTTACATGACCGCCTCTTTCCAGGCACCTGAAACCGGTTATGAGCACCAGAAGGCGATGCCTCCGGCACCGGTACCCGACGAGCTGAAATCTGAAACCGACATCGCCCGCGCGCTGGCGCACCTGCTTCCACCGCAGGTCAAAGAGAAGTTCCTCTGTGACAAGCCGCTTGAGATCCGTCCCGTCGAGTTCCATAACCCGATGAAAGGTCACACCGCCGAGCCGACGCGCCAGGTCTGGATCCGGGCTAACGGTAATGTGCCAGAAGACTTCCGCGTTCATCAGTATTTGCTGGGTTATGCGTCAGACTTCAACTTCTTGCCGGTGGCGCTGCAGCCGCACGGTGTCGGGTTCCTGGAAAAAGGGATGCAGGTTGCGACGATTGATCACTCCATGTGGTTCCACCGTCCTTTCAACATGAATGAGTGGTTGCTCTACAGTGTGGAAAGTACGTCAGCGTCAAGCGCACGCGGGTTTGTACGTGGGGAGTTTTATACCCAGGATGGCGTGCTAGTGGCCTCGACGGTACAGGAAGGGGTGATGCGTAATAGAGGCTGAGGAAACAACCATTAAAAACGGCAACCGAAGTTGCCGTTTTGCTGTTTATTATGCGTTATACGCATTCTCGCCGTGGCTGTTGACGTCCAGACCTTCGCGCTCCTGCTCTTCCGGTACGCGCAGACCGACTGTCATGTCTGCCAGTTTGTAACCAATGAAGGCCACAACTGCAGACCACACAACGGTGATAGCAATACTTTCCAGCTGTACCAGCAACTGATGAGCCATGGTGACGCCTTCTGCGTAACCCACGCCACCGAGAGATTTCGCGGCGAAGATACCTGTCATGATACAACCGATGATGCCGCACACGCCGTGTACACCAAACACATCACAAGGGTCATCAACGCGCAGAACACGTTTCAGTGCAGTCACGCCCCACAGACCCGCAAGACCGGACACCAGACCGACCAGCAGCGCACCACCGACACCAACATAACCACACGCTGGCGTGATACCAACCAGACCGGCAATGGCCCCCGAACAGGCACCCAGCAGGGAAGGTTTACCGCGCACCGCCCACTCACCAAATACCCAGGAGAGGATTGCACCCGCCGTTGCCACTACAGTGTTCACGAAAGCCAGTGCGGCAATTTCGTTCGCAGCACTTGCCGAACCGGCGTTGAAGCCGAACCAGCCAAAGTAGAGGATCGCAGTACCCGTAAAGACCATCGGCAGGTTGTGCGGTTTGAACGCTTCTTTACCGAAACCAACGCGTTTGCCAATCAGGTATGCGCCCACCAGACCTGCGACCGCAGCGTTGATGTGTACAACGGTACCACCCGCGAAGTCCAGGGCACCGTGCGTTGCCAGCAGACCACCACCCCAGACCATGTGTGCAATTGGCACATACGATAGCGTCAGCCAGACCACCACGAAGATCAGCACCGCAGAGAAGCGAATACGCTCAGCCAGCGCGCCCACAATCAGCCCGACGGTAATACAGGCGAACGAGCCCTGGAAAGCGACATGGATATATTGATAGAAGCTGCCCATCAGCGCGGTCAGCTCAATATTTTTCAGCATCACCCAGTCGAAGTTACCAAAGAAGGCGTTGCCCGTGCCGAAAGCCAGTGAGTAACCGTAAACCACCCACAGCACGCAGACCAGTGCGAATGTCACGGCAACCTGCGTCAGCATGGAGAGAACGTTTTTGCCACGGATCAGGCCACCGTAGAACAGCGCAATGCCCGGAATTGACATGAACAGCACCAGCGCGGTGCTGATCATCATAAAGGCGTTATCGGCTTTGTCTGCCACCGCAGGAGCAGCAGCCAGCGCCAGGCCCGGCAGCAGTGCCAGCGAACCCAGACCCGTTTTAAGTGTTGCTATCTTCATTTTCTCGATCCCTATCACTGTGTGCCAGGAGTTACTTACAGTGCCGCTTCGTCAGATTCGCCAGTACGGATGCGAATGACGCGCTGCAGTTCGGCAACGAAAATTTTGCCGTCGCCAATTTTGCCGGTGTAGGCCGCTTTGCTGATCACATCGATGACTTCATCAAGCTGATCATCAGCAATCGCGACATCAATTTTTACTTTTGGCAGGAAGTTAACGCTGTATTCCGCCCCGCGATAAAGCTCGGCATGACCTTTCTGACGACCAAAGCCTTTCACTTCGGTGACAGTCAGTCCCTGAATACCCATTGAAGACAACGCTTCACGCACGTCTTCGAGTTTGAATGGTTTGATTACAACCGTAACCAGCTTCATAGATCCCCTCCAGTCAGAATTCGGTAATGGCCGCAGCTAACGCAGAAGATATTGCAAGGGATGTGCCAGAAATGAAAAACAGGGTGAATCGCGGTGCAAGGAGCGTTACGCGGCCTTGATCAACAAACGGGTGAAAAAAAACGCACCATGCCAGTGCATGGTGCGTTTCAGTTTTGCACCAACAGGAATGACTGTTAGTGCGTCGCCTCATTTTGGTGCATCAGGCGCTCAGTGACTCTTCCTCACGCACGCTGGCAGCCAGCTCTTCGCCTGCCAGTTGCAACTGGTACATTTGCCAGTAGCGCCCTTTTGCTTCCAGCAACTCCCGGTGTGTACCGCGCTCAACGGCTTGTCCACGGTGCAGCACCAGAATGGTATCCGCGTCAACAATCGTGGAAAGGCGGTGGGCAATCACCACCAGCGTTGTATGGTCACGCACGGCGGCCAGCGCCTGCTGGATAGCTTGTTCGGTACCGGAATCAATACTGGCCGTTGCTTCATCCAGAATCAAAATTTGCGGCGTTTCAATCAGTACCCGCGCCAGCGCCAGGAGCTGTTTTTGCCCAACAGAGAGATTGTTCCCCTGCTCACCCAGCTTCGTATTGATCCCGTCGCTGAAACCACGTGCCAGCTCTGCCAGTTGAACTTTCTCCAGTACATCCCAGACCTGTTGATGGGTATAGTCCCGGCCCAGCGTTACGTTGGCGTAGAAAGTATCCGCCATCACGACCGGATCCTGCTGCACCATTGCAACGCCTTTACGTAACACATTATGGTTGAGAGACGCGAGCGGGCGTCCGTCGAGGCGAATCTCACCATGGCTTAGCGGATAGTACCCCATCAACAAGCTTGCGAGCGTACTCTTACCGCTGCCGGTATGCCCCACCAGCGCAACAAAGCCCCGGGACGGGACATCCAGTGTAATGTCCTGCAATACCAGCCGGTCTTCACGATAAGCAAACGAGACGTTATCAAAGCTAATGGCCCCGCTTTGCAGCGCACGGTCATCGTTGCCGTAGGTCTGACGCGGTCTGTCCATCAACTCGAACACGCGCTCCCCTGCCACGACGGCCTGCTGGAGCATCGACTGTTGTGTCGTAAGCTCAATCAACGGTTCGTTAAGGCGGCCAAGGTAGCTGATGAAAGCATACAGGACCCCAACCTCAATGGTTCCGTGAGTGGTCAGGCCAAACAACATGAGCAGGCCACAGAGCACCAGCGCGGAGAAGAGGCTCAATAGCGGGCGTAACAAGAAACCGTCAAGCCGCAGCGTCTGCATACGCGCCATATAGTGCGAACGACTGGCTTCGCCCATCCGCTCGCCAAAACGTGCCTGCTGACGGAACTGCTGAATGACGCTCATACCGTTGATCACTTCATTGAAGCCATCATTAATATCGGCCAGATAGGCTCGCACCCGACGCACAATGGGTGTGCTGTAACGTTGATAGATAACCATCACAATCAACACCGCCGGGAAGATGGTGATCGCCACCAGTGCCATTCGCCAGTCGAGGCTGAACATCGCCACCAGCATCGCACCAATCAGCGCCGCGCTGCGCAGCACAGTTGCCACCACGGTGACGTAAAGATCGCGGATCACCTCCGTATCATTGGTCACGCGCGAAATCACCTGCCCGACGGGCTGGGTATCAAACTCGCTGAGCGGCTGGCGCAATGCAGCGTCCATGACATCGGTACGCAACTGCTGCACGACCCCCACGGCTGCACGGTTAAACAGCAACGACTGAGCATAATGAAGCCCCGCCGCCGTCAGCTGTAAGCCAACGTAAGCCACACCCAGGCCCGCCACCAGCCCCAGTGGCAGGTAACGTTTGGCAACCATGTTGTCGATGAAATAGCTAATAAGCAGTGGACCGCTCACTTCAGCAATCGCCGCAATCCAGAGCAACAGCACGGCAACAGACAGCGGTTTTCGCCACGGTGAACCGTAGGCCAGCAGACGTTTTAGCGTCGGCCACATCGAGCCAAATTTACGCATTCGCGGCCTCCGTGTCCTGTTCCGGGGCATCATCCAGCGCCGCTTCAAGCTGTTGATAACGATACATGTCGCGATACCAGCCCGGTTGCTCAGCCAGTTTTTCATGCTGCCCGCGCTGGGCAATGTGCCCGTGCTGCAACACTAAAATTTCGCTGGCTTCCGCCAACGCCGACAAACGGTGGGCACTGATAATCACCGTACGTCCGTCGCCCCACTGGCGCAGGTTATGCAGGATCTGGTGTTCGGTACGACCATCCACCGCGGAAAGCGCATCATCCAGAATCAGGATTTCGGCATTAAGAAGCAGCGCGCGGGCAATTGAGATTCGCTGCTTTTGTCCTCCGGACAACATGACGCCACGTTCCCCGACTTCCGTTTCGTAGCCCTGCGGTAGACGCAAAATATCATCATGTACGCTGGCTAAACGCGCCACATGCTCAATCTCTTCCTGTGTCGCCGATGGACGTCCGAGGGCAATGTTGTTAGCCACAGTGTCGGAAAAGAGAAACGGCGTCTGGCTGACGACCGCCAGACGACCTCGCCAGTCGTCCAGCAACAGTTGCGTCAGGGGAATATCATGGAAACGAATGTCGCCCTGCGTGACGTCAAAGTGGCGCTGAAGCAGTGAGAGCACGGTACTTTTGCCAGAACCTGTTGGGCCACAAATGCCCAACATCTGACCAGGCTGAAGCGTAAAACTAACGTTCTCCAGTACCGGATGTTCCGTTTGCGGATAAACAAACTTACGGACGTCAACATTTATGACACCGCGCCCTTCAGGTACGGCTTCGTTGCCGTCATTCACCACCGGTGCTTCGGCCAACATGGTGCGAATACGGCTGTAGGCGGCGCTACCGCGTTCAACGATGTTAAACATCCAGGCCAATGCCAGCATCGGCCAGATCATCAGCCCCAGGTACATCGCAAAGCTGGTCAATTGTCCCAGGGTTAACGAGCCTTGTACCACCATCCAGCTTCCACCACCAATAGCCAGCAGGTTTGCCATACCGATCGCGACATAGATTGTCGGGTCAAAACGCGCATCAATTCGCGCGACGCGCATGTTCTTCGCCCCCGTGTCTGCGGCATCGGCTGCAAACAGTGCTGATTGTCTGTCCTCCAGACCAAATGCTTTAATCATACGGATGCTGGTCATACTCTCTTGCGTACGGTCGTTCAGTGAAGAGAACGCCGCTTGCGCCAGCTTAAAGCGCTCATGCAGTTGCTCACCAAAACGGTTGATCGCCAGTGCCATCAGCGGCATCGGCAACAATGCCAGCAGGGTGAGCTGCCAGCTGATCTGGGTCGACATCACAATCAGGACCGCGCAACCCATGACCAGAGAATCCACCAGCGTTAACACCCCTTCTCCGGCGGCGAACACCACACGATCGACGTCGTTTGTCGCGCGTGCGATGAGATCCCCGGTGCGGTGTCGCAGATAAAACTCTGGGTGCTGTCGGCTCAACTGACGGTAAAAATCTTCACGTAGCTCAACGGCCAGCTGGTAGGACGCACCGAATAACAGCACGCGCCAGACATAGCGCAACAGATAAACAATGACGGCCGTCAGCACCAGTGTGCCAACCCACATCAACACCCGTGCGGTGGTGTAATGTTGTTCAGTAACGCCATCCACGACATATCCCACCACTTTCGGCGGGATCAACTGCAAAATGGCAATGATAATAAGCAGGAATATTGCGCCTAGATAGCGTTGCCACTCCCGACGAAAGTACCAGCTTAATTGGGCAAATAATCGCACGCGGTTTGTTCCTGAAGGTATTTTACGAAGTTATTCAATAGGTAGTGCTGTGGTGTATTTAATCTGTTCCATCGCGAAGCTCGAGGTGACGTCCGACAAACCCGGTACGCTGTTCACCAGTCGCTTGTAAAAATCGTCATAGCGCTTCATGTCCGCCACCTGAACGCGCATCAGGTAATCGTATTCTCCGGCCATACGCCAGAAACCGAGCACCTCAGGCATGTCAGAAACCTGAGAGACAAAACGGCAATACCACTCGCTGCTGTGATGCTGGGTTTTAATCAGCACAAATGCCGTCAACCCAAGCCCCAGCTTTTCGGGATCTAATAACGCGACGCGTCCCAGAAGGATCCCGTCATCTTCAAGCTTCTTAAGGCGCTTCCAGCACGGTGTGGTGGTCAGATTAACGGCATCTGCCAGTGCCTGCAAAGAGAGGGTACAGTCACTTTGCAGCAATGAAAGGAGCTTGCGGTCAATTTTATCTAGCATACCCACCTCACAGAGAAAATTTTTCTCCCTTCATTCTATTTTAAAGGTCATATAGCAACAATTTTTTCTGTGCTTTTCGCTATGCTGGGCACAAAATGACAAACGGATAACTACGATGAATAGCTCCTGGGTTAAACATGCCATCAGCGAAATCAATGCCGACTATCAGCGCTCGGCGGATACGCACCTGATTCGACTTTCCCTGCCGGGATTTGACGGTATTCAGCTCTATCTGAAAGATGAAAGCACCCATCCTACCGGTAGCCTGAAGCATCGCCTGGCGCGTTCACTGTTTTTATACGGTTTATGTAACGGCTGGATTAAAGAAGGTACCACCATCATTGAATCCTCATCCGGTTCAACGGCGGTGTCCGAAGCCTACTTTGCCCGCCTGCTGGGTTTACCCTTCATCGCCGTCATGCCTTCCTGCACGGCGAAACGTAAAATCGAACAGATCGAATTCTATGGTGGACGCTGCCACTTTGTGGAAAGTGCCTGTGAAATCTACGCGGCATCCGAAATGCTGGCACGCGAGTTGAACGGCCACTATATGGATCAATTTACCTTTGCGGAACGTGCCACCGACTGGCGCGGCAATAACAATATCGCCGACAGTATTTTCCGTCAGATGTCCCACGAACCGCATCCCGTTCCCTCATACATTGTGATGAGCGCCGGGACGGGCGGTACTTCCGCCACCATCGGGCGTTATATCCGCTGTCAGGGCTACGACACCCAACTGATGGTGGTTGACCCGCAAAACTCCGTGTTCCTCGACTACTGGCAGAATCGCGATGCCGACCTGCGCAGCCCGGTGGGCAGTAAAATTGAAGGGATTGGTCGCCCGCGCGTGGAGCCATCGTTCATCCCGGATGTGGTGGATGAGATGTTGCGCGTACCGGATGCCGCAAGTGTCGCCACCGCGCACTGGCTGGAAACGCAGCTTGGCCGCAAAGTCGGGGCTTCTACCGGGACCAATATGTGGGGAGCCCTGCAGCTCGCAGTACGCATGCGTGAAGAGGGTCGAACCGGCTCCATCGTCACCCTGCTCTGCGACAGCGGCGAGCGCTACCTTGAGACCTATTACAATGCGGAATGGGTGCAGGCAAATATCGGCGATATTGAGCCCTGGAAAGCGCAAATTGCACAGCTGGTGAAATAAAAAAAGCCAGACCGAAGTCTGGCTTGCTGGAAGGGTCTCACTATTCGGGGGAATATGGGAGGTTGTTGTTGTCCAGCCAATGCGTCAAAAAATGGGACACCGCTTCGTTACCGCAATGCCCGATAACAGGCAGATGAGGAAGTTCTGCAATTAGCTGCGGCATCGCATTCCCCATTATCAAACCGCGACCAACGCTGCCCAGCATCTCGCGGTCATTCATGGCATCGCCAAACGCCATACAATCCTGCAGTGTGAAGCCCAGGTGGTCACTCAGTACCGCCAGGGCAGAACCTTTGTTACAGCCCACGGGAAGCACCTCCAGGCAATCCACCGCCGAAAAGGTCAGGTGCGCCTTGTCACCCAGAGCCTCATTTAACTGAATGCGCAAGCGACAGAGATCGTCATGATCGCCACAAAAACAGATTTTGGTCACCGCATGGGCAGGGATCCGACGCAGATCGATAAGCTGATATTTAAAACCGCTGTAGACATGCGCATGCAACAGCTCCGGTATTTCACGCCCGGTAAACCAGCCGTTATCGTTAAAAACGTGGAGGCTGGCTTGGGTATCCCAGGTACTGTGTAGCACGATATCCGCCACTTCCGGGTTAAGATCCTGACGGTGCAGAACGTCCCCTTCCACGGAATGAATGCGCGTCCCGTTGCCCGTGATCAGAAAAGCGTCCAGGGAAAACGCCCCCAGTAAATGGCGCATCTCCAGCACATGGCGGCCGGTGGCAAACGTCAGTGTGACATCACGCTCGTGCAGGCGCTTCAGCGTGTTCAGGGTTTTCTCCCCTAAACGGTGATCCGGCATTAACAGCGTACCGTCCATATCAAATGCAGCGAGCCGAGCCATGATTACTCCTGAAGTGTGATGCGGTGAACTTGTGCTTCAGTATTACGTGAGATATACGGAAGTAATAGTGAATAGATGATAATTATTGTTCCGGGTTT
Source organism: Enterobacter sp. 342 (assembly GCF_036663495.1). Lineage (NCBI taxonomy): Bacteria > Pseudomonadati > Pseudomonadota > Gammaproteobacteria > Enterobacterales > Enterobacteriaceae > Enterobacter > Enterobacter sp. 342. Next base: position 73,517 of record NZ_JAWUEI010000005.1, read on the forward strand.
CTCATGCGTCAGCTTAACCGACTCAACCAGTATCACCGTTTGTGGCAGCCTTCCGCTGGCGCGACACAACACGTCACCATCAGCGAACTGGCGACCCGCTGTTTCTGTAGTGAAAGGCATGTTCGAACGCTGCTGCGTCAGGCTCATGAGGCGGGATGGCTTACCTGGCGTGCACAGTCTGGTCGCGGAAAGCGCGGTGAACTGACGTTCCACGTCACCCCTGAGTCACTGCGCAATGCGATGATGGAAGAGGCTCTGAAGCATGGGCAGCAGCACAACGCGCTTGAGCTGGCCCAGCTTGCACCACAAGAGTTACGTTCATTGCTGCATCCGTTCTTAGGCGGGCAATGGCAAAACGATACGCCGACGCTGCGCATTCCCTATTACCGCTCACTGGATCCCCTTCATCCGGGTTTTTTACCCGGCCGGGCAGAACAGCACCTGGCAGGGCAGGTTTTTTCCGGGTTAACACGCTTTCACGGCGACAGCAGTGAACCAACTGGCGATCTTGCCCATCACTGGGAGGTGTCAGAGGACGGTTTGCGCTGGCATTTTTATATTCGCTCCACGCTACACTGGCATAACGGTGATAAGGTCGAAACCGTGCAGTTGCAGCAAAGCCTGATAGCGCTGCTTGCACTGCCTGCCTTGCGTAAGCTATTCCAGAGTGTCTTATGTATTGAAGTCACCCATCCCCAGTGCCTGACCTTTATCCTGCATCAACCGGATTTCTGGCTGGCACATCGGCTGGCAACCTACTGTAGCCGGCTTGCGCATCCCGACCAGCCGATGACGGGCTGCGGCCCCTTCAGACTCAGCGTGTACGACCCCGATCTGGTGCGTCTGGAGAGCCACGAACAGTACCATCTCAGCCATCCATTGCTTAAAGCGATCGAATACTGGATAACACCGTCGCTGTTTGACTATGGGTTAGGTACCAGCTGTCGCCATCCGGTGCAAATCGCCATTGGCGAGCCGGATGAACTGGAGCGCCTGCGCCTGGTCACTAACAGCACCAGCCTGGGTTTTTGTTATCTCACCCTGAAGCAAAGCCCGCGCCTGAGTGAAATGCAGGCGCGACGGCTCATCAATATCATCCATCTCTCCACGCTTCTGCATACGCTTCCACTGGATGAAGGGCTGATTACCCCGACAGAGGAGTTACTTCCCGGCTGGGCGATCCCGCAGTGGCCTGATTTAACGAATGTACCTCTGCCGGAAAAATTAACACTGGCTTACCATTTGCCCGTCGAGTTACATACGATGGCAAGCCAACTAAAACTGTATCTTGCGCAACAGGGTTGTGAGCTTACGGTTATCTTTTACGATGCGAAAACCTGGGACGGATGTCAGAATCTTGCCGATGCTGACATCATGATGGGGGACAGACTGATTGGCGAAGCGCCGGAATATACGCTTGAACAATGGCTGCGCTGTGACGTTTTATGGCCACACCTGCTGAACGCGCCGCAATTTGCCCATTTGCAGGCCACTCTGGACGCCGTACAGACCCAGACCGACGAACAGGCCAGACATGCCGGGCTCAAAGCCATTTTCTCTCAGCTCATGGAAAAAGCTGTACTAACGCCACTGTTCAACTATCAATACCAGATCAGCGCCCCGCCAGGGGTCAACGGAATTCGGCTTAACACTCGCGGCTGGTTTGATTTTACCGAAGCCTGGCTGCCCGCTCCCAAATCGTGAAGAAGCTGGTCGCCGTCGTGGTCAGACGGTAACATAACGTTTTATCGTAACTATCGAGATGATTTATGAAACGTGCCGTCGTCGTGTTCAGCGGAGGACAAGATTCCACTACCTGCCTGGTTCAGGCCCTTCATCAGTATGATGAAGTTCACTGTGTCACTTTCGATTATGGTCAACGCCATCGCGCTGAAATCGACGTTGCGCGTGAACTGGCTCTGAAACTGGGCGCACGCGCGCACAAGGTGCTGGACGTTACGCTGTTAAATGAACTGGCCGTCAGCAGCCTCACCCGCGACAGTATTCCTGTACCTGGCTATGTACCTGACGCCAGCGGTATCCCAAATACCTTTGTTCCTGGACGTAATATTCTCTTCCTGACCCTGACGGCGATTTATGCTTACCAGGTGCAAGCCGAAGCGGTGATCACCGGCGTGTGCGAAACCGACTTCTCTGGCTACCCGGACTGCCGCGACGAGTTCGTGAAGGCACTAAACCATGCGGTCAATCTTGGGATGGCAAAAGAGACGCGCTTTGAAACACCCCTGATGTGGCTGGATAAAGCAGAGACCTGGGCGCTGGCAGACTACTGGGGCAAACTGGACCTGGTTCGCAGTGAAACCCTCACCTGCTATAACGGTATCAAAGGTAACGGTTGTGGTCAGTGCGCTGCCTGCAATCTGCGCGCTAACGGGCTTAATCACTATCTGGCCGATAAAGCTGGCGTAATGGCCGCGATGCAGAAAAAAACCGGACTGAAATAAAGTTACTTCACCGTGCTGTCGAACAGTTTCACGCCAGCAGCACGCGTGATTTTCATTAACGTTGTCAGCGTAGGGTTACCGTTGTCTGATAACGTTCGGTATAGCTGTTGGCGGGACAGACCCGCTTTAGCAGAGATGACGCCAATACCGCCGCGGGATTCGATAACACGTCTTAACGCAATTAAATATGCAGGTATCCCCTTGTCTTCATAGATTTCTTCCAGAGCGACCTGAAGATAAAGCTGTGCGTAAGATGGATTTTCGCGAAGCATTTTAACGACCGCTTCATCGTGACTGATGGAACTAGAAAATTTTCGTTCGCTTCTGCTCATCCGGTTTACCCTTTTGATGATCTTTCCAGTAGCCTATTGCCTGTTTAACATCAGCTTGTTGACTCTTTTTGTCACCGCCAATCAGTAACAATAAGATCTCCCGATGTTCTACTGCAAAATAAACTCGATAACCGGGACCACAATCTATTTTCATTTCCCAGACGCCATCTCTGAGGTATCGGTAATTACCGAAATTCCCTTTTTCCGCCCGGTCTATACGTAAAAGGATCCGAAACACTAACTCCGGATCCTTTCGCTTCATCTTCGCCACCCACTCCTCAAACGGCACTTTTCCGTCTCGGGTCTGGTAACGCTCCACAACGTAGTCCCTGTCCATGATTCTATCCCTGAAAAAACCATTTGTCTTTTATAAAAGACAAAAATTTTACACAATCATCTGCTCCAGCTTTTCACGCAATTCTCCTTCCAGCGGTAGCGCTTTCTGGGTTTTAAGATCAATACAGACAAAAGTAATGAGAGCATCAGCCACCACCTGTCCCTCGGGATCCAGCGTCACCACCTGACTTAACACGCCACTCTTCCCGTTTAGCTGCTGTACCTGGCTGGTGACAGTCAGCACATCCCCCAGTACGGCAGGGCGACGGTAGTTAATATTAATATTGACGACCACGAACGCGATGTTGTGCGCAGTCAACCATTGAAAACTTTCGCTGTTTTCCAGACCGTCCCAGCGAGCCTCCTCAAGAAACTCAAGATAGCGGGCGTTATTGACATGCTGGTATACATCAAGATGGAAACCGCGAACTTTGATTTTTGTCTGCATAGCGCAATAGCCTTTAGTGTTGTTATAGGATTAGAGGTCACAACTGGTATGACCTCATTATCCTGGCAAATTTTTGCCACTGTGCAAGAAATTGCTTATTTACAACGTCAGGTGTGAGAGATTGCGCTCAACCAGTGAGCTACCCATCCCAGGGACTTGCTTCAGGTCGTCGATCGTTTTAAAGGGGCCATATTCTTCGCGGTAGCTGACGATGGCCTGCGCCTTTTTCAGCCCAACCCCATTCATCACACGAGCGATATCCTCTGCTGATGCCGAATTGATGCTGACTCGCGAGCCATCATTGTCAGTCACTTTGTTACTCTCTGCTGTTTTGGCGGGAGCATTCGTTTGTACTGGTGTCTCTGCCTGGCTTTGTACGCCCTGTGCTTTTGCAGCCAGAGCCCCAGCGCTCATCCCGGTGGTGGCAATAATCAGTGTAATGAGCAGTACTTTAATTCCACATTTCATGCTGTTATCTCCTTGTTTGTTGACAGCCACGCCACGATAGCCGCCCAGGAAAACAGGCACAAACAACAGATAACAGAAATGGAAAAGGCCGCGAAAGCGGCCTTTAGTTTTTGCAGAGCGTTACGAAAATCTGCGAGCAGATACGTAATTATTGCTGCTGAGTCATCACATCGCCCAGCTTAATCTTGGCTTCTTTACGCAGGTTGCTCATCATCGCCTCGAAAGCAATCTGGGCGTTGTTCTGGGTAATCCCCTGAACCATCGCTTTCTTCTGCGCTTCTGGCATCGTGCCGGCTTTCACTTCATCCAGCGCCAGCAGAACCACATTCCCCTGCATATCCGTTGTGGTACCGAAGCTCGGCTTGTCTTTTGCTGGCAGTGTTAGACCAAACGCAGCCTGACTGATTGGGTCCTGGCCGGTACGGCTCAGCGTTTTCGCCTCACCGAAGCTCAGGCCAGCGGCTTTCAGCGCGTCCTGTTTACCCGCTTTCAGATCAACCAGAATCTTCTCAGCATCCAGTTTTGCCTGCTGTTCCGCTTTGTTGTGCTTAACCTGGGCGACAACCTGATCCTTCACTTCCGCCAGCGGTTTAATCGCTTCTGGTTTGTGCTCGCTGACACGCAGAACGAATGCACGATCGCCGTCGACGGTAATGATGTCAGAGTTACTGCCTGGTGTGCCATTTTCGCCCACCAGACCACCGTTGAAGATGGCATCAGAAACCGGTTTGAAGTTCAGCTCTTCCGGCAGGTTGTCACGACCAAACCAACCCGTCTCAACCGCTTTCACACCAGCCGCCTGCTCTGCACCTGCGAGAGACTCGTTGTCGTTGCTGGCTGCATCGCTCACTTTCTGCTGCAGCGCGTAGTAGGCATCCAGCGCTTTCTCTTGCTTCACTTTCGCCGCGATATCATCACGAACCTCAGCCAGTGGCTTGGTTTTCGCAGGGATAATATCGTCCAGACGCGCGACCAGGAAACCAACGGAAGACTTGATTACGCCAGAGAGCTGGCCTTTGTCTTTAAGACCTGCATTTTTCAACTCATCAGGGGTCGTTGCATCTTCCAGCCAGCCCATATCACCGCCGTTTTTCGCGGAGATAATATCGGTGGATTTCGCTTTCGCGAGGGTGGCGAAATCAGCGCCTTTGTTCAGTTCGTCCAGAACTGCCTTAGCATCTGCTTCAGTTTTGGTCTGGATCACGCTGTAGCGGTTACGCTGCGGCTGAGTGAACTGATCCTGATGTTGATCGTAGTAAGACTGGATTTCCGTATCAGACGCAGTTTCCTGCAACGCTGCGGCATCCAGCTTGATGTAGCTCACACGGAACTGCTCCGGAGAAACAAAGGTATTCTTATTCTGCTCGTAGTAAGCATTAACGTCAGCATCGCTCACCTGCTGTTTCGCCGCCAGGGCATTCACATCAATGGTCGCTTCACGAACAACGCGCTGCTGCGACACTAATGCTGCCAGTTCATCCGTTTCACCTTTGAGCATGAAATCGGTGCCCACAACGGCATTGATGAGCTGCTGGGTGGTCAGTTGATTACGCAGAGCCTGAGCGTATTGATCGGCAGTCATGCCCATCTGATTAACGATGCTGTTGTAACGTGCGTTGTCGAATTTGCCGTTAGACTGGAAGGCTTGCGTGGAGAAGATGGCTTTTTTCACCTGCTCATCACTGATACCCAAACCCAGTTTTTTGGCATACTGATCCAGCAGCGCTTCGTCGATAAGACGGTTCAGTGTCTGTTGGCGCAGGGTTTTCATATACCCTTCGTTCGCCGCCAGTTCAGAGAATTGGTCGCCCAGCTGTTGCTGCATACGGTTACGTTCACCGGCAAAAGCATTCTCGAACTGACCACGGCTGATTTCCTGGCCATTCACTTTTGCGGCATAGTTTGCGCCACCGCCAATAAGGTAACTGCTCACGCCGGTCAATATGAACGACACGATAATGATACCGAAAATAATCTTGAGCACGAGACTGTTAGCAGCCGTGCGTAAGCTGTCCATCATGGTGTAACAACACTCCGCTGTAGGTGACTGGTTACCTGACGCTGACGGAAAATCCTGCCCGTCGCGCGTAAGGTCGTATTGTGACAAGAAAACGGGGCGATTGTCAGCCCACAACTCGCATAAACTCGCACAAATCAGGTCTGGACAAACAAAAAAGGCACATCAAATGATGCGCCCTTGTACTATTCAGCTTCCCTGAATCGGGAAAGCAATCAGTTTACTGCGTCTTTCAGCGCTTTACCTGCACGGAAACCCGGCACTTTAGCAGCAGCAATGGTGATCTCTTTACCGGTCTGAGGGTTGCGGCCAGTACGGGCAGCACGCTCTTTAACAGCAAAAGTACCGAAGCCTACCAGTGCAACGTCGTCCCCAGCCTGCAGAGATTCAGTAACAGAAGCAATTAATGCATCTAACGCACGTCCAGCTGCAGCCTTAGAAATATCAGCACCAGCAGCAATTTTGTCAATCAGTTGAGATTTATTCACTGTTCTCTTCCTCTCTTTATAATTTATATCGCGCCTGAGTCCTTCACAACGCGACCGCGCAGCAGTTATATCAGGCCTGCCATGACCTTACAACACCCGTTGTTGATGGCTGACCTAATCAGCAATCTAAATTAGCTATACAAAAAAAGGCTGGCAAGTGCGAAATGACTTACCAGCCTTGTTTTTATTGACGCTCTTTGCGCGAGGTCACTATTTTGCGGTTACAACCTGCATTCCGGAGGGTTCATTCTGCAGTGCGAGACTAAGAACTTCCTCAATGCGTTTAACCGGATGGATCTGCAGATCGGCAATTACGTTGTCCGGAATCTCTTCCAGATCGCGTTTATTCTCGTAAGGAATCAATACTGTTTTGATCCCACCACGATGTGCAGCCAGCAGTTTTTCTTTTAATCCACCGATTGGCAGTACCTGACCACGCAGGGTGATTTCACCGGTCATCGCCACATCGGCACGCACCGGGTTACCTGTCAGACAGGAGACCAGGGCGGTACACATGGCAATACCTGCGCTTGGGCCATCTTTCGGCGTCGCACCTTCAGGAACGTGCACGTGGATGTCGCGTTTTTCGTAGAAATCAGGGTTGATACCCAGTTTCTCCGCACGCGCGCGCACCACAGTCAATGCAGCCTGAATGGATTCCTGCATCACTTCGCCCAGAGAGCCGGTGTAGGTCAGCTTACCTTTACCCGGTACACAGGCGGTTTCGATGGTCAGCAGATCGCCACCCACTTCCGTCCATGCCAGACCCGTCACCTGACCCACGCGGTTTTCGTTGTCCGCGCGACCATAGTCGAAACGCTGAACGCCGAGATAGGCATGCAGATTGTCGCCGTTAATCACAATGTGTTTCAGGCTCTTATCCAGCAGCAGCTGTTTCACCGCCTTACGGCACAGTTTAGAGATTTCACGCTCAAGGCTACGCACGCCCGCTTCACGGGTGTAGTAACGGATGATGCCAATAATCGCGCTGTCCTCTACGGTCAGCTCGTTGGCTTTCAGCGCGTTACGCTCAATCTGCTTCGGCAGCAGGTGCTGCTTAGCGATGTTCAGCTTCTCATCTTCGGTGTAGCCGGAGAGACGGATCACTTCCATACGGTCCAGCAACGGGGCCGGAATGTTCATGGAGTTCGATGTTGCAACAAACATCACGTCACTCAGATCGTAATCCACTTCCAGGTAGTGATCGCTGAATGCCACGTTCTGTTCAGGATCAAGCACTTCCAACAGCGCGGACGCAGGATCACCACGCATGTCCGATGACATTTTGTCGATCTCATCGAGCAGGAACAGCGGGTTTTTAACGCCCACTTTCGCCATCTTCTGGATCAGTTTACCCGGCATAGAACCGATGTAGGTACGACGGTGACCGCGGATTTCCGCTTCATCGCGTACGCCACCCAGCGCCATACGGATGTACTTACGCCCGGTCGCCTTGGCAATGGACTGACCCAGAGAGGTTTTACCCACACCAGGAGGTCCTACCAGGCACAGAATTGGGCCTTTGATTTTGTTTACACGGCTTTGTACCGCGAGGTACTCAAGAATACGGTCTTTCACGCGTTCCAGGCCGTAGTGGTCGGTATCAAGGATTTCCTGGGCCTGACGCAGATCTTTTTTGACCTTGCTGCGGGCGTTCCACGGAACCTGCACCATCCACTCAATGTAGCCACGTACGACGGTCGCTTCAGCTGACATCGGAGACATCATTTTCAGCTTCTGCAGTTCCGCTTCCGCTTTCTCTTTTGCCTCTTTTGGCATCTTCGCCGCGTCGATCTTGCGCTTCAACGCTTCGTTTTCATCCGGCGCGTCGTCCATCTCACCCAGTTCTTTCTGAATGGCTTTCATTTGCTCATTCAGATAGTACTCACGCTGAGATTTCTCCATCTGCTTTTTCACGCGGTTGCGAATACGCTTCTCAACCTGCAGCAGATCGATTTCAGACTCCATCATCGCCATCAGATATTCCAGACGCTCATTAACGTCGGACATCTCCAGCACGGACTGTTTGTCAGCCAGTTTCAGCGGCATATGTGCAGCGATGGTGTCCGCCAGACGGGCAGGATCGTCGATGCTGTTCAGCGACGTCAGCACTTCTGGTGGGATTTTCTTGTTCAGCTTGATATAGCCTTCAAACTGGCTAATCGCGGTGCGTACGAGCACTTCCTGCTCGCGTTCATCAAGCTGAGGCGAATCAAGGTACTCTGCCTTCGCAGAGAAATGTTCGCCATTGTCAGACAGAGTGGTAATACGCGCACGCTGCAGGCCTTCTACCAGCACCTTCACGGTGCCGTCAGGCAGCTTCAGCATCTGCAAAATAGAGGCCACGGTCCCGACGGTGAAAAGATCGTTTACACCCGGCTCATCCGTTGATGCTTCCTTCTGCGCCACCAGCATGATTTTTTTATCATGATCCATGGCGGCTTCAAGGCAACGGATAGATTTTTCCCGCCCTACAAATAAGGGTATGACCATGTGCGGATAAACCACCACATCGCGCAACGGCAATACGGGGATTTCAATGCGTTCAGAACGCTCAGGATTCATAGAGCTCTCTCTTAGTTTAGTGTCCGCCAGGTAAGCTGGTCATGTAACAGTACTTCACACAACCATTAACATGTATCCAGTATATGGGGATGTTTCCCACACATTCAACGCCATGATTACGGAAAAAGTAAAGGGGAGATAAAATCCCCCCTTTTTGATTAACTGCTTGTATGATTTGGTGAATTATTCGCCAGACGCCTGCTGCGCTTCCGGCTTGCCGTAAATCAGCAGCGGCTTGGTTTGACCGCTAATGACAGACTCGTCGATAACCACTTTTTCGACATCTTCCATCGACGGCAGATCGTACATGGTATCCAACAGCGCCGCTTCTACGATAGAACGCAGACCACGCGCACCGGTTTTACGAATCATCGCTTTTTTAGCAATCGCATCCAGCGCTTCGTCACGGAACTCCAGATCAACGCCTTCCAGATTGAACAGCGCCTGATACTGTTTAGTCAGCGCATTTTTCGGCTCTTTCAGGATCTGGATCAGCGCCTCTTCGCTCAGCTCATTGAGTGTGGCCACAACCGGCAGACGACCAATGAATTCAGGAATCAGACCGAATTTAATCAGATCTTCTGGTTCAACCTGCGACAGCAGTTCACCTTCGTTGGCTTTCTCTGACTTCGCCTTCACCGTCGCGCCAAAACCAATGCCGGAGCCGGTTTCAACACGGTGAGAAATGACTTTATCCAGACCGGCAAACGCACCACCACAGATGAACAGGATCTTAGACGTATCAACCTGCAGGAACTCCTGCTGCGGATGTTTACGACCTCCCTGTGGCGGAACGGCGGCAACAGTCCCTTCGATCAGCTTCAGCAGTGCCTGCTGTACGCCTTCACCCGACACATCACGGGTAATCGACGGGTTGTCGGATTTACGAGAAATCTTGTCGATCTCATCGATGTAAACAATCCCGCGCTGGGCTTTCTGTACGTCGTAATCGCACTTCTGCAGCAGTTTCTGGATGATGTTTTCTACATCTTCACCCACATAACCCGCTTCGGTCAGGGTGGTGGCATCCGCCATAGTGAACGGAACATCCAGCAGACGCGCCAGGGTTTCAGCCAGCAGTGTTTTACCGGAACCGGTTGGGCCGATCAGCAAAATGTTACTTTTACCCAGTTCTACGCCATTGCTGGTATCACCGTTACGCAGACGTTTGTAGTGGTTATATACCGCTACCGCCAGCACTTTCTTGGCCTGCTCCTGACCGATGACATAGTCGTCAAGGTGATGACGAATTTCATGCGGTGTTGGCAGCGCACTACGTTCACGGTGTGGCGCAACTTCTTTAATCTCTTCGCGAATGATGTCGTTACATAAATCGACACATTCGTCGCAGATATACACGGACGGCCCGGCAATCAGTTTACGCACTTCATGCTGGCTTTTGCCGCAAAAAGAGCAGTACAGCAGTTTGCCCGAACCATCTTTGCGTTTATCTGTCATGAGTCCAAACCTCTTTTTAAGTTCTTTGTGCCGCACATGACGACGCAAATGCCATTCTAAGACGCAAGCTGCTCTCAGGCAAAGTGCCGCCTTACTTTAGTATAGCGGCACACTCGCGTCGCGGGCATCAATTACGATGGGTCAATACGGAGTCGACTAAGCCGTACTCAACTGCCTCTGAAGCAGAGAGGAAGCGATCGCGCTCGGTATCGCGCTCGATCTGCTCAAGCGATTGACCTGTATGCTGCGCCATGAGTTCATTCATGCGCGCTTTTACTTTCAGAATTTCACGGGCGTGGATTTCAATATCCGTCGCCTGCCCCTGGTAACCACCCAGCGGCTGGTGAATCATCACGCGGGAATTAGGTAAGCAGAAACGCTTACCTTTAGCCCCTGCAGTTAACAGGAACGCGCCCATAGATGCAGCCTGACCCATACAGATAGTGCTTACATCAGGCTTGATGAATTGCATGGTGTCATAAATGGACATACCTGCCGTAATCACGCCACCCGGGGAGTTAATGTACAGGTAAATGTCTTTTTCCGGGTTTTCCGCTTCCAGAAACAGCATCTGCGCCACGATCAGGTTAGCCATGTGGTCTTCCACCTGACCGGTCAGAAAGATAACGCGTTCCTTGAGCAGACGGGAATAGATATCAAAAGAACGCTCACCACGTGAGGTCTGTTCAATAACCATTGGCACCAGCGCCATATGGGGTGCAAAGTTATCTCGTTCGCCACTGTATGACATTTCCGTCTCCTGGATCAAAATTGAAAACACCTGCTGTACTGATTGTAACCTTACGGACGGATTATCAGCCAGTCTCATTCATCGTGATTACACACTTATGGGGTTCACTGTGCCCTATTTCAAGCATAACAACCTTTTGTTGTTACGCTAACACTGAAAGGGCGTTTTAGCACTCTTCCTGGGCTATTGGTGTGATAAAAAAAACCCGCTGCCACAAGGCAACGGGTTTTTTGTTCAAACTTTAAACCTTTGGGGCTAAATTACGCCTGCTGGTTCATCAGTTCGTTGAAAGAGGTCGCTTTTTCGGACACTTTAGCTTTCGCCAGTACCGCTTCAACAGCCTGCTCTTCCAGTGCGACATTGCGCATGTTGTCCATCAGTTCTTTGTTTTTACCGTAGAACTCGATAACTTCTGATGGATCTTCGTATGCAGACGCCATCTCTTCGATCAGGCCTTTCACACGCTCTTCGTCAGCTTTCAGCTCGTGGGTACGAATCACTTCGCCCAGCAGCAGGCCAACAACAACGCGGCGTTTCGCTTGCTCTTCGAACAGCTCGCGTGGCAGTTCCATCGCTTGCTGCTGGTTGCCACCGAAACGCTGTGCAGCCTGACGGCGCAGCACGTCGATCTCGCTGTCGATCAGGGCAGCTGGAACGTCGATGTCGTTCGCTTTCACCAGACCTTCGATCGCCTGAGATTTCACACGGTTACGCACAGCGCCGTTCAGCTCGCGTTCCATGTTTTTACGCACTTCAGTACGCAGACCCGCTACAGAACCATCTTCAACGCCGAAACGTTTGATGAATTCTTCAGTCAGTTCTGGCAGTTCGCGCTCTTCGACTTTCTTCAGATTGATAACGAACTTGGCCGCTTTACCTTTCAGGTTTTCAGCGTGGTACTCTTCAGGGAAGGTCACATCAATAGTGAACTCTTCGCCAGCCTTGTGGCCTTTGATACCGTCTTCGAAGCCTGGGATCATACGACCCTGGCCCATTGCCAGTACGAAGTCAGACGCTTTACCGCCTTCGAACTCTTCGCCGTCTACAGAACCGGTGAAGTCGATGGTCACACGGTCTTCCGCGTCAACAGCGCCTTCTTTCTCTTTCCAGTTCGCCTGCTGCTTACGCAGGGTGTCCAGCATGCCGTCAACATCTTCGTCAGTCACGGAGACAATCGGTTTTTCAACTTCGATGGATTCCAGACCTTTCAGCTCAACTTCTGGATATACTTCGAACTCTACGGAGTAGGTGAAGTCTTCGCCCAGTTTGTATTCGCCTGGAACGTAGTTCGGCGCGCCGGCCGGATTGATTTTTTCTTTGATGATCGCATCAATAAAGTTACGGCTCATCAGTTCACCCAGCACATCCTGACGCACGGAAGCGCCATAACGCTGAGCAACAACATTCATTGGTACTTTGCCCTTACGGAAGCCGTCAATACGTACTTTTTTTGCTACGTTGACCAGCTCGCTTTTCACAGCAGTTTCGATGCTGTCAGCAGCGATAGTAATCGTTACACGGCGGCCAAGGCCTTGAGTGGTTTCAACTGAAACTTGCATCTTGTTACCTCAAAAAAATCACAGTGCTCGGTCAACTCTGAATCTGTCTGTTATACCGGGATGCTCTCTTAGTGCAGATTCACATTCCCTGTCGCCAGAATCATCCCGAAGACATTCAATAAGACGCGGCATTATAGCGGCATCACTTAGGTGAGTCGAGAACGGTTGGGGCATGTTGCTGCGGCTTTTTTCACACTTTAAGGCTATTTTTAGCCTTAAAATCGCTCCATCCGCTCAAAACTCAGACAAAACAAAACGGCCCGGAGGCCGTTTTGAGGAAATCTTTAAGCAACATACTGGAAAAGCTCCAGCCGTTGCAAATCCGATTTATCAGGCGATGGTGCCAGCACCGCGACACGGCGGCGATGCGAAAACCGTATCCTGCAAGCCTTCCCATTCCTTAATGGTGTAGGTATGCAATGCCAGCGCATGTACGGTTGTGGAGAGTTCTTCCGTCAAGGTGCTGTAGATCAAGCGGTGTCGGTTCAGGAAACGTTCTCCCGTGAAGCGATCGCTAACCAGAACCACTTTAAAGTGGCTTTCAGAACCTGCCGGCACGTTATGACGATAGCTTTCGTCGACGACTTCGAGGAACACAGGGTTGAACGCTGCCCTTAATTTATCTTCTATCTGCTCACGTATCATCATGAAATTACTCCTCCGACAACGCCAGGATGTCACCCATCCCTTTAAATATTAGCCGCTTTTACCGTTTCCATTACACCTTGACAACAAATATTTAGCTTTCGTCTGATTTTCTCATTCAAACGAATGAAGTTTACTGTGAGGTTCATACGTTTTGTCATTCAAAGGTTGAGAAAAAGAGTAAGCTGGTCAGTTTTCAGACAAGGCGATGAATTTACATGCGTTGACCACTTCCCCTGGCCGTTAGCGATGTTATGATGGCGGCAATTTTTCTCTCTATATGCTTACGATTCGTTGAGAACCCGAAAATGTTAAAAAAACTCTTCTTTCCGTTGGTAGCCCTTTTTATGCTGGCAGGCTGCGCTACCCCGCCAACCACCATTGATGTCTCACCAAAAATTACGCTGCCTCAGCAGGATCCAAGTCTGATGGGCGTTACCGTGAGCATTAACGGTGCCGATCAGCGTCAGGATCAGGCCCTGGCGAAAGTGACCCGCGACAATCAACTGGTGACGTTGACCGCTTCCCGTGACCTGCGCTTCCTGCTGCAGGAAGTGCTGGAGAAACAGATGACCTCCCGCGGCTACATGATTGGCCCAAGCGGTGCAGTTGATCTGCAGATCATCGTCAACAACCTGTACGCTGATGTTTCCCAGGGTAACGTTCGCTACAACATCGCCACCAAAGCTGATATCGCCATCATCGCCACCGCGAAGAACGGCAACAAGATGACCAAAAACTATCGCGCCAGCTACTCCGTAGAAGGTGCGTTCCAGGCCTCTAATCAGAACATTGCTAACGCGGTGAACAGCGTGCTGACCGATACCATCTCCGATATGGCGCAGGACACCAGCATTCACGACTTCATCAAGCAGAACGCGCGTTAATCCTGCTGACTGACCCGGTGTTTCGCCGGGTCAGTTTTTAAGAACATGTCCAGTCATTACTTACGCATTTTCCAGCAACCGAAATCAGCGATTCTGCTGATCCTTGGCTTTGCCTCCGGCTTACCGCTCGCGCTCACCTCCGGCACGCTTCAGGCGTGGATGACGGTCGAGAATATCGATCTCAAAACTATTGGTTTCTTCTCACTCGTCGGCCAGGCATATGTCTTTAAGTTCCTGTGGTCGCCGGTGATGGATCGCTACACCCCACCGTTCCTCGGCCGCCGTCGCGGCTGGCTGGTTATGACGCAGGTGCTGCTGCTGCTGGCCATTGCCGCCATGGGCTTCCTGGAACCGTCAACACAACTTCGCTGGATGGCCGCCCTTGCGGTGGTGATCGCCTTCTGTTCCGCCTCCCAGGATATTGTGTTTGATGCCTGGAAGACGGACGTGTTGCCTGCGGAAGAACGCGGAGCCGGTGCAGCCATCAGCGTGCTGGGCTATCGCCTCGGGATGCTGGTTTCTGGTGGCCTGGCATTGTGGCTGGCCGACCGCTACCTCGGCTGGCAGGGTATGTACTGGCTGATGGCTGCCCTGCTGATCCCCTGCATTATTGCAACACTGTTCGCCCCCGAACCCAGCGATGTGATCCCGGTACCACGATCGCTGGAACAGGCCGTCGCCGAACCGTTACGTGATTTCTTTGGCCGTAACAATGCCTGGCTGATCCTGCTACTTATCGTCCTTTATAAGCTGGGCGATGCCTTTGCGATGAGCCTGACCACCACCTTCCTCATTCGTGGTGTGGGTTTTGATGCGGGGGAAGTGGGCGTGGTGAACAAAACGCTCGGGTTGTTTGCAACCATTGTCGGCGCACTTTACGGCGGCGTATTAATGCAGCGTCTGACGTTGTTCCGTGCGCTGTTGATCTTCGGCATTCTTCAGGGGGCCTCCAACGCAGGCTACTGGCTGCTGTCGATTACCGATAAACATATGATCAGCATGGCCGCAGCGGTGTTCTTTGAAAATCTCTGTGGCGGTATGGGTACAGCAGCATTTGTCGCGCTGCTGATGACCCTGTGCAACAAATCCTTTTCCGCAACGCAATTCGCTCTGCTCTCGGCGCTCTCTGCTGTTGGCCGCGTGTATGTTGGGCCGATTGCAGGCTGGTTTATCGAAGCCCACGGCTGGCCGACGTTTTATCTCTTCTCCGTGGTGGCTGCCGTGCCGGGTATTTTATTGTTACTGGTCTGTCGCCAGACGCTGGAATACACTCAACGGACAGAACACTTTATGCCGCGCACTGAATATCACCGCGCTTACCGTTTCGCGTTACGTCTGTTAATGGCGGGTTGCTTCGCGTTGGTGCTCTGGCTTGTGGTGCTCATTATTAATGCCAGTACCTCTCTGGCACTTCCCCTTGATACCCTCCTGCTGGATGCCGGAGCCCTGCTGGCTGTCGCCGGGATCCTGATCGGGGGTCTACTCGATTTCATGGCTCTGCGTAAAACGCAGATGACCTGAAGAGAAATGCGAAAGGTTATTTCCCGTTGTAATCACTAAACGAAATTATAACGGTGAAATAGCCGCCAACCGCTGAAAAAAATAATTGTTGTTTTGTGCGGGATAAAATTTGGAAATTATTGGAGCCTGTTCCAAAACGCTATTTTTCATTAACCGATTCAGCATAAGAGAGTTTGATTTTTCGTTTTTTATATGTCTCTTTATTGATAATTAATTGTTAATTTTTTGTTTATTTTCAACAATGGTTATACCAATTGCCCCTTTTAGGGTATGCTTGGGGGTCCTTTCGTTATAAAGCCCTTGCCATGCGGCTTCGGTCATAAAAACCGACATAATTTGCAACACTTGTGACACGTGCGGCAGAACCCGGTAACACCTTCCTGACACAGCCCTAATGATGTTTACAGTAATGTAACCTTCCCGTAAAATGCCCGCACACTTTAAACGCCACCAGACTCCGTGGAATTGAGGTCGTTAAATGAGACTCGGGAAATACAATAAAAGTTTGGGATGGTTGTCATTATTCGCGGGCACTGTATTACTCAGTGGCTGCGATTCTGCACTACTAGACCCCAAAGGGCAGATTGGACTGGAACAACGTTCACTGATATTGACGGCTTTTGGCCTGATGTTGATTGTGGTTATTCCTGCCGTTTTGATGGCTGTTGGTTTCGCCTGGAAGTATCGTGCGAGCAATAAAGATGCGAAGTATAGCCCTAACTGGTCACACTCCAATAAAGTGGAAGCTGTGGTCTGGACAGTGCCTATTCTGATCATCCTGTTCCTTGCCGTGCTGACCTGGAAAACCACTCACTCCCTCGAACCAAGCAAACCGCTGGTTCATGATGAAAAACCGATTACCATCGAAGTGGTCTCCATGGACTGGAAATGGTTCTTCATCTATCCGGAACAGGGCATTGCTACCGTGAATGAAATCGCCTTCCCGGCGAACACTCCGGTTCAGTTCAAAGTGACCTCCAACTCCGTAATGAACTCCTTCTTCATCCCGCGTCTGGGTAGCCAGATTTACGCGATGGCCGGTATGCAGACTAACCTGCACCTGATTGCCAATGAAGCAGGCACCTATGATGGTATCTCCGCCAGCTATAGCGGTCCGGGCTTCTCAGGTATGAAGTTCAAAGCTATTGCGACGCCAGACCGTGCCGCTTTCGACCAGTGGGTTGAAAAAGCGAAACAGTCTCAAAACACCATGTCTGACATGGCGGCGTTCGATAAAGTGGCTGCACCTAGCGAATACAACAAGGTGGAGTACTTCTCTAACGTGAAACCAGATTTGTTCAAAGACGTTATTGGCAAATTTATGGATCACGGTAAGAGCATGAACATGTCCCAGCCAGAAGGCGAGCACAGCGCGCACGAAGGTATGGAAGGCATGGACATGAGCCACGCGGAAACCGCTCACTAAGGGGCCGAGGAAGAAAATGTTCGGAAAATTGACACTGGATGCAGTGCCATACCATGAACCCATTATCGTGGTTACGGTGGCTGCAATTATCATTGGTGGTGCGGCTTTACTGGCCTTAATCACTTACTTCGGTAAGTGGAGCTACCTGTGGAATGAGTGGCTGACTTCGGTTGACCACAAAAAACTCGGTATCATGTACTGCATCGTCGGTATCGTCATGTTAATTCGTGGCTTTGCGGATGCGATCATGATGCGTAGCCAGCAGGTGCTTGCCTCTGCGGGTGAAGCGGGCTTCCTGCCGCCTCACCACTACGATCAGATCTTTACCGCCCACGGCGTTATCATGATCTTCTTCGTGGCGATGCCGCTGGTTATCGGTCTGATGAACGTTGTCGTTCCGCTGCAAATCGGCGCGCGCGACGTTGCATTCCCGTTCCTGAACAACCTGAGCTTCTGGTTCACGGTTGTCGGCGTAATCCTGGTTAACCTGTCACTGGGTGTGGGCGAATTTGCTCAGACCGGCTGGCTGGCTTATCCACCGCTTTCGGGAATTGAATACAGTCCTGGCGTAGGTGTCGACTACTGGATTTGGGCGATTCAGCTCTCCGGTATCGGTACAACCCTGACCGGTATTAACTTCTTCGTGACCATTATCAAGATGCGTGCCCCTGGCATGACGATGTTCAAGATGCCAGTATTTACCTGGGCATCTCTGTGCGCCAACATCCTGATTATTGCCTCCTTCCCAATTCTGACTGTCACCGTCGCGCTGCTGACCCTGGACCGCTACCTGGGCACCCATTTCTTTACCAACGATATGGGTGGCAACATGATGATGTACATCAACCTGATTTGGGCCTGGGGTCACCCGGAAGTGTACATTCTGGTTCTGCCTGTCTTCGGTGTGTTCTCCGAAATCGCAGCGACCTTCTCACGTAAGCGCCTGTTTGGTTACACCTCTCTGGTGTGGGCAACCGTGTGTATTACCGTGCTGTCGTTCATCGTTTGGCTGCACCACTTCTTCACCATGGGTGCCGGCGCGAACGTAAACGCCTTCTTCGGTATCACCACCATGATTATCGCCATCCCTACCGGGGTGAAGATCTTCAACTGGCTGTTCACCATGTACCAGGGCCGCATCGTGTTCCACTCAGCAATGCTGTGGACCATCGGCTTCATCGTGACCTTCTCCGTGGGTGGGATGACCGGCGTACTGCTGGCGGTACCGGGTGCTGACTTCGTACTGCACAACAGCCTGTTCCTGATTGCACACTTCCATAACGTTATCATCGGTGGTGTGGTCTTCGGTTGCTTCGCTGGTGTCACTTACTGGTGGCCAAAAGCGTTCGGCTTCACGCTGAACGAGACCTGGGGTAAACGTGCGTTCTGGCTGTGGATCATCGGCTTCTTCGTGGCGTTCATGCCGCTGTATGTGCTGGGCTTCATGGGTATGACCCGTCGCCTGAGCCAGCAGATTGACCCTCAGTTCCACCCAATGCTGGTTGTTGCAGCCTGTGGTGCGGTGCTGATTGCACTGGGTATCGCATGCCAGCTGATTCAGTTCTACGTTTCTATTCGCGACCGCGATCAGAACCGTGACCTGACCGGTGACCCATGGGGTGGCCGTACGCTGGAGTGGGCGACCTCTTCTCCACCTCCGTTCTATAACTTTGCCATCGTGCCACACGTTCATGAGCGTGATGCATTCTGGGAAATGAAAGAAAAAGGTGAAGCGTACAAGCAACCTGCTCATTACGAAGAGATCCATATGCCGAAAAACAGCGGCGCGGGCATTGTGATTGCCGCTTTCGCAACGGTGTTTGGTTTCGCAATGATCTGGCACATCTGGTGGTTGGCGATTGCGAGCTTCGCTGGCGTCATCATTAGCTGGATTGTGAAGAGCTTTGACGAGGACGTGGACTACTACGTACCAGTCCGTGAAGTCGAAAAACTGGAAAACCAGCATTTCGACGAGATTTCTAAAGCGGGGCTGAAAAATGGCAACTGATACTCTGGCGCACTCAACTGCCCACGCGCATGACCATGCGCACCACGATACAGGACCGACCAAAGTCTTCGGTTTCTGGATCTACCTGATGAGCGACTGCATTCTGTTCTGCTGTCTGTTCGCGACCTATGCCGTTCTGGTGAACGGCACAGCGGGCGGCCCGGCTGGCAAGGACATCTTTGAACTGCCGTTCGTTCTGGTTGAAACCGCACTGCTGTTATTCAGCTCTATTACCTACGGCATGGCGGCTATCGCCATGTACAAAAACAACAAGAGCCAGGTTGTCTCCTGGCTGGCGTTGACCTGGTTGTTTGGTGCTGGATTTATCGGGATGGAAATCTATGAATTCCATCACCTGATTATGGAAGGCTTCGGGCCTGATCGTAGTGGCTTCCTGTCCGCGTTCTTCGCGCTGGTCGGTACTCACGGTCTGCACGTAACCTCAGGTCTGATCTGGATGGCGGTACTGATGTTCCAGGTATCCCGTCGCGGCCTGACCAGCACTAACCGTACCCGTATTATGTGCCTGAGCCTGTTCTGGCACTTCCTGGACGTGGTATGGATCTGTGTGTTCTCTGTTGTCTATCTGATGGGGGCGATGTAATGAGTCATTCAACCGATCATGGCGCTTCCCACGGTAGCGTAAAAACCTACATGACAGGTTTTATCCTGTCGATCATCCTGACGGTGATCCCGTTCTGGATGGTGATGAGCGGTTCTGCTTCTCACGCGGCGATTCTGGGCACTGTCCTGGTCACCGCTGTGGTTCAGATTCTGGTGCATCTGGTTTGCTTCCTGCACATGAACACCAAGTCCGATGAAGGCTGGAACATGACGGCCTTCGTCTTTACCGTGATTATCATCGCTATCCTGGTAGTCGGTTCCATCTGGATTATGTGGAACCTCAACTACAACATGATGGTTCACTAAGAGCGGCGAGTATGTTTAAGCAATACCTGCAAGTAACGAAACCAGGCATCATCTTTGGCAACCTGATCTCTGTGATCGGAGGGTTCCTGCTGGCCTCTAAAGGTAGCATTGATTACACCCTCTTTATCTACACGCTGGTCGGTGTGTCACTGGTTGTTGCGTCCGGTTGTGTATTTAACAACTACATCGACATGGATATCGACAAGAAGATGGAAAGGACCAAAAATCGGGTGCTGGTTAAAGGCCTGATCGCCCCTTCCGTCTCGCTGGTGTACGCCACCTTGCTGGGTATTGCTGGCTTTATGCTGCTGTGGTTTGGTGCTAACCCACTGGCCTGCTGGCTGGGGGTGATGGGGTTCGTGGTTTATGTGGGCGTTTACAGCCTGTATATGAAACGTCACTCCGTTTACGGCACGCTGATTGGTTCTCTCTCCGGCGCTGCGCCGCCGGTGATTGGCTACTGCGCGGTCACGAACGAGTTCGACAGTGGTGCAGCTATCCTGCTGGCTATCTTTAGCCTGTGGCAGATGCCGCACTCCTATGCCATCGCGATTTTCCGCTTTAAGGATTATCAGGCAGCGAATATCCCGGTTCTGCCGGTCGTGAAAGGCATCTCCGTTGCCAAGAACCACATCACGCTGTACATCATCGCTTTTGCCGTGGCAACACTGATGCTCTCTCTCGGCGGCTACGCTGGATACAAATATCTGGCGGTAGCGGCCGCAGTGAGCGTCTGGTGGCTCGGTATGGCGCTGCGCGGTTACAAAGTGGAAGATGACAAAGTCTGGGCGCGCAAACTGTTTGTGTTCTCGATTGTGGCCATCACCTCGCTGTCCGTGATGATGTCCGTAGACTTCATGGTGCCTGAATCACACAACCTGCTGACTTACGTCTGGTAAGCCACAACAGGTGAATAAAGGGGTGCTTCGGCACCCTTTTTTATTCACTGAATCTATTAATAACGCATGTAATATTTGTTAAATAACCCTTTATTTACCCCGCCCCTTCCCCGCACTACACTATGGCCTGCTTTTGAACTGAGGTGGTAATGAACGATTATAAAATGACGCCAGGCGAGCTTCGCGCGACCTGGGGCTTAGGGACTGTCTTCTCGCTACGGATGCTTGGCATGTTTATGGTCCTGCCTGTTCTGACCACGTACGGTATGGCGTTGCAGGGAGCCAGCGAGGCACTGATTGGACTCGCAATCGGTATCTACGGACTGGCGCAGGCGGTATTCCAGATCCCGTTCGGCCTGCTCTCTGACCGGGTTGGACGAAAACCGCTGATTGTCGGTGGTCTGCTTATTTTTGTTCTCGGGAGCGTCATTGCCGCCCTCTCCCACTCCATATGGGGCATTATTCTTGGCCGGGCCTTGCAGGGTTCCGGCGCAATAGCTGCTGCGGTGATGGCATTGCTGTCAGATTTAACCCGCGAGCAAAACCGCACTAAGGCGATGGCGTTTATCGGTGTAAGTTTTGGCGTCACCTTTGCCATTGCAATGGTGCTCGGCCCCATTATTACCCATGCACTCGGCCTGCACGCCCTGTTCTGGATGATTGCCGTGCTGGCGACAATGGGTATCGTCTTAACCCTATGGGTGGTGCCAGACAGCAAAAACCACGTCCTCAACCGTGAATCCGGGATGGTAAAAGGCTGCTTCAGCAAAGTGATTGTCGAGCCGCGCCTGCTCAAGCTCAATTTTGGCATTATGTGCCTGCATATCCTGCTGATGTCGACCTTTGTCGCCCTGCCAGGCCAGCTTGCTGCGGCGGGTTTCCCGGCCGCTGAGCACTGGAAAATCTATCTGGTCACAATGCTGATTTCGTTTGTCTCTGTCGTACCGTTCATCATCTACGCCGAAGTGAAACGCAAGATGAAGCGTGTTTTCGTGGGCTGCGTGGCGGTACTACTGATTGCCGAGATTGTGCTCTGGGGCTCCGGCCCGCACTTCTGGGAACTGGTAGCGGGTGTGCAACTCTTCTTCCTTGCGTTTAACCTGATGGAAGCGTTACTGCCGTCGCTTATCAGTAAAGAATCCCCTGCGGGTTACAAAGGCACGGCGATGGGTATTTACTCCACCAGCCAGTTTATCGGCGTGGCAATTGGCGGTTCGCTTGGCGGCTGGGTGGATGGTCTGTTTGACTCACAAACCGTGTTCCTTGCAGGCGCGCTGCTGGCTACTGTCTGGCTGCTGGTCGCCAGCACCATGAAAGAGCCGCGCTACGTCAGCAGTCTGCGAGTAGAAATCCCTGATGATGTTGAGATCAACGACGCGCTAAAACGGCGTCTTGAAACCACGGAGGGGGTAAGTGAAGTGCTGATAGCCCCGGAAGAGCGTAGTGCCTATGTCAAAATAGACAGTAAGGTGACCAACCGCTTTGAAGTGGAGCAGGCACTCAAAGCCTGAAAAAATGCCCGGTCTAACCGGGCATTTTCGTCTTAATCGCGGAAGTTTTTAAACTGGAACGGTTGTCCCAGATCGCCGCCACGCACCAGCGCCATCACGGACTGCAAATCATCACGGGATTTGCCCGTTACACGAATTTCTTCGCCCTGGATCTGCGCCTGCACTTTCAGCTTGCTGTCTTTGATGAGCTTAACGATCTTCTTCTGCACCGCGCTCTCAATACCCTGCTTCAGTTTGGCTTCGACAAACCAGTTTTTACCGCTGTGCACAAACTCTTCCGGCACATCCAGAGATGTCCCTTCAATGCCGCGCTTTAACAGCTTGGCACGCAGAATGTCGAGCAACTGATTTACCTGGAAATCAGACTCGCTCAGCACCTTAATGGTCTTATTTGCATCGTTCAGCTCAAACGATGCCTCAACGCCACGAAAATCGAAACGTGACTCAACTTCGCGGGTTGCGTTCTCTACGCCGTTGCGAACTTCCTGGATATCAACTTCGGAAACAATATCGAAAGATGGCATCTTTTCTTCTCCCTTCACTTTTGTTGCGTTGCATAATACCCGCTACGAGGCATAACTCAACAGAAGCTTAGCTGTATAATTAAGCCGTAACACCTGGCGCAGTTGCAGGTGAGGAGGAACAATGAAAATTACAGTGCTCGGATGCGGAGCGCTTGGTCAGCTGTGGTTGACCGCGCTGTGCAAGCACGGACATGAGGTTCAGGGCTGGCTGCGCGTGCCCCAGCCCTATTGCAG
Organism: Enterobacter sp. 342; assembly: GCF_036663495.1. Lineage (NCBI taxonomy): Bacteria > Pseudomonadati > Pseudomonadota > Gammaproteobacteria > Enterobacterales > Enterobacteriaceae > Enterobacter > Enterobacter sp. 342. The sequence continues at coordinate 96,989 of NZ_JAWUEI010000005.1, forward strand.
TGTAAACCTGATTGGTGAAGACGGAAGCATCTTTAACGAATCTCTCACCGCGAACGATCCTGACTTCCTGGCGCAAAGTGACCTTTTACTGGTGACGCTCAAGGCATGGCAGGTTTCAGACGCCGTAAAAGCACTGGCCGCTCAGCTCCCCCCCACTTCCCCTGTTCTGCTGCTGCATAACGGCATGGGGACGCTTGATGAACTCAAAAGTATCCCACAGCCCCTGCTGATGGCGACGACCACGCACGCTGCACGTCGCGACGGCAATATCATCGTACATGTTGCCAGCGGTGTAACGCATATCGGCCCTGCCAGAACACAGGATGGCGACTACAGTTATCTTGCCGACGTACTGCAGAAGGTATTGCCGGACGTGGCCTGGCATAACAATATCCGTCCTCAGCTCTGGCGCAAGCTGGCCGTAAACTGCGTGATTAACCCGCTAACCGCGTTGTGGAACTGTCCGAACGGAGAACTGAAAAATCATCCGCAGGAGGTTGCGATGCTGTGTGCGGAAGTCGCGGAGGTCATTGAACGGGAAGGCTTGCATACCTCGGCGGAGGATTTACGCTATTATGTCGAGCAGGTTATTGATAGTACTGCAGAAAATATCTCCTCGATGTTGCAGGATGTTCGGGCATTACGCCACACTGAAATCGACTACATTACCGGCTATCTGCTAAAACGCGCCCGCGCGCACGGCATCGCGGTACCGGAAAACGCCCGTCTGTATGACCTGGTTAAACGTAAGGAGAGTGAATATGAGCGCGTCGGCACTGGTCTGCCTCGCTCCTGGTAGCGAAGAGACAGAAGCGGTCACCACCATTGATTTGATGGTGCGCGGCGGTATTAAGGTGACAACTGCCAGCGTCGCCAGCGATGGTAATCTGGCAATCTCCTGCTCTCGAGGGGTGAAGATCCTCGCGGATGCCCCGCTTGTGCAGGTGGCCGACGGGGAATACGACATCATCGTCCTGCCTGGTGGCCTGAAGGGCGCAGAGTGTTTTCGCGACAGCCCGCTGCTGGTCGAAACCGTGCGCCAGTTTCATTTATCCGGCCGTATCGTCGCGGCTATCTGCGCTGCAGCCGGAACGGTTCTGGTTCCGCACGATATTTTCCCCATCGGCAATATGACCGGCTTCCCGGGGCTTAAGGATACGATCCCGGAAGAGCATTGGGTGGATAAACGCGTCGTCTGGGATCCGCGCGTCAACCTGCTCACCAGCCAGGGACCGGGCACGGCGATTGATTTTGGCTTAAAGATTATTGACCTGCTGGTCGGGCGAGAGAAGGCGTACGAAGTGGCGTCATCGCTGGTGATACCGGCGGGGATTTATAATTATTACGAAGAGTAGTGCAAAGAAAAGCCGGGTGGCGGCTGCGCCTTACCCGGCCTACAAATGCATACACCCGTAGGCCCGGTAAGCGAAGCGCCACCGGGCGAGAAACTACGGGCGATACACCTTCACATTTGCAAAGCCCTGCTCGCGCAGATACAGCGCCTGCAGACGGCTCATCACCCCACGCTCACACCACAGCAGGTAGGTTTTGCTCTGGTCGAGGTCGCCAAATTTGGTGCTCAGCTTGTAGAACGGCAGAGAAACCACTTCGACGCCTTCAACCTGCAGCGGCTTGTCATCCTGCTCATCAATGGAGCGAATATCCAGAATTGCATCGTTAGCGCCGAAACCGCTCACGGTTTCAACTTCTACGACTTCCTGCTCGGTCTGCTGGGCAATCTCACGGATATCAATGTTGGACGCTTCCGCCACCACTTTTTCCAGAATACCGAAATCGAAGTTCTCTTCTTCTGCTTCGATCTTCGCCTTCACCGCTTTGACGGTCGGGCTTTTTGAGATCACGCCGCAGTATTCCGGCATGGTACGGGCAAAATCTTCAGTACCGATTTCACGCGCCAGGTCGATGATGTGCTCTTTGTCGTGGGAAATCAGCGGACGCAGGATCAGCGTATCTGACACGTTGTCGATCAGACGCAAGTTGGTCAGCGTCTGGCTGGAGACCTGGCCAAGCGCTTCACCGGTAACCAGCGCCTGCACGCCGTAGCGCTCAGCCACTTTGGATGCCGCACGCACCATCATACGCTTCAGCACCACGCCCATCTGACCGTCGTCGACTTTCTCAAGGATTTCGCCGACCACAGGTTCGAAGTTAATCGCGACGAAACGAACACGGTGAGAACTGCCAAAGCGGTTCCACAGATAATGCGCGACCTGACGAACGCCGATTTCATGCGCCGCGCCACCCAGGTTGAAGAAGCAGTAGTGCACGCGGCAGCCGCGACGCATCAGCATATAGCTGGAGACGCCGGAATCGAAGCCACCCGAGATCAGCGACAGCACATCTTCCTGAGTACCGATTGGGAAACCGCCAATACCTTCGTAACGACCTTTTACCAGCAGCAGACGATCGTTTTCGATCTCCAGGTTAACGGTCACGTCCGGGTTGGTCAGACGCACGCGCGCAGACTCGACGTGCTGGTTCAGACCGCCGCCAACGTAACGTTCCACTTCAATGGAGCTGAATTCATGCTTACCGCGACGCTTCACGCGGACACAGAAGGTTTTGCCTTCGATCTGATCGCGGTACTGCACCAGCGCTTTTTCGAAGATGTCATGCAGGGAGGTGAAAGGAACATCTTCCACTTCCAGAATATGGTGAATGCCCGGAATACGGGTCAGTGCGTCGCGGATATCCTGACGTTTGTTTTCGTCTTTCGCACGGACTTCAACGTGGTCCCAGTGGCGCACCACGGCGAGGGTTTCGTCGTAGTGCTTTAATACGTTACGAATGTTCCCGGTGAGAATTTTAATAAAGCGCAAACGCACAGATTGGCTTTTGATGGTGATTTCAGGGAACAATTTAATGATAAACTTCATGGCGGCAATGTTTCTTAGGCAAGCTTATAAGGCTTGTAATGGAAAAATACAGCAGCCCCTATAACCGAAGGCTGCTTCCAGGCGCGCAAGTATACCACCATCGCGCCACTCCTGTGCACATTGCGCGTTATTTGATAATTGCCCTGAGTCCGTTACCATGTCGGGGCTGAGAATATAAGAGTCAATTCACTATGCCGAAGAAGAACGACGCACCGGCCAGTTTCGAAACTGCGCTGAGTGAACTGGAGCAAATCGTTACCCGTCTTGAGAGCGGCGATCTCCCGCTGGAAGAGGCACTCAACGAATTCGAGCGTGGCGTGCAACTGGCACGTCAGGGGCAGGTCAAACTGCAGCAGGCCGAGCAGCGTGTGCAGATCCTGCTGTCCGATAGCGAAGACGCTAAAACCACGCCTTTTACACCGGACGCCGAGTAAATGGATTTTGCCAACGAGCTTCAGGCATGCGTCGCGCGTGCCAACGATGCGCTGCGCCGTTTTATCGAGCCACAGCCTTTTCAGAACACTCCACTGGTTGAGGCCATGCACTATGGCGCACTCTTGGGTGGAAAGCGCCTGCGCCCATTCCTGGTCTATGCCACAGGCAATATGTTTGGTATCAGCGAAAACACGCTGGACGCTCCGGCAGCCGCCGTTGAGTGTATCCATGCCTACTCGCTGATCCACGATGATTTACCGGCAATGGACGATGACGACTTACGTCGGGGTCAGCCTACCTGCCATATCAAGTTTGGCGAAGCAAATGCCATTCTGGCGGGAGATGCCCTGCAAACACTGGCATTTTCGATTTTGAGCGATGCACCGATGGCTGAAGTGGCCGATCGCGACCGCCTGGCAATGATCTCCGAACTGGCCATGGCCAGCGGTGTTGCCGGTATGTGCGGGGGGCAGGCACTGGATCTGGACGCCGAAGGACGTCAGGTTAATCTGGAACAGCTGGAGCGTATTCATCGCCATAAAACCGGGGCATTGATTCGTTCCGCCGTTCGCCTGGGTGCGCTGAGCGCGGGTGAGCAAGGGCGCAAAGCCCTGCCGATTCTGGACAGATACGCAGAAAGTATCGGTCTGGCATTCCAGGTTCAGGATGACATTCTGGATGTGGTGGGCGATACTGCAACATTGGGTAAACGTCAGGGTGCGGACCAGCAGCTTGGCAAAAGTACCTACCCCGCCCTGCTGGGTCTTGAGCAAGCCCAACGTAAAGCCCGGGATCTGATAGAGGATGCCCGCCAGTCGCTGAATCAACTGGCCGCGCAATCACTGGATACTTCGGCACTGGAAGCGCTAGCGGACTATATAATCCAGCGTGATAAATAAACACACTATCTCGATGAGCCTTTGATGAGTTTTGATATTGCCAAATACCCGACACTGGCGTTAGTTGACTCCACCCAGGAGTTACGTCTGTTGCCGAAAGAGAGCCTGCCGAAGCTGTGCGACGAGCTGCGTCGTTACCTGCTCGACAGCGTTAGCCGCTCCAGCGGTCATTTCGCCTCCGGGCTTGGCACGGTAGAGCTGACCGTGGCGCTGCACTATGTCTATAACACGCCGTTCGATCAGCTCATCTGGGACGTGGGTCACCAGGCCTATCCACACAAAATTCTGACCGGGCGTCGCGATAAAATTGGCACCATTCGTCAGAAAGGCGGCCTGCACCCGTTCCCGTGGCGCGGTGAGAGCGAGTATGACGTGCTGAGCGTCGGCCACTCGTCCACCTCTATTTCAGCGGGTATCGGTATTGCCGTTGCCGCCGAAAAAGAGAACAAGCAGCGCCGCACCGTCTGCGTGATTGGTGACGGGGCCATCACTGCTGGCATGGCCTTTGAGGCTATGAACCACGCAGGTGATATCAAGCCAGACATGCTGGTTATTCTTAACGATAACGAAATGTCGATTTCCGAGAACGTCGGCGCGTTGAACAACCATCTGGCGCAGTTGCTCTCCGGTAAGCTTTACTCCTCGCTGCGTGAAGGCGGGAAAAAAGTCTTCTCTGGCGTACCGCCGATCAAAGAACTGCTCAAGCGTACCGAAGAACACATCAAAGGCATGGTCGTGCCGGGAACCCTGTTTGAAGAGCTGGGCTTTAACTATATTGGCCCGGTTGATGGCCATGACGTACTGGGGCTGGTGTCGACGCTCAAGAACATGCGTGATCTCAAAGGCCCGCAGTTCCTGCACATCATGACCAAAAAAGGGCGTGGCTACGAGCCGGCGGAAAAAGATCCGATCACCTTCCACGCGGTACCGAAATTCGACCCGTCCAGTGGTTGTCTGCCAAAAAGCAGCGGCGGCATGCCGAGCTATTCGAAAATCTTTGGTGACTGGCTGTGCGAAACCGCCGCAAAAGACAACAAGCTGATGGCGATTACCCCGGCCATGCGTGAAGGCTCTGGCATGGTGGAGTTCTCCAGAAAATACCCCGATCAGTATTTTGACGTGGCCATTGCCGAGCAGCACGCGGTGACGTTTGCAGCAGGCCTGGCAATTGGCGGCTACAAACCGGTTGTCGCGATTTACTCCACCTTCCTGCAGCGCGCTTACGATCAGGTGATCCATGACGTTGCTATTCAGAAACTGCCAGTGCTGTTTGCTATCGATCGTGCGGGCATTGTCGGTGCGGACGGTCAGACACACCAGGGGGCTTTTGACCTGTCGTTCCTGCGCTGTATCCCGGATATGGTCATCATGACGCCATCCGACGAGAACGAATGTCGTCAGATGCTGTTTACCGGCTACCACTATCAGGACGGCCCAAGCGCGGTTCGCTACCCGCGCGGTAATGCGGTAGGCGTTGAGCTGCAACCGCTTGAGAAGCTGGCGATAGGTAAAGGTCTGGTGAAGCGTCGCGGTGAGAAAGTGGCAATTTTGAACTTTGGTACCCTGATGCCAGAAGCAGCAAAGGTCGCTGAATCGCTGAATGCCACTCTGGTGGATATGCGCTTTGTAAAACCGCTCGATGAATCCCTGATCCTGAACATGGCGGAAACCCATGACGTGCTGGTGACGCTGGAAGAAAACGCCATCATGGGCGGCGCGGGCAGCGGCGTGAACGAAGTGCTGATGGCGAACCGTAAAGCCGTTCCGGTGCTGAACCTCGGTCTGCCGGATCACTTCATTCCGCAAGGTACTCAGGACGAAGCCCGCACGGCGATTGGCCTGGATGCTGCAGGCATTGAAGCCAAAATTCGTACCTGGCTTGCCTGATCCCTCCCCTTTTCCGCTCCTGCTATGCTTAAACGTATTGTTTAAAAAGCAGGAGTGGAACCATGCAATACACGACATTAGGAAAAACAGATCTTAACGTTTCCCGACTTTGCCTGGGGTGCATGACCTTTGGCGAGCCTGACCGGGGTAATCACGCCTGGACGCTGCCGGAAGAGAGTAGCCGCCCGATCATCAAACGCGCCATCGAAGGTGGCATTAACTTCTTTGACACCGCCAACAGCTACTCCGACGGCAGCAGCGAGGAGATTGTCGGCCGTGCCCTGCGCGATTTTGCCCGTCGTGATGAAATTGTGGTCGCCACCAAGGTGTATTACCCGGTGGGCGATCTGGCTCAGGGACTTTCTCGCGCGCAGATCCTGCGTTCCATTGATGACAGCCTCAGACGCCTGAACATGGATCACGTCGATCTGCTGCAAATCCACCGCTGGGATTACAACACGCCGATCGAGGAGACGCTTGAAGCGCTCAACGACGTGGTGAAAGCGGGTAAAGCACGCTACATCGGCGCCTCATCAATGCACGCGTCGCAGTTTGCACAGGCGCTCGCTCTCCAGGCACTGCATGGCTGGGCGCGCTTCGTCACCATGCAGGATCACTACAATCTTATCTATCGCGAAGAAGAACGTGAGATGCTGCCGCTGTGCCATCAAGAGGGCGTGGCGGTGATCCCGTGGAGCCCGCTGGCACGCGGTCGCCTGACTCGTCCGTGGGGGGAAACCACGGCCCGCCTGGTATCGGATGAAGTGGGAAAAAATCTGTATGAAGGCACAGAGGCCAGCGATGCGTTGATTGCCGAACGTTTAGCCGGGATTGCTGACGAAACCGGTGCCACCCGAGCCCAGGTGGCGCTGGCGTGGCTGCTGGGTAAACGAGGGGTTGCGGCACCGATTATTGGGACGTCGCGGGAAGAACAGCTTGATGAACTGCTGAATGCGGTGGACATCACGCTGACGCCGGAGCAGATTGCCGAGCTGGAGACACCATATCAACAGCATCCGGTGGTAGGGTTTAAGTAAGCCCTCACCCTCTAATCCGTAGGCCGGGTAAGGCGAAGCCGCCACCCGGCAATACAGAGCGCACAAACTTACGCGAAGTGATCGTATCCTTTCCAGTCCAACGTAATGGGCGCACCGTCTCTCACAAACTTCAGCCCTTCGCTCTCCGGCATGATCTGCCCGATGCAGGTAAATTTCGCGCCGAGATGCGCTAACGCCACGTCCAGCGTTCCACGGTTGAGCTCAGGCACCGTGAAGCACAGCTCGTAATCTTCTCCACCGGAGAGTGCCCAGCGCAGCGCCTGCTCAGGCTCTACATGGCGAAGCAGTTGCTCTGACAGCGGGAAGTGATCCAGGTCAACACGCGCACCCACGCCACTGGCCTTCAGAATATGGCCGAGATCTGAAATCAGCCCGTCAGAGAGATCGATAGCCGAACTAGCCCGCTCGCGCAGTGCCTGGCCATGCAGAATACGTGGCGTTGGCCGCAAATGGCGTTTCACCAGGTATGCCGCGTCGTCAGCATCCTTCACGGTTAAGCGGTCCTGGAGGATCGCCAGACCCGCGGCGCTGTCTCCTGGCGTACCGGTCACGTAGATCCAGTCGCCGGGTTTTGCACCCGATCGTTTCAGCGCGCGACCAAGCGGCACATAGCCGTGGATCGCCAGCGTCATCGACAGGGGCCCGCCAGTGGTATCACCGCCAATCAACTGCATATCGTAGTAGTTGAGCTGCTCAAACAACGCATCGCTAAAGGCTTCCAGCCAGACTTCATCTACCTCTGGCAGCGTCAGAGCCAGCGTCAGCCATGCAGGATCGGCACCCATCGCCGCCAGATCGCTGACGTTCACCGCCAGTGCTTTATACGCCAGATCGGCAGGATCGATATCCGGTAAAAAATGACGTCCGAACACTAAGGTGTCGGTGCTGATTGCCAGCGTCTGTTTTTCGGGAATATTGAGAAGTGCACAGTCATCGCCAATGCCGGTTTCAACATCAAGACGAGAGGTTCTGACACGGTCGAAATAACGGGCAATCAGGGAGAATTCGCCGCATGCCATACGTTATGCCTCAGCAAATAAAAGAAAAAACCGGAGCCGCACTGCCCATCAGGCAATGCAGAACTCCGGTTTGCGGATCACTTTTTGTGGGGACGGATCGCAGGTGCTGCTTTATCAAGTACGCCGTTTACAAACTTGTGGCTGTCTTCAGCGCCGAAGGTTTTCGCCAGTTCGATCGCTTCGTTGATGGCCACTTTATACGGCACATCATCACGTTTAGACAGCTCAAACAGCGCAATGCGCAGCACTGCTTTTTCAACCTGACCCAGCTCTTCGAGCAGACGAGACAGGTATGGCTTCATCAGACCATCGAGATACGCGCTATTAGTCGCCACTCCCGACAGCAGTTCACGGAAGTACAGAACGTCAACGTCTTTCACGTCCTGTTCTGACAGGAACTGGTATTCAACATCAGCGATGTCGTTCTGGGACAACTGCCAGGAGTAAAGTGCCTGAACGGCACATTCACGGGCGCGGCGACGAGCAGCAGGTTTCACGGAATTCCCCTTACAAAAAAATCAGGCCTTGATGGCTTTCAATACATTGATCATTTCAAGCGCGGTCAGTGCAGCTTCTGCACCTTTGTTACCGGCTTTAGTGCCAGCACGTTCGATGGCTTGTTCAATACTTTCGGTGGTCAGCACGCCAAACGCGACAGGAATTTCAGCATCCTGTGCAACGTGTGCCAGACCATTGCTTGCACCGCCCGCAACGTATTCGAAGTGCGCAGTGCCGCCACGAATAACAGTACCCAGAGCAATCACCGCGTCGTATTTACCGGTTTTTGCCAGCGCGCCTGCTGCCAGTGGCAGTTCGTAAGCACCTGGAACCCAAACAACGGTAATGTTGTCATCTTTAACCTGGCCGATACGTTTCAGGGCGTCAATGGCACCTTCCAGCAGGCTGTCGTTGATGAAGTTGTTGAAACGCGCAATGGTGATGGCGACGCGAGCGTCCGGGGTAGCTACAGCAGCTTCAATAATGTTCATACTCTTCCTTTACGGGTTCATTTGGCCCCGCAGGGGGGCGGATTTTATCATAATACTTTGCGCACTGCTTCCCTATTTCAGGAGCAATTACGCTGTCGTTAAATGGAGGCAGACATCCGGACCCACCGGACGAATCTCGCTAAATTTGAGTTGTGGTGCATCGGCCAGTTTTTCAAGGCCGGGCAGCACAAACAGGCTACGCGCGTCGCTACCCAACAGTTTAGGCGCAACGTAAACAATCAGCTCATCCACCAGCCCGGCCTGTAAGAGCGCACCGGCGAGCGTTGGACCCGCTTCGACCCAGATGCTGTTTACCTGTTGTTTGCCAAGCAGCATCATCAGCACCACGAGATCCAGATGCCCGTTATGCTCCGGCACCATGATGCTGCGAACACCTTCCGGCCAGTCACGTGAATCTTCTTTAGTGCGCGCAATCCAGGTTTCACCAGGCTGCTGCACAATGCGGTGCTCAGGTGTGACGCGGTTCTGGCTATCAATGACAATACGCAGCGGCTGACGCAGGTTCTCCTGCGGATAAAGCGCCTGGGTATCGGCATTCAGTTCGTTCCAGCGCACGGTCATGGCCGGATCGTCAGCCAGAACGGTTTCACTGCTGGTGAGGATAGCATGGCTTTGCGCACGCAGACGTTGCACATCGCGCCTTGCCTGCGGCGAGGTGATCCACTGGCTCTCACCGTTCGCCATTGCCGTGCTACCGTCCAGAGAGGCGCCCAGCTTAAGTTGGATGTACGGGAACCCGGTGCGCATGCGCTTGAGGAAGCCTTTATTGATCGCTTCCGCGTCTTGCATCATCAGCCCATGGCTGACGTCAATCCCTTCCTGCTGGAGACGATACAAACCGCGACCGGCAACCTGCGGGTTCGGGTCCTGCATCGCCGCGACGACGCGTGAAACACCCGCCGCAATCAGTGCTTCGCAGCACGGTGGCGTACGGCCGTGATGACTGCAGGGCTCCAGCGTGACGTAGGCCGTAGCACCGCGCGCCTTCTCACCAGCCATGCGCAACGCGTGAACCTCAGCATGCGGCTCGCCCGCACGATAGTGAAAACCTTCGCCCACAATCTCGCCATCTTTGACGATAACGCACCCGACGTTCGGGTTAGGATGGGTGGTAAAACGACCGCGCTGCGCCAGCTTCATGGCTCGCGCCATGTAAATCTCATCCTGCATGAGCTTAATCCTGTAAGCGGGCGATCTCTTCGCCAAACTCTTTGATATCTTCGAAACTCCGGTAGACCGAGGCGAAGCGGATATAGGCGACCTTATCGAGCTTTTTCAACTGCTCCATCACCAGGTTGCCAATCATCTTGCTTGGCACTTCACGCTCACCCAGACCACGAAGATAAGATTTAATGTGATTTAACGCCATTTCAACGTCATCCGCGCTGACGGGGCGTTTTTCCAGAGCTTTAAGCATTCCGCTGCGCAACTTCTCTTCGTTAAACGGCTCGCGCACGTCGTTACTTTTTACCACGCGCGGCATAACCAGCTCTGCAACCTCGAAGGTCGTAAAACGCTCATTACACACCAGACACTGCCGACGACGGCGTACAGAAGACCCTTCGCCCACAAGACGAGAGTCGATGACTTTGGTATCCACAGCGGAGCAGAATGGGCAATGCATACGGTATCCCTGTTATCTGGTTAACTCATTTCATTTTACCCTGATCTGGCCTGACAACAAAGGAAGAGCTTTTTGAGACAAAGGATCTATGTCTGACAGGTGGATGCTGACTACCATAATGAGGATCCGTTATTTAAAGGAAATAAACGCAATGACAAGACGTTACCTGAAGATTTTGCTGGTGGGGAGCCTCTTCACCCTTAGCGCCTGTGCACAGCAAACCGAAGTTCGCCAGATGAAACAAAGCGTCAACACGCTCAATACGGCGATGGACAAACTGAACAAAGAAACGGTGAAGATTACCCAACAAAACGCGCTGAACGCAAAATCCAGCAGCGGGGTGTATCTGCTGCCAGGTGCCAATACGGCTGCGCGGCTCAACAGCCAGATTGGCACGCTTAAAATGTCACTGGTGAACGTTGCGGCGAATGCAGATGGTACTCGCGCAACATTACGCATCCAGGGAGAATCCAACGATCCACTTCCGGCCTTCAGTGGCACCGTCGAGTGGGGCCAGATCCAGGGCACAACCGAGAGCTATCAGGAAGTGAATGTGAAGAACCAATTGTTCACTGCTCCCGCGAGTATACTGGCACCCAGCGATGTTGATATCCCGCTTCAACTGAGTGGACTCACGCCAGATCAGTTAGGTTTTATCCGCATCCACGATATCCAGCCCGCCGCGCAGTAACCCCTCCTTCAGCGGAGTGCAATGTCACTCCGCTAACATTTACATTTCGTATGGATTGGCAACATAAATGATTGTCGCTACAATCCCGGCCGTTTAAAGTACGCAAACGTGAACGCAATCGATTACGCGTGTGAGAGATATGTGAAACAACACATATTTTTGTGAGCAGGGATTCCTATAATAGGCACCGCAGAAACACGAAATATTTAGAAACGCAATTCGCGCATTTTTCACTCCCGGAAGGGAATTTCAATCAGTGGCATGATTATGAAAAAAACATTACTTGCAGCCGGCGCTGTGCTGGCACTTTCCTCCTCTTTCACTGTTAACGCAGCGGAAAACGATAAACCACAGTACCTCTCCGACTGGTGGCACCAGAGCGTTAACGTCGTCGGCAGCTACCACACCCGTTTCGGACCACAGATCCGCAACGATACCTACCTGGAGTACGAAGCGTTCGCCAAGAAAGACTGGTTTGATTTCTACGGTTACGTGGATCTGCCGGTATTCTTCGGTGGTAATACCGATGCGAAAGGTATCTGGAACAACGGTTCCCCGCTGTTCATGGAAATCGAACCACGCTTCTCTATCGATAAACTGACCGGCACCGATCTGAGCTTCGGTCCGTTCAAAGAGTGGTACTTCGCGAACAACTACATCTATGACATGGGTCGCAACGATTCTCAGGAACAAAGCACCTGGTATATGGGTCTGGGTACCGACATCGACACTGGCCTGCCGATGAGCCTGTCCATGAACATTTACGCGAAATACCAGTGGCAGAACTACGGTGCCTCCAACGAAAACGAGTGGGATGGATACCGTTTCAAAGTGAAATACTTTGTTCCGCTGACTCAGCTGTGGGGCGGTAACCTGAGCTACATCGGTTTCACTAACTTCGACTGGGGTTCAGATCTGGGTGACGACAACTTCTATGACAACAACGGGAAGCACGCTCGCACCAGCAACTCTATCGCTTCCAGCCACATCCTGGCCCTGAACTACGATCACTGGCACTACTCTGTTGTTGCTCGTTACTGGCACAACGGTGGTCAGTGGAACGACGATGCCAGCCTGAACTTCGGTAATGGTGACTTCAGCGTTCGTTCTACCGGTTGGGGTGGTTACCTGGTCGTGGGTTACAACTTCTAACCTTGTGGTAGTCGCCGGGCAAAAAGCCAGCTCAGGAGCTGGCTTTTTTACTGCTTAACCTTCCGCAAAAAATCGGCCAAAGACTTGTCAGCACTCTCGCTAAACCGCCTCTCCGTCATCACAATGTTGAGACATCTGTCGAGCCGGAAACAGCGATAGTCATCGCGCCGCTCACACCACGCCGCCAGCAGCCAGCGCTCACCCCAGAAGAACAATCCTAACGGCTGAACATCACGCTGTGAGAGCTGCCCAACTTCGTCGCGGTAATGCAACGCCAGCACGCGCTGAGCGGAAATTGCCTGATGAATCATGTCAAAATCGCTGCGGGAGTGGCTTTGCATGCAAAAATCCGGGGCGTAGATCCGCGTCTGCTCCGCCTTTCGACGACTCTCCTCAGGCAGAATCGCTAACACCTTCTCCTGAGCCGACTCCAGCTCGCGCGACAGCGATTCTCCTCCCCAGGTTTTGAGCAGGCGAATCGCCACCATTAACGCCTCGGACTCCTTGTTTGTCAGCATCAGCGGCGGTAAATCAAAACCCGACATCAGCCGATAGCCGCTTCCCGCCTCACCCTCCACCGGCACGCCGGAAAGTGACAAGTCGCGGATGTCGCGGTAGACCGTTCGCTCAGACACGCCAAGCCTGTCCGCCAGATGCGCTGCCGTTGTCAGACGCCTGCCCCGCAGGATCTGCACAATCTGAAACAAACGGTCAGCGCGTCGGGTCATATCTTCGTTAACTCTCAGGCAGGTTGGTGGAGACCGACGCGATTACCTTCACTGTCGGTAAACAATGCGATAGTGCCAATCCCACGAGGTAATTCCAGTGGGCCGAATACACACTCACCGCCTGCGGTAACGATACGATCGAGCGTGGCAGGCAGATTGTCAGTATGCAGGTAGATAATAGCGCCTTCGTGAGACGGCACAATGCCCTCAAATTTTGCCAGCGCTCCGCCGGTACCCGGATCCTCATGCGGGAAAACGGCCAGCTCAGCGCAGTCCATTTTCTCGCGTTTTAACGAAACCTGCATCACTGGCTCATAAAAAGTAATCGCGCGATCCATATCCGTGACCGGGATTTCAAACCAGTTAATTACACTTTTCATACATCCTCCTGACTGTTTGTTTGGGTTCGAAAAGAGTCTACGACAGGGCTCCTGACAGCATACTGTCAGGAGTGTTTGTCAGGAGCAGATAAAAAAAATCCCGGTCATCAGACCGGGATTTCGATAACGCGATAAACGTCTTACGGCAGAATTGACGGCTGATCCGCCCCTTCTTTCTCGACTTTCTGCTGGAGCAAGTGCTCGCGCTTCATGCCGAGTTTCAGTGCCAGTGCGGATGCGACGTAAATAGAAGACGCCGTACCGATAGTCACACCGATAAGCATGGTCAGCGAGAAGCCTTCCAGCACCGGACCACCGAAGAGATACAGCATCAGGATAACCATCAAAGTTGTCCCGGATGTGATCAAGGTACGGTGCAGCGTCTGGGTCAACGACACGTTAAAGATTTCGTACGGCGTACCGCGACGGATCTTACGGAAGTTTTCACGAATACGGTCAGATACCACGATACTGTCGTTCAGTGAGTAACCGATAACGGACATCAGGGATGCCACGATAGTCAGGTCAATCTCAATGTGGAACAGAGACAGTACGCCCATGGTGATCACCACGTCGTGCGCCAGTGCGATAACCACACCTGCCGCCAGTCGCCACTCGAAGCGGAAACCAACGTAGATCAGGATGGAGATCAGCGCCACCATCAGCGCCATCGCACCGGTCTGCGCCAGGTCAGCACCTACGCTTGGGCCGACGAACTCAATACGCTTCACAGCCGCATTCTGGCTGGTCGATTCGTTAATGACGTTGAGAACCTTGCTACCCAGCTCCTGGCTGCCGTTGGCATCGTGTACCGGAGGCATACGCACCATGATATCGCGGCTGCTGCCGAAGTTTTGCAGCAGCGGCTCTTCAAAGCCCGCTTTCTGCAGCGATTCGCGCATCTGGTCCATATCAATCGGTTTTTCCAGGGAGATTTCAATTACCGTACCACCGGTAAAATCGAGACCCCAGTTAAAGCCTTTCACGCCCATAATGACGATGGACAGAATCAGCAGAAAACCTGAAATGCCGAAGGCCCAGTAGTCCCAGCGCATAAAGTCCCAGACTTTACGGCCGTGGTTTAATTGTTCAACAGTATATTCCTGTGCCACAACGCACTCCTCAGATAGACAGCTTTTTGACGCGCTTGCCGCCGTACAGCAGGTTCACGATGGCACGGGTGCCGACGATAGCGGTAAACATCGACGTTGCAACACCGATACCGGTAGTAATCGCAAAGCCTTTGATCGCGCCAGTACCCACTGCATACAGGATAAGAACCTTAATCAGTGTTGTTACGTTCGCATCGAAGATGGAGCTGAACGCGCCTTTATAGCCTTCTTCAATCGCCTGCTGCACAGAGCGACCGTTGCTCAACTCTTCTTTGATACGCTCGTTGATCAGTACGTTGGCGTCGACCGCCACCGCAAGGGTCAGAACGATACCCGCAATACCCGGCATGGTCAGCGTCGCACCCGGCAGCAGGGACATGATGCCGATGATCAGCACCAGGTTAGCCAGCAGCGCGGAGGTCGCAATCAGACCAAACTTCTTATAGAAGAAGATCATGAACAGAATAGAGACCACCAGACCGGCCAGACACGCTTCCAGACCCTGCTGGATGTTTTGCATACCCAGAGTAGGACCAATGGTACGTTCTTCAACAATCTGGATTGGTGCAATCAGCGCACCGGCACGCAGCAGCAGAGAGAGCTGACGCGCTTCGTTCGGGTTGCTGATACCTGTGATGCGGAAGCTGTTACCCAGACGAGACTGGATATTGGCGATGTTAATCACCTCTTCCTCTTTCACCAGTACCGCACGGCCGTTGGCATCTTTCTTACCGCTGTCTTTGTACTCCACAAACAGGGTCGCCATCGGTTTGCCGATGTTGTCCTTGGTGAAGTTAGACATGATGTTACCACCCGCGCTATCGAGCGAGATGTTAACCTGCGGCTGGTTGTATTCGTCCTGGCTGGAAGTGGAGTCAGTGATGTGGTCACCGGTCAGGATCACGCGTTTGTACAGCACAACAGGCTGACCTTCGCGGGTCTGTTTCACTTCGGAGTCACCCGGAATACGGCCTGCGGCGGCAGCGGACTGATCAACATTGGAGTTAACCAGACGGAATTCCAGCGTTGCGGTCGCACCCAGAATCTCTTTCGCACGTGCGGTATCCTGGATACCTGGCAGTTCGACCACGATACGGTCAGCACCCTGGCGCTGTACCAGAGGCTCAGCCACACCCAGTTGGTTTACACGGTTACGCAGAATGTTGATGTTCTGCTGAACAGCGTATTCACGCGCTTCACTCAGACGCGCATCGGTCATCACCGCGCGCAGCTGGTTGCTGCCTGAAGAGGTGATCACCAGATCGCGGTGACGTTGAGACAGGTAAGTTACAGCCTGGTCGCGCGCCGCACTGTCGCGGAACGTGATGCTCATACCGTAGTTATCTTCTTTACGCACGGTAGTGTACGCGATGCCTTTTTCACGCAGATCGCTGCGCAGGCTGTCGATATTCTGTTCCTGCAGTTTGCCCAGCGCGGTATCCATATCCACTTCCATCAGGAAGTGAACACCACCACGCAGGTCAAGACCGAGTTTCATTGGCTCTGCGTTCAGCGCAGCCAGCCAACGAGGGGTTGCAGGAGCAAGGTTAAGCGCCACGACATATTTATCACCCAGCACGCCCATCAGCGCTTCACGGGCGCGGAGCTGCGTGTCGGTGGTGTCGAAGCGAGCAAGAATTGCACCCTCTTCCAGAGCCACAGACTTAGCGGTAATTTTTTCTTCTTGTAACGTTTTCTGGACCTGGATCAGCGTTTGCTCACTGGCGGCGACACCGCGCGCGCCAGTGATTTGAACAGCCGGATCCTCACCATACAGGTTGGGAAGCGCGTACAGCAGGCCGACGAGAATCACGACGACCAGCATGATGTACTTCCACAAAGGATAACGGTTTAACACGGCAGTTCCCTTTGGGAAAAGTTGGGATTACAGCGCCTTCATAGTGCCTTTCGGCAGAACGGCAGCTACGAAGTCACGTTTGATAACCACTTCAGTGGTGTCATTCAGCGCGATAGCAATGTAGCCGCTTTCAGCCACTTTGGTTACGCGACCAACCAGACCACCATTGGTCAGCACTTCATCGCCTTTCGCGATGGAGTCCATCAGCTTTTTGTGCTCTTTGGTACGCTTTTGCTGTGGGCGCAGGATCATGAAGTAGAAGATCAGACCGAACACAACCAGCATCAGAATCAGAGACATCGGGCTGCCCTGCGCCGGAGCACCTGTTGCCGCTACCGCATCAGAAATAAAAAAGCTCATTCAAATTCCCTCATTATTAAAATTAATCAACGTTCAAAGGTGGAACGGTTCGACCCTGACGTTGGTAGAAATCGGTCACGAAGCTCTCTAATTTACCCTCTTCGATAGCCTTGCGTAAACCAGCCATTAAGCGCTGATAATAGCGAAGGTTATGAATGGTATTGAGACGCGCACCCAAAATCTCATTACAACGATCGAGATGATGCAGATACGCGCGAGAATAATTGCGACAGGTATAGCAATCGCACTCGGCATCGAGCGGACTGGTGTCACTCTTATGCTTCGCGTTACGGATTTTCACCACGCCATCGGTAACAAACAGATGACCATTACGCGCGTTACGGGTTGGCATCACGCAGTCGAACATATCAATGCCACGGCGTACACCTTCAACCAGATCTTCTGGTTTACCCACACCCATCAGGTAACGGGGTTTATCTGCCGGGATTTGCGGGCAGACATGTTCCAGAATGCGATGCATGTCTTCCTTCGGCTCACCCACAGCCAAACCGCCGACAGCGTAGCCATCAAAACCTATCTCTACCAGACCTTTAACGGAGATATCACGTAAATCTTCGTAAACACTCCCCTGAATAATGCCGAACAGCGCATTTTTGTTCTCCAGGGAGTCAAAACGGTCGCGGCTACGCTTCGCCCAACGCAAAGACATCTCCATCGAGCGTTTGGCGTAATCCCAGTCGGCCGGATACGGTGTACATTCGTCGAAGATCATGACGATGTCAGAACCGAGATCGTACTGAATCTCCATCGATTTTTCTGGATCGAGGAAAATAGGATCGCCGTTGATCGGGTTACGGAAGTGTACGCCCTGCTCGGTGATCTTGCGAATATCACCCAGGCTGAAGACCTGGAAACCGCCGGAGTCGGTCAGGATAGGGCCTTTCCACTGCATGAAGTCGTGCAGGTCACCGTGGAGCTTCATGATCTCCTGACCCGGACGCAGCCACAGGTGGAAGGTGTTGCCGAGGATAATCTGTGCGCCAGTGGCTTCCACTTCTTCCGGCGTCATCCCTTTTACGGTGCCGTAGGTACCCACAGGCATAAACGCGGGGGTTTCCACCACACCGCGATCAAACACCAGGCGACCGCGACGCGCGCGGCCATCGGTGGTATCGAGTTCAAATTTCATTTTTTCTCCGACGTCAGAAAAACAGTCCAACGTTGTAAAACAGTGCCGCGGACTTATTCCCCGACACGCTCATTCAAAGCCTGCGGATTGTACGTGATAAACATCGCGTCCCCGTAGCTAAAAAAGCGATATTTTTGTTCTACCGCAGACTTGTAGGCATTCATCGTATGCTGATACCCCGCAAATGCAGACACCAGCATAATCAGCGTGGATTCAGGCAGATGGAAGTTGGTCACCAGCGCATCAATCACTTTGTACTGATAACCCGGGTAGATGAAAATCTGCGTATCGCCAAAGAACGGTTCGATAAGATCGTTCTTCGCGGCCTGTGCGGCGCTCTCAAGCGAACGCACGGAGGTCGTACCGACGGCAATCACGCGGCTCCCTCTGCCTTTCGCCGCCAGAACAGCATCCACCACGTCCTGCGGTACTTCGGCATACTCGGAGTGCATGATGTGATCTTCGATACTGTCCACGCGCACCGGCTGGAAGGTACCCGCGCCAACGTGCAGCGTCACGAACGCCATCTCAACGCCTTTTGCACGCAGTTTTTCCAGCAGCGGCTCATCAAAATGCAGACCCGCGGTCGGCGCGGCGACTGCGCCAGGTTTCTGGCTGTAGACAGTCTGGTACAGCTCGCGGTCGGCCTCTTCGTCCGGACGCTCAATGTACGGCGGCAGCGGCATGTGGCCGATAGCGTTCAGAATGTCGAGCACAGTACGCTCGTCATCGAATTCCACCTCGAACAGCGCATCGTGGCGCGCGGTCATGGTCGCTTTGATGCTCTCGTCATCACCGAGCAGCAGCTCAGCACCCGGCTTCGGTGCCTTAGAGGCGCGAATATGTGCCAGAATACGTTTATCATCGAGCATACGTTCGACCAGCACTTCAATCTTGCCGCCGCTGGCTTTACGGCCAAACAGACGCGCCGGGATCACACGGGTATTGTTAAAGACCAGCAGATCGCCAGGGTTGAGCTTGTCGAGTAAATCGGTGAAAGTACCGTGCGTCAGCTCGCCCGTTGGCCCATCCAGTGACAGCAAACGACAGCTACTGCGCTCAGGCATTGGATAGTGAGCAATCAGGGATTCAGGTAGTTCAAAGGAGAAATCGGCGACGCGCATGACGTATACTCGTGACTTAAAAACAGGCGGCATAGTCTAGTGCTCACACCCTCTTGCTGCAACAACTAGCCACCCCCGGACAAATAAAACGCATGAATTTTCTCGCTCACCTGCATCTCGCCCACCTCGCTGACAGCTCCCTTTCCGGTAATTTGCTGGCCGATTTCGTGCGCGGTAACCCCGCTGAGAACTATTCTCCTGAGATCGTCGACGGTATTTTTATGCATCGCCGTATCGACGTGCTGACAGATAACCTGCCGGAAGTGACAGAAGCCAAAGCGTGGTTTCGCCCCGAAACCCGCCGCGTTGCACCTATCACGCTTGATGTGATGTGGGATCATTTCCTGTCGCGCCACTGGGCACAACTCTCGCCGGAGTTTCCGTTGCCGGATTTTGCGCGCTATGCCCACCAGCAGGTGTCAATCATTTTGCCCGACTCGCCGCCGCGCTTTGTGAATCTGAATAACTACCTGTGGTCAGAACGCTGGCTGGAGCGCTATCGCGAGATGGACTTCATTCAGAATGTGTTAAACGGGATGGCCAGCCGCCGACCGCGCCTGGATGCGCTGCGCGACTCCTGGTATGACCTGGATGAACATTACGATGCACTGGAGACCCGTTTCTGGCAATTCTATCCACGCATGATGGCGCAGGCGAAAAACAAACAGCTCTGACAGAATTCGCATTGATAGGTAAAAGCTGGCGGAACGATTGTCACCACCTCTTTGTCTTATCCATGAACACTCTCTATACTGGCTCGCGTTGCGTTCCAAATAACCTTAGTATCTACAGGAGAATCATATGGTTCTGGTAACTCGTCCGGCTCCGGATTTTACAGCTGCAGCAGTTCTGGGCAACGGTGAAATCGTTGAAAACTTCAACTTCAAACAGCACACCAACGGTAAAGCGACCGTTCTGTTCTTCTGGCCAATGGACTTCACTTTCGTTTGCCCGTCTGAGCTGATCGCGTTCGACAAACGTTACGAAGAATTCCAGAAGCGTGGCGTAGAAGTTGTTGGCGTCTCCTTCGACTCTGAATTTGTACACAACGCATGGCGTAACACCCCTGTCGACAAAGGCGGCATCGGTGCGGTGAAATACGCAATGGTTGCGGACATCAAACGTGAAATCCAGCAGGCTTACGGTATCGAACATCCGGACGCTGGCGTTGCACTGCGTGGTTCTTTCCTGATCGACGCAAACGGCATCGTTCGTCACCAGGTTGTGAACGATCTGCCACTGGGTCGTAACATCGACGAAATGCTGCGTATGGTTGACGCGCTGCAGTTCCACGAAGAGCACGGTGAAGTGTGCCCGGCTCAGTGGGAAAAAGGTAAAGAAGGTATGGCTGCCTCTCCAGACGGCGTAGCGAAATACCTGTCTGAGAACGTATCCAGCCTGTAATCGGCACGGTTTACGAAAAAGGCCCGCTTATGCGGGCCTTTTGTTTTAGAACGCGAAGCACGAACACCCTAACACGCCCCAGAATGCCTGCTCATCAGAGACAGGAATATCCGACTGACGCGCGATACCATGCGCATGCCCATGCACACCACAACTCCCGATGCACTGGTGCATCTGTACCACCGCACCCACTTTACTTGCCGCTGGCGGTGCGGAGCGATAATGTCCGGGTACCTTCACCACCGGCGACCACTCTGGCACAACCGGAATTGGCGGTGGCGAAAGAGGGCTGAAATGTCCGGCGGCATACACTACCTTGCCATCCACCACGGTCAGTACCGATTCAATACCTTTGATCTCCTCTTCCGGCACGCTGAAGTAGTCTTTCGACAGCACCACCAGGTCCGCCAGTTGCCCTTCGACCAGGCGACCTTTTTTACCCTGCTCGCTGGAAAACCACGCACTACCTGCCGTCCACAATTCAAGGGCAACGTCGCGCGGCAGACGGTTATTGTCGTCATACATCGCCAGCCCACCTACGGTACGCCCGGACACCAGCCAGTAGAGCGCTGTCCACGGGTTATAACTCGCCACGCGAGTCGCGTCCGTACCTAACCCAACCGGCACCTCCAGTTCCAGCATTTTCGCCACGGGTGGCGTGTGCTTCACCGCCTCTTTGCCATAACGGTCGACAAAGTACTCGCCCTGGAATGCCATGCGGTGCTGGACCGCAATCCCGCCGCCCAGCGCTTTCACGCGTTCGATATTTCGCTCGGTGATGGTTTCTGAATGGTCGAAGAACCAGTGCAACCCGTTAAACGGGATGTCGCGGTTCACTTTCTCGAACACATCCAGCATCCGACTGATGGATTCGTCATAGGTCGCGTGCAGGCGGAACGGCCAGCGGTTTTCCACCAGATGACGCACCACACGCTCCAGTTCGTCTTCCATTCCCTCGGGCAGATCCGGACGCGGCTGAAGGAAATCCTCAAAATCTGCCGCCGAGAAGACCAGCATCTCACCGGCCCCATTCGCGCGATAGAAATCTGTTCCCTGACCCGGTTTGAGCATATCTGTCCAGCGCTCAAAATCTTCCAGTTCCTGTTTCGGGCGCTGGGTAAAGAGGTTATAAGCAATGCGCACAGTCATCTGCTCTTTGGCGTGCAGCTCAGCAATTACCTCGTAATCTTCCGGGTAGTTCTGGAAACCGCCCCCTGCATCAATTGCGCTGGTCAATCCCAGGCGGTTCAGCTCGCGCATAAACTGGCGCGTAGAGTTCACCTGCTGCTCAATCGGCAGTTTCGGCCCTTTCGCCAGTGTGGCGTAGAGGATCATCGCATTAGGTTTGGCGATCAGCATCCCGGTCGGGTTACCATTGTTATCGCGCACAATCTCGCCGTCCGGTGGGTTCGGAGTCTCTTTGGTATACCCGACAGCTTTCAACGCCGCACGGTTGAGCAGCGCGCGATCGTAGAGATGCAGCACAAATACCGGGGTATCCGGCGCCGCCTCATTGAGCTCTTCAATGGTCGGCATCCGACGTTCAGCAAACTGAAACTCGCTCCAGCCGCCGACAACACGCACCCACTGTGGTGACGGTGTGCGGTCGGCCTGAACTTTAAGCATGCGCAAGGCATCCACCAGTGAAGGGACACCTTCCCAGCGCAGCTCCAGGTTGTAATTGAGCCCACCGCGGATCAGGTGCAGGTGAGAATCGTTCAGACCGGGGATTACCGTGCTTCCCTGTAAATCGACGATCTGCGTTCCCTGCGTCGCATAACTCATGATGCGATCGTGATTACCCGTAGCAAGGATCTTGCCGTTGGCGATCGCTACCGCCTCGGTAAGCGGATTTTCACGATCGAGTGTATGGATCTTACCCTTAGTTAAGATCAGTGTGGCAGTTTGAGGCATAACGTACTCCTTTCGGCCGAATCAGGCTTTTTTTAGCCATCCGGCAAACAGACGGGTCACGATGGGCATCCACAGCCAGACCACCAGCGCGACCACACAGGCATCGTTAATCAAATGCAGCAGCAATGAGCCTTTCAGGCCAGGAAGCAGCGCGCCAGTCACCTGTGGTACCAGATTGGTGCTGGGAAAGATCACCAGAAGCGTGATCAGAAACTGTTTCCACTGTTTTGGCTTACGTACGTGTGTCTCCGGTGGCGTAAACCAGAACGCAGGTTCCGTACGCACTTCGGTTTTGTCGCCTTCCGCCAGCAGCGGTTCAATCTCTTTCACCAGCGCATTGCGGGTATCGGACTGAGTCCACTCATAGAGGTGTTCGAGGGTGTCGAAGCGGATGATCACCGTCCACAGGTTTTGCCCTTCGGACGGGCGGATTACGTTCGCGCCCAGATGGCCGGGAAATTCCGCCGCGATGGGCATGATCCTGCCAAGCCACTGTTCGTAGTGCTCAGCCTGTCCCGGAAGTAACGTGTGAGTAATCACCAGCGTCACATGTGATGTTTGCGCCATAAAAGCTCCCTGGTCATTGATGGGCGGGAGAACCCCGCCCTGAAAGGTTTACGCTTTGCGTTCTGGTGCGCCATGAACGAGGGTGTAGGCATAATCAACGCCCATGCCATAAGCCCCGCTGTGCTCGCGAACCAGGTCCATCACCGCGTCGTAAGTGCCTTTGCGTGACCAGTCGCGCTGGTACTCAAGCAGAACCTGTTGCCAGGTCACTGGTACGGCCCCGGCCTGAACCATACGATCAATCGCACGTTCGTGCGCATCAACAGATGTACCGCCGGATGTATCGGTTACCACGTACACTTCGAAACCTTCGTCGAGCGCCATCAGTGCCGGGAAGGTCAGGCAAACCTCGGTCCACAGGGCTGAGATGATAAGTTTCTTACGGCCCGTTGCTTTAACTGCCGCAACAAACGCATCGTCTTCCCAGGAGTTCATCGAGGTACGTTCAATGGGTTTGACAT
Organism: Enterobacter sp. 342; assembly: GCF_036663495.1. NCBI lineage: Bacteria > Pseudomonadati > Pseudomonadota > Gammaproteobacteria > Enterobacterales > Enterobacteriaceae > Enterobacter > Enterobacter sp. 342. The sequence continues at coordinate 120,719 of NZ_JAWUEI010000005.1, forward strand.
CCGGATGAACCGCCAGCAATTCTGGCCAGATATAACCGCTGAAGCTTTTCGTTTCGACCGATGTGTAGATAACAGGAACATCAAAAATTTTGCCTGCTTTCGCCAGTGCTACCGTATTATTCTTCAGCAATTGACGGTCAATATTAGCGACACCAAAGGACATTTGCGGTTGGTGATCGATAAAAATCAGTGCGGAATTGGATGGATCAATCAGTTCACGAATAGACATAAAAGTACCTTTTAAACAATAGGTTAAAAGCAAACATTTGGTGTGCTATATGAGAAAGGGCCCTGACTGATAAAGCAAATTGAGTATAGCGAGAATTGACTGAGCGGATAGTAAAGATATTTGTCCCCTCTGTTGAATAAAACCGAACAACCCAGGGGAATATTCTGCAACCAGTACACCGTACCGGTTGCAGTCAGAGGTTAATTACCGAACCACACGGAAGCAGAAATTGCAGGAAGTGAGAGTATGCCTTCCTGAAGAGTCCCTTTACCTTCTTTGCATTGCCACGCCTTCACGTGCAGCAATGGAGAATCATCCAGCACCACTTCACAGGCCTCACCCCGGTTAATCGCCACCAGCACGCGCTGCTGGTTATAAACACGGGCAAATACCACCACGTTATCGTGAGCATACACCACCTGGCAGCCGCCATAACGTAACGCCAGGTTCTGTTTACGTAACTTCGCCATACGCTGATACAAACCCAACAACACCTTATCCTGTTTCGCTGGCTCCCACGGGAAGGTTTTGCGGCAGAACGGATCGTTGTTACCGTCCAGCCCCACTTCATCACCGTAGTAAATACAAGGCACGCCAGGCCATGTGAAGAGCCAGGTGACGGCCAGCGGCAGACGCGCCACATCCTTGCCAAGCAGGGATTTAAAGCGCGCCGTATCGTGGCTATCCAGCTGATTAAACATCCGTAATTGCTGCTGATGCGACAGACCGGCGCGGTAGTTATCCATCCACGCCATACAGGTTTCGGCATCAATGTGATTCGGATCGTAGGAGATGTCGGTATTCGCCAGGAATCCCCATAGCGGGAAGGTAAAGCCACGATAGTTCATCGCCGCATCTTCCGCATCAGCCTGCAGCCACTGGCGCGCATCGCCAAAATGCTCGCCAAATACAAATGCCTCTGGCTGAGCCGCTTTTGCAGAACGGGTAATACCCGCGACGTGTTGAATATTGTTCCGCGCCCCGCCCGCTTCGCCCAGCATGTGCACCACATCCAGGCGCCAGCCATCCATATTCCACGGTGCTTTCAGCCAGTGGCGTACAATGCTGTCTTCACCGCCGTAGATTTCATTGATCAGAGAAGGTGACTGGAAATCCAGCTTTGGCAGACTCGGATAACCCAGCCAGTCCAGCGCACGCCCCTCCTCATTAAAGCTATACCAGCTTCTCTGTGGTGAATCCGGGTTATGGCATGCTCCGCTCATCGACTGATTATGACGGTCAAACCACGCGTGTGAATCTCCGCTGTGGTTAAACACACCGTCCAGAATCAGGCGCATGCCTTCATTTCTGGTGTTCTGCCGCAGGCGCAATAACGCCTCGTCGCCGCCAAACTGCGCGTCAACGCGGCGATAATCTTCGGTATCGTATTTATGTACGCTCGGCGCACTGAACACCGGATTGAGATACAACGCTGTCACGCCGAGCTTTTTCAGGTACGGCAGCTTTTCGCTGATACCATCGAGATCGCCGCCGTAGAACGTCGAGCCGCCAGCCTGCGCAGTCAGTGGTTCATCCCATGCTTTCAGGATGATGTCGTGGCCCGCCGCATGGTGGTGATAGATCTTATCCTGGTCGGCGGTGCGTTTTTCACTGCGGGCAAAGCGGTCCGGGAAGATCTGGTAAAAGACCTGATCGTTAACCCATTGCGGCCCGTTATCCGGGTAATCCACCGCAAACTGCTCAAGACGGGCCGGAGGAAAACGGCTCAACCCCTGCGGGGAAAACCACAGCTGACGGTTGTTCCACAGCAGTTTGAAACTGTAACGGCGACGGGGCTGCCCGCTGCGCAAGTCGATATTTGCCCGCCAGGCCGTGATACCCGGCTGCGGCTGGCTGCGCTGTTTGTGCATTTTCAGCGCGGTCTCTTCGTTATCAATTTCGGCGCGTAGCGTCACGCGTTCAGGCTGATTCTCCCCCGTCAGCCAGAGCGTAATCACAAGGTTGTCTTTGTTTTGCTTAACAAATGGGGCAACCGGAAGGTGCCAGGCGTTTAACATCACGAATCCCCTTTGATGAAATTGACGTCACCTTGCCACAGGGTGATTAAGGTTAGCTCATCATGATGCGGTTTATTGGGGGAGGAGGATGGGGGAGGAGAAAAAATGCCCGACATCGTCGGGCATTTACATCACTGTGCTTCCGCCAGTTGACGGTCACGGCGGCATTTAAACATCCAGCCCACCAGTAGCAGGACGATCCACGCGAAGCCCACGTATAAGGAAATACGGGTATCCGGATGGTAGCCAATCAGGGCGATGATAAAGACCAGGAACAGCAGGCCGACCACGGTCGTTGCCACACCGCCCGGCACTTTGAACTTCAGAGCTTTCACCTCATCCGGTGACAGACGACGGCGGAATGCAACCTGTGACAGCAGGATCATAATCCACACCCACACCGTCGCGAAGGTTGCCAGCGACGCAATCACCAGGAAGACGTTTTCCGGCATGATGTAGTTCAGGTAAACCGAGAACAGCAGTGCGACGGTCATCACCACCACGGTGACCCACGGCGTACCGCGACGTGATGTTTTGGCAAATACCTTTGGCGCACTGCCCTGCTCCGCCATGCCGTGCAGCATACGCCCTACGCCAAAGACGTCACTGTTGATCGCGGAAAGCGACGCAGTCAGCACCACAAAGTTCAGAATACTGGCAGCAAACGCAATGCCCATATGCTGGAAGGTCAGTACAAACGGGCTACCGTTAGTGCCCACCTGGTTCCACGGGTAGATAGACATGATTACGAACAGCGTACCCACATAGAACACCAGAATGCGCATCGGCACCGAGTTGATGGCGCGCGGAATCGACTTCTCAGGATCTTTCGCTTCCCCGGCGGTGATACCGATAATCTCAATACCGCCGTAGGCAAACATCACCATCTGTAGCGACATCACCATGCCGAGCCAGCCGTTACTGAAGAAACCGCCGTTGCTCCAGAGGTTATGGATACCCGTCGGCTGACCGCCGTTACCAATCCCCCAGATGATGATCCCAAAACCGGCGACAATCATGATGATAATGGTGGCGACCTTAAAGAAAGAGAACCAGAACTCCAGTTCACCAAAGACTTTCACGCTCATCAGGTTAACCGCGCAGATGATCAGCACCACGCTCAGCACCCAAATCCAGTGCGGTACCGCCGGGAACCAGACCCCCATATAGATACCAAACGCGGTCACATCGGCAATCGCCACAATCAGGATTTCAAAGCAATAGGTCCAGCCGGTAATAAACCCGGCCAGCGGACCTAAGTTTTCCTGCGCGTAACGGGAGAACGAACTGGCTGAAGGATTGTGAACCGACATTTCGCCGAGGGCGCGCATGATGATATACGCCGCCACGCCGCCGATGATGTACGCCAGCAGCACGCTTGGACCGGCCATTTTAATGGCATCTGCCGAGCCATAAAAAAGACCGGTACCAATAGCGGAGCCCAGCGCCATAAAGCGGATGTGGCGCGTGCTCAGCCCACGTTTAAGTTTGTTAGTGCTTTCCATTTAAATCTTGCCATTCAACACGAAAAAAACAAAAAACCACGGGGCCTTAAGCCCCGTGGTTAAACAGTTTGTTGCCGTTGATTAATGGGCGTTCGATGCGACCTGACGCCCTGCAGCACGATCCCAGATAACCGCCAGAACCAGTGCAACAACGGTAGGCATCAGCCAGGCCAGGCCTTGTTCGGACAGTGGCAGACGCTGTGTCCAGGCTGGCAAAATTTCTGCGAAAGCTGATGCTTTAATCCCATCAAGGATACCAAAAATCAGGCTGATAAACATGGCTGGCGCAATAATTCGTGAGGAGTTGTTCCACCACGGACGAGTAAAGCTCAGTACCACCAGCACGATACACGGCGGGTAGATAGCCGTCAGCACCGGAATAGAGACCTGAATCAGGTGGCTCAGACCGAGGTTTGACACCGCCATGGAGAAGATGCCGAGAATAAATACCAGTGCGCGGTAAGAGAGCGGCAGATACTGCGCAAAGAACTCCGCACAGGCACAGGTCAGGCCAACGGCCGTCACCAGACATGCCAGGAAGATGAGCGCCGCCAGCAGCATACTACCCGCACCACCGAAGGTGTGCTGAACATAAGCATGCAGAATAGCCGCACCATTCGCGTTTTGATCAACCAGCATGGCACTATCGGAACCCAGACGGAACAACGCCAGATAGAGCAGTGTCAGGCCTACACCGGCCATCAGGCCAGCCCAGATGGTGTAGCGGGTCAGCAGACGTGCTTCGGTCACACCACGGGAACGCGCAGCGTTAACGATTACGATACCAAACACCATTGCACCCAGCGTATCCATCGTCAGGTAGCCATTCACAAAACCGTTAGAGAACGCGGCGTTTTTGTAGGCATCCATGGCGTCGCTAATCGGGCCTGCCGGCCAGACAATCGCCGCAACCGCCAGCACAATCAGTGCCACAATTTTCAGCGGAGCCAGGAAGTTACCGACGGTATCCAGCAGCTTGCCCGGATAGAGGGAAACCAGAATCACAATCGCGAAGTAGATCAGGCTGTAGATAAACAGCGGCATCGCGCCGTCACCCGTCAGAGGAGCAATACCTACTTCGAAGGAAACGGTTGCCGTGCGGGGGGTCGCAAACAGTGGGCCAACAGCCAGATAGCAGACGGTTGCCAGCAGGACACCCGCCACTTTGCCGATCGGGGTGCTGAGGCTATCAACACCGCCACCCACTTTCGCCAGGGCGATAACGGTCAGTACCGGCAAACCCACAGCAGTAATCAGGAAACCAAATGCAGCAGTCCAGACGTGTTCACCCGCCTGTAAGCCAACCATTGGAGGGAAAATGATGTTGCCTGCGCCAACGAACAGCGCAAATGTCATAAAGCCCAGCGCGATGATGTCACGCGATTTTAAGTGATGGGTCATAAAACCTTACTGCCTGTGGATGTGGTGTTGAAAACATTGAGTTTTTCGATTTCCCTGGTGGGAAGATACAGCCGAAAAATTGCTCAATTTCAGCGGGAAATGCTCCCGTCCTGGCGTGGAGAAGAATAGTTTTTCGATTTACCACGCAAATACAGTCGGTCTGACAGTATCTGGGGCGCAATTTAAACGCTTATAACGTTTAAAGGCAAGGTGGGATCGTAAAACCAGAACAATATGCCAGCATGAAAATACACACCAGCACAATACGCTAATTATCAGAAAAACCCATGGCTAATCATGCGAACAAAAAACAGTCAGCCGTATAAAATTCATTCGCGTTTCGTTTGACTGCAAAGCAAACGGGCCAGCAAACGCTGACCCGTGGAAAGGTAAAATGACACACCCGTTATCAGGCGATCTTTTTGGCAATTAATCGTTCCGGGATCACGAAACTAAAGCGGGTTCCCTTACCCAGGGTACTCTGAATATCGAGACGGCTTTCATGGTGATTGACGGCATGTTTTACAATTGCCAGCCCCAGGCCACTTCCCCCTGTCTGCCGCGATCGCGCTTTATCCACGCGATAGAAGCGTTCGGTCAGACGCGGGAGGTGCTCCGGTGCAATCCCCGGACCATTATCCTCGACGCTAAATTCAGCGCCCGTTGGGGTATGCTGCCAGCGCACCACGATCTCCGTCCCTTCCGGCGTATGATTCACCGCGTTATACACCAGATTGGAAATGGCGCTACGCAGCTCATCTTCACTGCCCAGTACCTTCAGCGTATTGTCGACCTCAAAGCTTAGGTGGTGCTTCTTATGGCTTAACGTTTGTGCTTCACGCTCCACCACCCGCAGCATCATGGGGACATCAATGGTGTCATTCAGCGCAAGCGTTGGCGCCGCTTCAATCTTCGATAGCGTCAACAGCTGTTTTACCAGACCTTCCATACGGTGCGTTTGCTCGCGCATGGTGTGCAGCGCTTTTTCACGTGGCGCACCTTCAAGCGTTTGCTCCTGCATCATCTCCAGGTAACCCTGAAGTACGGTCAACGGGGTACGTAATTCGTGGCTTACGTTCGCGAAGAAGTTGCGTCGCGCGCCTTCCAGCTGGTGCATCTGGGTGACATCGCGCGCCACCATCAGCCACTGCTGATCGCTGTAGGGCATCACGCGGATTTCCAGATGGCGACCATTATTGAGTTTCAGATTATGCGGACCCGTAAAATCACGCTTTTTCAGATACTGAGCAAACTCAGGATAACGCAGAAGGTTAAGGATATTCTGGCCATTATCATCCGGCCAGCGCAACCCCAGCAACTGTTGCGCAAGACCATTACACCAGAAGATAGTCCCTTCTTCGGTCGTCAGAATGACCGCATCCGGGAGCGACTCCGCCCCGCTGCGAAAACGCTTGATCAGGCTTCCCAGTTCGCGGCGGCGCTTTTTATTGCGCATCTGCATCTGGTGCAGACCGTAAAGCAGCGGTTCCCAACTGCCGCTTCCCGGCGGCGGCGTCATACTTCGGTCAACCCATAGCCACCAGGAGAGGCGTAACAGGTTCCAGAAATGCCAGATCAGCAGCCCGGTGACCGAAGCCAGCAGAAACCACGGCAGGTATCCAAGAAAGGCCCCCAGAATGAAGGCCGGAATACAACATAAGATCAGTTCAAAGACGAGCCTTTTCCATGACAGACGTTCCAGCACGCGTCACACTCCTGTCATTGTTCAGAAACGGGTAGAAAAACGATAACCCGTGCCGCGGACCGTCTGCACCATGCGATCGTGGCCGCTCAGTTCCAGCGCTTTTCGCAGGCGGCGGATATGGACGTCAACCGTCCGGTCTTCGACATATACGTTAGTTCCCCAGACGTTATTCAGCAACTGTTCGCGGCTGTAAACGCGTTCCGGGTGAGTCATAAAGAAGTGCAGGAGTTTAAATTCGGTAGGCCCCATGTCGAGCGGATTTTCGCCCGTCATGACACGGTGTGAGGTCGGGTCAAGGCTCAGACCTTGCATCTCAATCACCTCTTCCACTGCCATCGGTGAAATGCGGCGCATTACGGCTTTGATACGAGCAACCAGCTCTTTCGGGGAGAACGGCTTAGTAATGTAATCATCGGCACCCGTTTCAAGCCCACGTACGCGATCTTCTTCTTCGCCACGCGCCGTCAGCATGACAACTGGGATATCGCGGGTCATCGCTTCACGTTTAATGTGTTTGATAAACTGCAGTCCAGAGCCGCCTGGCAACATCCAGTCGAGCAGAATCAGATCGGGCCAGGGCTCATTCAACTGGTTCACCGCGCTGTCATAATCTTCCGCTTCAACCGGCTGGAAGCCATTTTGTTCGAGCACGAAGCACACCATTTCACGAATTGGAGCTTCATCTTCTACGACCAGAATACGTCTCGCCATACTTTGCCCTGTCTTATCTTATTTAAGTTACAAGTTTGTAATGCGGCGTCATTATGCGTCAGATTTATGACAGATTTATGAAAAACCTTACCACCATAAATGGCAAACTGTTGTTTTATTACAGCGGTTATTTTCTGCCCCCTGAATGTTTATAATCGCCAACATCTTTTTTCGCCACGGATCTCCTATGCGCATACTTCACACTTCGGACTGGCATCTGGGTCAAAACTTTTACAGCAAAAGCAGGGCAGCGGAGCATGAAGCGTTCCTGAACTGGCTGCTGGATACGGCCCGATCGCACGAAGTGGATGCGATTATTGTTGCGGGTGACATTTTCGACACCGGTTCGCCGCCAAGCTATGCGCGTGAGCTGTACAACCGCTTCGTGGTAAATCTGCAGCAAACCGGCTGTCATCTGGTGATTGTCGCCGGTAATCACGACTCCGTCGCCACGCTGAATGAATCCCGCGACATCCTGGCCTTCCTGAACACTACCGTGGTGGCCAGTGCCGGGCATGCTCCGCAGATCCTGAAAAAACGTGACGGTACACCGGGGGCGGTGCTGTGCCCGGTTCCCTTCCTGCGCCCACGCGATATCGTGCAGAGCCAGGCGGGGATGTCCGGCGGGGAAAAACAGCAGCATCTGTTGCAGAGCATCACTGATTATTATCACCAACAGTATACCGATGCCTGTACCTTGCGCGGCGAACAGCTCATTCCGGTGATTGCGACCGGACATCTCACCACCGTCGGGGCCAGTAAAAGTGACGCCGTACGTGACATCTATATTGGCACGCTGGATGCGTTCCCGGCGCAAAATTTCCCGCCTGCCGACTACATTGCGCTTGGGCATATCCACCGCGCGCAGATCATCAGTGGCTGCGAACACATTCGCTATTGCGGCTCGCCCATTTCGTTGAGTTTTGATGAGGCAGGTAAAGCCAAATCTGTGCATCTGGTGAGTTTTAACGAAGGTAAACTCAGCGCCGTCGAAACGCAGGAGGTCCCTGTCACCCAGCCGCTGGCGGTGCTGAAGGGTGACCTTGATGCCATCACCACCCAGCTTGAACAGTGGCGTGGCACTGCGCTTAATCCTCCCGTCTGGCTGGATATCGAAATCACGACAGACGACTATCTGCATGATATGCAGCGAAAAATTCAGGCGCTGACGGAAGATCTTCCTGTCGAGGTTTTACTGGTACGCCGTAGTCGCGAGCAGCGCGAAAAAATCCTACTGAGTGCTCAGCGCGAAACGCTGAGCGAACTTAAGGTCGAAGAGGTTTTTGAACGCCGACTGGCCCAGGAAGAGATGGATGATGCAAAACGCGCCCGGCTGAACGAGCTGTTCGCCCATACGCTGCACGCACTGAATAACGAGGAAGAGAACGCATGAAAATCCTGAGCCTGCGTCTGAAAAACCTCAACTCACTTAAGGGCGAGTGGAAAATTGACTTTACCGCTGAGCCCTTTGCCAGCAACGGGCTGTTTGCCATTACCGGTGCGACCGGTGCAGGCAAGACCACCCTGCTCGACGCCATCTGTCTGGCGCTCTATCACGAAACGCCGCGTCTGCAAAAAGTGTCTCAGGCGCAAAACGACCTGATGACGCGTGATACCGCCGAGTGTCTGGCCGAGGTTGAGTTTGAAGTAAAAGGTACCGCCTACCGCGCCTTCTGGAGCCAGAACCGGGCGCGTAATCAGCCGGACGGGAACCTGCAGGCACCGCGTGTGGAACTGGCTCGCTGTGAAGATGGCAAGATTCTCGCCGACAAAGTGACAGATAAACTGGAGCAAACCGCCGCGCTCACCGGGCTGGACTATGGCCGCTTTACCCGTTCAATGCTCCTCTCTCAGGGGCAGTTTGCCGCTTTCCTCAATGCCAAACCGAGCGATCGCGCAGAGCTGCTGGAAGAACTGACCGGAACCGAGATCTATGGCCAGATTTCCGCCAGGATATTTGAGAAACACAAAGCCGCCCGAAACGTACTTGAAATGCGCGAGGCACAGGCAGCGGGTGTGGTGCTGTTGAGCGAAGAGCAACAGCAGCAGTTACAGCAAAGTTTGCAGGCACTTACTGACGAAGAAAAAACACTGCTGGCACAACAACAGAGACAGCAGAAGGATTATCAGTGGCTTACGCGCCATGATGAGCTTCTTCGCGAGCAACAGCGCGTAACCGTGTTACAACAGCAGGCACAACAGGCGCTGACCGATGCCGCGCCTGACCTGGCAAAGCTCCAGCTTGCTCAACCTGCCGCTCAGCTTCGACCGCTTTGGGAGCACCAGCAAGAACAAGCCTCGCGTCTGGCTCAAACCCAGCAGCGAATTATCGAAGTAAATACTCGCTTACAAGACAAAACCGCACTGCGCTCGCGTATCCGTCAGACCGCCATTCGTACCCATGAGCAGCTTCAGACCGAATTAACGGTACTGGCGCAGTGGCAGACAGAACATGATCGATTCCGCTTGTGGGGACAGGAAATGGCAGGCTGGCGAGCGCACTTCGCTCAGCTTAGCCGTGATAAAAATCAGCTTACTGCCCTGACCGCCCGCCTCACTGAATTACGCCATAAACGGGCCGCCCTGCCGGAAACAACCCTGACGCTGAAGGCGGATGAGGTTGCAGTAGCGATGGAACAACAGGCGCAATCACGAACGATGCGTCAACGTCTGACCTCGCTCCATGCCCGCTATCAGCCGCTACAAAAACGCCTGCACCAGAACGGTGAAAGCGTGCAGAAAGCCCTGGCTGAGCAGGTAAAACTCAATGAAACATTGACGCTACGTCGCCAGCAATACAAAGAGAAAAACCAGCACTATCTGGACCTGAAAGCCCTGTGTGAACGTGAAGCGACGATTAAAGATCTGGAAAGCTATCGTTCTCAGCTTGAGGCAGGCAAACCCTGTCCACTGTGCGGCTCCAGCGAACATCCCGCCGTGGAGAAATATCAAGCGCTTGAACTGACTGATAATCAGCGTCGCCGTGATGCCCTGGAAAAAGAGGTCGCCTCGCTAAAAGAGGAAGGACTGCTGGTTCTGGGCCAGGTTAATGCCCTGACTCAACAGATCCAGCGCGAGACAGGCGAAGCGCAGACACTCTCTCAGGAAGAGCAAGCACTCACTAAAGAGTGGCTGGAAGTTTGCGCGGCATTAAATATTTCGCTGAATATTCAGGAAGATATTGCCGTCTGGATGAGCGAACAGGAGCACTATGAACGCCAGCTTTATCAGCTCAGCCAGCGCCTGACGCTGCAAAACCAGCTCAACGAACTGGAAGAGCAAGAACGCCAGTATCAGCAGCAACTGGCGACAACGCGTCAGGGGCTGGAAAGCGCCCTGGTCTCTCTTTCACTCAGCGTACCTGAAGAAGGTACTGAGGCCACCTGGCTGAACACCCGTGAGACGGAATTCGCCCAGTGGCAGGAGAAACAGACACAGCAGGGTGCGATTCAGGAACGTATAAACGCCCTGAAGCCACTGCTTGACGCACTTCCGGTTACCAACAGTGAAGAGATCGAACCCGCCATTCCTGACAACTGGCGCGCAATCCACGACGAATGCGTGTCTCTGCAGAGCCAACTGGCGGCACAACAGCAGCAGGAAACACTGGAGCGTGAGCGCCTGCAGCACTCGCAGGCGCAGTTCGCCCAGGCACTGTCGGCAAGCTGTTTTGCCGATCAGGACGCGTTCCTTGCAGCACTACTGGAGGAGAGCACCCTCCGCCACCTCGAACAACTGAAACACTCGCTGGAAAACCAGATACAGCAGGCCGCCGCCCTGTCCGGACAGGCAAACCAACAGTTGCAGGCGCACCAGGCACTGCAGCCAGAAGGACTCGACACCGATGCACCAGGCCTGCAGATCCAGCTACAACACCTGACGCAGCAGCTTCGTGAGAACACCACGCGGCAGGGAGAAATCCGCCAGCAGCTTAAGCAGGATAGCGATAACCGCCTGCACCAACTGGCTTTAATGCAGCAAATTGAAGAGGCCAGTCGTCTGGCAGACGACTGGGGCTACCTGAATGCGCTTATCGGCTCCAGTACCGGCGACAAGTTCCGTAAGTTCGCCCAGGGGCTGACGCTGGACAATCTTGTCTGGCTTGCTAACCAGCAACTTAACCGCCTGCACGGGCGTTATCTGCTCCAGCGCAAAGCCAGCGATGCCCTGGAGCTGGAAGTGGTCGATACCTGGCAGGCGGATGCTGTGCGCGACACCCGTACGCTCTCAGGCGGCGAAAGTTTCCTGGTCAGTCTGGCACTGGCGCTGGCACTTTCCGATCTGGTGAGTCACAAAACACGGATCGACTCGCTGTTCCTGGATGAAGGGTTCGGCACGCTCGACAGTGAAACACTGGATACCGCGCTGGATGCCCTCGACGCGCTGAACGCCACCGGGAAAACGATCGGTGTGATCAGCCACGTCGAGGCGATGAAAGAGCGTATTCCGGTGCAGATCAAAGTGAAAAAGATCAACGGGCTGGGGTATAGCAGGCTGGATAAAGCGTTTGCGGTGGAGTGATGGTGGGGGAGATCTGTGCTGTCTGGTACCCTCTCCCGGTGGGAGAGGGAATAAACACTCTTTGCTTTTATTCCGGCCACAACCACGCCGCGCCTCGCACGCCGCTGGAGTCTCCGTGTAGTGCTTTACGGATCGGGGTTTCACACTCGCCGCCGAAGACCCACTGTTTCACCAGATTCGGGACAGTGGTGTACAGCCGGTCAACGTTGCTCATACCACCACCCAGCACAATCACGTCCGGATCGAGAATATTCACCACATGCGCCAGCGATTTCGCCAGACGCATTTCGTAGCGGCGGAGTGCCAGTTCAGCTACCGGGTCCTGTTCTTCGACCAGACGCATGATCTCGTTCCCCTTAAGCGGCTGACCACTCAGACGGTGGTAATCGGTAGCAAAACCGGTACCGGAGATAAACGTCTCAATACAACCTTGTTTGCCGCAATAACACGGAACTTCAGCGCGGTATTTAAGCTCATCTTCATCCATCCACGGCAGTGGGTTGTGCCCCCACTCGCCCGCCGTACCGTTACCCCCGATATGGGCACGCCCGCCAAAGGCCACGCCTGCACCGCAGCCAGTACCGATGATGACAGCAAAAACGGTATGGGCACCGGCAGCCGCGCCGTCAATCGCTTCTGAAACCGCCAGACAGTTGGCGTCGTTAGCCAGACGCACTTCCCGGTTCAGACGCGCGCTCAAATCTTTGTCAAAAGGCTGACCGTTGAGCCAGGTCGAGTTAGCATTTTTAACTACCCCGGTATAAGGCGAGATCGACCCTGGGATCCCCATTCCGACGGTGCCCGTTTGCCCTGTCGCCTGCTCTGCCATCTCGACCAGTCTCGCGATCGTCTCGATAGTCTGGTGATAATCATCGCGCGGCGTAGGCAGACGGTGGCGGAACAGTTGTTCCCCCTGCTCGCTCAGTGCGATGACTTCTGTTTTGGTGCCGCCCAAATCAATCCCAATACGCACAAGACTTTCCTCATTATTTTGATTATCAACAGAGTATAAGCACGCTTCCCGATTAGCAATGCAAGCGATGCGACAATTCGTTATCATGCCCGCTGATTTAACGACAAGGCCGTGGAAATTATCATGCTGTGGTTCAAAAATTTGATGGTTTACCGTCTCAGCCGCGACGTTTCGCTGCGTGCAGAAGAGATGGAAAAACAGTTAGCCGCTTACACCTTTTCCCCTTGCGGTAGCCAGGATATGGCAAAAACCGGTTGGGTTCCGCCAATGGGTTCACAAAGCGATGCACTGACCCACGCCAGCAGCACGGGTCAAATCATCGTCTGCGCCCGTAAAGAAGAGAAAATTCTGCCAACGCCGGTGGTTAAACAGGCGCTCGAAGCGAAGATCTTCAAGCTGGAAGCCGAGCAGGGTCGCAAGCTGAAGAAAACCGAAAAAGATTCGCTGAAAGACGAAGTTCTGCACTCTCTGCTGCCGCGCGCCTTTAGTCGCTTCAGCCAGACCATGATGTGGATCGATACCGTTAACGGGCTGATTATGGTGGACTGCGCCAGCGCCAAAAAAGCAGAAGATACGCTGGCTCTGCTGCGCAAAAGTATCGGCTCCCTGCCGGTCGTGCCGTTGGCGCTGGAAACGCCAATCGAGCTGACCCTGACCGAGTGGGTACGCAGCGGTGCTGCCGCGCAAGGTTTCCAGATCCTCGATGAAGCCGAGCTAAAAGCCCTGCTGGAAGATGGCGGCGTGATCCGCGCGAAGAAACAGGATCTGGTGAGCGACGAAATTGCCGTACATATCGAAGCGGGCAAAGTGGTGACCAAACTGGCGCTCGACTGGCAGCAGCGGATTCAGTTCATGATGTGCGATGACGGTTCCGTGAAACGTCTGAAGTTCTGCGATGAACTGCGCGATCAGAATGAAGATATCGACCGGGAAGATTACGCCCAGCGTTTTGATGCGGACTTCATCCTGATGACCGGGGAACTGGCCGCGTTGATTCAGAATCTGGTGGAAGGTCTCGGCGGCGAAGCGCAGAGATAACAGGCAAAGCGTAGGCCGGGTAAGCGTTAGCGCCACCCGGCTTATTTTTTATTTCAGATAACGGCACAGATAAGAGGTCGGTTCAGCAACCTGCAGATGGAACTCGCTGTGGCCAGGAACGTTGAAAACCTGTCCGGCTGCGTAAACTTTCCATTCCGTTTCACCCGGCAGTAAGACGTTGAGCGCACCGCTAACGACCGTCATCTCTTCCGCTTCGGCCGTACCAAACGTGTATTCCCCTTCGGCCATGACACCGACACTGGCGCGGCCAGTGCTGCTGCTGGTAAAACCAATGGATTTCACTTTACCGGAAAAGTATTCGTTACTTTGAAGCATGAACTGGCCCTTATATTTTTAGATAAAAATTCACTATAGGGGCCATGCTCATCACCTGTCACGCAAAATCATTACGTCAGAAGCTCTGAAGCCAGGCGAGCCATCAGAACATTGGATAACAACACCGGCACATCCAGCGCCTTTTGCAGTAAATCGCGATGATGCTGGTGGAAGCCAAGACAATCGAGAATCAACACATCCGCCCCCCTCTCCAGCAACTCACGTCCGGCCTCAATCAGTGCGGCATCACTATCCCAGAACGGATTTGCCAGCGCATATAAGGGCACTTTTTCAAGTACATGCCACTTCACCTCCTGGTTATCCATCAACTCTTCGAGCGGGACGATGACCCCCACCTGATGGCCATCAACAATTGAGGCCACCAGCGGCGGGATGATGCGCATCGGTTCCAGCAGTATCGCATTACGCGCCGTGAGACCTTTAATGGGTGCGGTACTCATCAGCAAAATAACGTCATAACCTTGATTATCGAGCACTTCTATCACCCCTTGCAGCGAGCGCTCGATTTTCTGACGCGAAACATGCGCCAGTTTACCGTCACTTAATAACGTCGCCAGGGGATCCTCCCCCGCCTCTACAGCGTAGTCTTCCATGACCTCTTCCCGACTCATCTTCCCCAGCAGGCTAAGATGCGTTATCTGTTGTTCAGAGACATGCTCGGTTAAGAGCGGTAACACTTCGCTTACAGGGACCACACCAATGGTGAGGATCGCCAACGTCGCCTTCATCTTTATCGCCTTCCATTACTACAACATCGTGCATACAGGTACAGGCTCACTACGCTGCACAGTTCATTTTTTCAACAAAACAGCACCAAGCGTAGCAGGTGATCTTCACATCGAAATGTAAAGATCGCCTGTCGATTACGGAGTCACCTGTAATAACTAAATATTAACCCCTGCTTAACATTCACGATGAGTAAAAAGTGTGATTCAGGCACGGTATTGGAGTATTACGGAAAACATTCAGGACATATCGGGATCTTCGTAGCGCCGTTTGGCATCCAGCGCTTCCTGTTCAGTCTCGTGTTCACTGATCAGCGAATCCGGTTTGGGGTGATCGGCACGCAGTTGATACCAGGTCACGGTATGACCCGTATGGCCTTTTTCAACGGTAACAATACGCGCTTCACGAGGATAGGGAGGTCTGGTTGGCATAGCTCATCCTTTTTTTATGTCAGAGCTATAAGTATAGACGCCGGTTAGCTGGCACAAGCCAAACGCAGGGCAGTGATAATCTGGGTAACCACATCTTCCGGGGACGCAGAAGCATCCACCACGTGGTGTGCTGCTTCACGGTATAGCGCATCACGTTCGGCCAGCACTTCTTTCACCTCTTCGCTAAGCGGTCTGGACGTCAGTGCAGGACGCTGCCCCTCTTCCGGAAATGCTTCCAGACGCCCTACCAGGGCCGAAACAGGTGCACAGAGATAGATCACAATGCCTTTTTCGCGCATAAAGTGGCGATTACATTCAGCCAGAACAATGCCCCCTCCTGTCGCGATAACGGCAGACGGTGTGGTTACCGCTTTCAGCGCCGCCGTTTCACGTGCGCGGAAGCTGTCCCATCCTTCCTGTTCGACAATATCCGCGATTGTTCTTCCGGCCTCTGTTTGCAGCCAGTGGTCAGTATCCACAAACTGACGATCGCACGCGCGTGCCAGTTCCAGGCCAACGGTGGTTTTCCCACAGCCGCGGGGGCCAACTAAAAAGATGGGTTGGGTCATAACCAGGTGTTCCCCTTGATGCCGGATGGCCGAAGAGTGTAAAGAAATAATTGCAGAAGATGTTTCGATTACTTTACTGCAAAGCGGTACGGGATGACAACCCTGTGGAGGCCATACTGTACCACAAATTGACAATGGTTATCATTACGCGGTTCGGCGCTTCACTTCCAGTAACCATTTATCCAGCTCTGCGGCAAACTGCTGGCGATCGCGCTGGGATAAGCTGTCTGGCCCCCCTGTCTGTACACCACTGGCGCGTAGCGTATCCATAAAATCACGCATGGTGAGTTTTTCCCGAATGGTCGCAGGTGAATAACGCTCCCCCCGAGGGTTCAGCGCCGCAGCCCCTTTCTCCAGCACTTCTGCAGCCAGAGGAATATCCGCCGTGATCACCAGATCTTCCGCGCTACACAGACGGACAATTTCGTTGTCCGCCACGTCAAACCCGGCCGGAACCCGCAACGCGCGAATGAATCTGGAAGGAGGGACGCGAATATTCTGGTTCGCCACCAGCGTTAGCGGCATCTGAACACGCTCGGCGGCGCGGAACAAAATCTCTTTAATCACATTCGGACACGCGTCCGCATCAACCCAAATCGCCATATTGTCTCCCCTTAATGACTCTGCCGACTATTGTCGCCTGCATTTCGTTGTTAAGCTATCAATCAGAGAAAACAACGCATAATGACGGAGAGTCGTGATGGATAAGAAAATCGGGTTTATCGGCTGCGGTAACATGGGCAAAGCCATCCTGGGCGGCCTGATCGCCAGCGGCCAGGTTCTGCCGGGTCAGATTTGGGTCTATACCCCGTCACCTGATAAAGTCGCCGCGTTGCGCGATCAATACGGGATTAACGCCGCCGAAAGCGCTCAGGAAGTCGCCCAGGTCGCCGATATCGTCTTTGGCGCCGTTAAGCCGAACATCATGATCAAAGTGCTGAGCGACATCACCTCCAGCCTGAATAAAGAGACGCTGGTCGTCTCCATCGCTGCTGGCGTCACGCTGGATCAACTGGCGCGTGCGCTGGGGCACGATCGTAAAATCGTCCGGGCGATGCCTAATACCCCCTCACTGGTCAACGCTGGCATGACTTCCGTCACGCCAAACGCACTGGTGACCACGGAAGACGTGGCAGATGTCCTGAACATTTTCCGCTGCTTTGGTGAAGCGGAAGTCATTGCCGAATCCATGATCCATCCGGTTGTCGGCGTGAGCGGTTCAGCCCCTGCGTATGTCTTCATGTTCTTAGAAGCGATGGCCGACGCCGCGGTACTGGGCGGTATGCCACGTGCTCAGGCGTATAAATTCGCAGCACAGGCAGTTATGGGTTCTGCCAAAATGGTGCTGGAAACCGGTAAACATCCTGGTGAGCTGAAAGATATGGTTTGCTCCCCTGGTGGTACCACCATCGAAGCGGTGCGGGTACTGGAAGAACGTGGATTCCGTGCTGCCGTCATCGAAGCGATGGCAAAATGTATGGAAAAATCAGAGAAACTGAGTAAATCCTGATCGTCTCAACCGGGTGTCAGGCAGCCACTTCGGTGCGGCCGCGCCCGGTATTTTTTGCCTTGTACAGCGCTACATCAGCGGCCTTCAACCATTCCCGGTAGTGCCCAAACTGCGGCCCCCAGGTGGCAACACCTACGCTTATGCGCAGCGTTTCTTTAGGCGCGCAGGGTAACGACAGTTTTTCCAGCCGTTCGTGAACCCGGGACATGACGGCGATTGCGCTGTCAGCGGTTGTCCGCGACATAATCACCGCAAACTCATCCCCACCAAAACGGCCTATTGCATCGCCTGAGCGTACCGATATCTGCAACTGACGCGTAATCGCAATGATCGCCTCATCGCCCACATCATGCCCCCAGGTATCGTTGATGTTTTTAAAGTGGTCGATATCAATGAGCAGGATCGTGGCCGTACCATTATGACGCCGGCACTGCTCAAATTCGTTTCGCAGCAGCATTTCCCAGTGTCGACGATTAAAGACCCCAGTCATTCCGTCGCGAGTGCTCATCATTTCCAGCCGCCGCTTATGCTCAGCCAGCCTGACGGCTGTGCGATGACTGAGCCAGGCAAACAGCATGGGATAAAGCACAAACACAGGAAGCGTTAAGCCCCACTCCACAGGATCAGGGTTGAACACCACCACTCTCCCGACAGGGGGCAGCGTCAACAGTGCGGAGAGAAAGGTCAATATGATCCCCGGAATGAAGAGACGACAGCCGCCGGAGCCCATCATATTCATCCCCACCATCATCACCAGCGCGGTCGTGGGTAACGCATTAATCCCCATCACGCCAATCCAGAGCCCGGCGATAATGGCATCTATCTTGAGATTGAAGATTTCCTGATGATGAGGTGATGAAGCGCGACAGGATAACTGCCACGCGAGGTGAGGCCAGATGAACGCCCATCCCACCAGTAAAAGCCACCAGCCACCAGCTAGAAAATGGGTGACCAGTATCCCCGCGACAGGGAAAAACATCGCCGCTAGTCCGATAACGCGCGCCAGCCGAACTCGCCGGGCAAACTGAATACCAGCACGGTGAGGGGCATCCAGAGAAAGGGTTAAATCCCACTCTTCGCGAATGCATTTTTTGTCGTAATAAGATTCATCATTCATCATTTTTGGGAATATTCTGAAACATTTTCCCAAATTATAGAGAGGGGGGGTGCGAGGAAAGTATGAAATTTCGGGTGAGTCGCCAGAGCCACTCACCCGTTAGAACTACGCTTTTTTCTTCAGGCAAGTGCTCATAAATTTACTGCGATCGTCACCTTTCAGAGACTGCTCAGTAGCCTTCGCATTACAGTCGCGCATTTTCTGCTGCTGTGGCGTCAGGCTTTTTTCAGCAGGTTTTGACGCGCCATTTTTCAGGCAGTCGCTCATATAGGTCTTACGGGCATCCCCCTTCAGACTCTGGGACGTGGCCTGTTGGTTACAGGTGGTCATGCGTTGCTGTTGAGGCGTTAATGTTTTTTCTTCCGCGTTCGCCGATGAAATCAGGAACAGGCCAGAGAGCAGAGTAACCAGTAATGTTGTTTTCATTGCACCATCCTTTTGTGAACATTCCCTGTAAGTCTGGTCCGTGACAGGAAAAAAACCACCCGGCAGAGACAAATTCCGCCGGGCTTTTATCATTTAAAACCCAACGCCGCTTTCATGGTGTAGAACAGATCGGTTTGATCGGTCAGCCCTACCACATTTGCCGCATGCGGTCCGTAGGCGGCAATACGCAGCTGCGTGCCCGTGTGCTCCATGGACTCTTCTTCAGAGTTGCCATAACTCAGCACCATTACAGCACCATCTTTCGTGTTCAGCGCCTGCGTCAGGCCAGGGGCTTTGGTATCAGCCGGGATGATCTGGCTCGCGTGCGCATGGTCCGCGGTGACCACCACAAGGGTGTTTCCGTCTTTCTTCGCGAATTCGAGTGCCTTCTGGACTGCTTCGTCCAGGTCGACGGTTTCGCCAATCTGGCCACACGGATTCGCCGCATGATCCTGCTTGTCGATCGACGCGCCTTCCACCTGCAGGAAGAACCCTTTTTCGCTCTTGCTCAGCAGAGAGATGGCTTTGTCAGTCATCGCCGCCAGCGTCGGCACGCTGTCAGTGCGTTTCGGGTTAGGTGTGCAGGTCACTGCAGGCTTATCAATATTGCCGTGATAAGAGGCTTTTGGACCTTCCCAGCGCACAGGCATGTTGCCATCAGAGAACAGTCCCAGCAGCGGTTTGTCCTGATTCGCCTCAGTGATTGCTGCCAGAGAGCTTGCATCGCTCACCAGTTGATAACCACGAGCCTGTGCCTGTTCACGCAGCGTTTTCCCCTGCCATTCACCCGCCGTCGCGGTTTCTGCAAAGGTTTTCGCCCCACCGCCCAGCGTGACGTCAGCGCGTGCATTCAGCAGTTGTTCAGTAATTGAACCTTTACCGCCTTTTTCCAGGGCATTCGTTGGACATTTTTCACTGGTCACCGACGGGCCGTAGCACTTACGTGAGGTCACATGAGATACCAGCGCCGCCGGCGTCGCGTCCTGAAGTTCAGCAGTAGAGACATTACCGGTGGCCAGCCCCGCAGCTTTTGCCATTTCCAGAATGGTTTGATGATCTTTTTCGTGAATATCAACACCCAGCGCGCCATTATAGGTTTTTACCCCCGTAGACCACGCCGTAGCAGAGGCAGCCGAATCCGTTACGTAATCTGGTTTACCGGTTTTTTTATCCAGTGAGTAATGGGTATATTGTCCGGTAAGCGGTAATGCGTCGATACCTTTAAAAAATCCGCCTGCCCCTTCGGCATAATTTCGCGCTGCCGTGATTTCGGAGTCACCCATTCCATCGCCAATGAGCAGAATAATATTTTTCGCCGGTTTCTCATTCAGCGAAGCGCGAATGGCTGCGGTTTGATCCTCTGATAATCGACGCGCGCCGCCTGGCTGGGTGATATCACCTTTCGCTGCGCGATTATCCAGCACGTGGGTATTGGACATATCAGCATAAATGGCAGGGGTAATTAGCAGGGGAAGTAATGCGATGAAAAGTGCGCTCTGTTTCAATTTATTTTCTCCATGTACAAATACATAAAAATAAAAACAGAGCGACTATAGGCATCCTGCATGACAATTCTATGACACGTCGTTATGTCCGGTGACGGTTTAGCTGCGCGGATGCCTCAAGAGCTTCTTTACATATTGCTGGAGCAACTCTGCATCCTGCACAGGAACCTGAGTATCAGGTTGCGCCTTATCCAGCGCACCTTCAACGCTCTCTATCAATGCCTGTTGGTCAGATTGAGTCATCTGTCGTAATAGCGCAGTGACAACAATTTCCAGGGCTTCGACCTGGGCGACCAGTTCTTTTGACTCCTCTTCCTTTTGTGCAAGCTTGACCAGCAACTCAGCAATGAGATTTTTCATCGTGTTATTTCCTTATGTGATTTATTCCTGAAATTAACATCAAGAGTCAAATATGCAAAGCGGAGAAAGGTATTACCTTATGCAAAAGTGACAGCGCCGCAAAAATAGAGCAGAGGGATTATCAGCGAAACGTTTTTCTAAAAAAAATGCCGCATTTGGTTATAGAAAAATGCGGCAACAATAAGAATATATAATACATCGACAAAAGTATTATTTTGCCGATTTTACCTCCGCCATGTGTCTGCGGCGACGCAGAGCAATAGCCAACTGGATAATGTTGATCAAAACAACAATTGCCGTCGCGGCAAATACCCAACGAAAACCAGCCATCGCGGAAACCGATGCGCCAATAAGCGGACCGGCAACATTCCCCAAATACATAAACGACTGGTTATATCCAAAAATACGCCCTGTTACCTGGTCGCTGGAATATTTGACCAGTAAGGTCTGTACCGCAGGCAACATTGCACCATCGGCAAAGCCGAGCAAAAATCGCAACACGCCAAGCTGAAGCGGAGAGGTCACAAACGACATGGCGAAAAAGAGCACCACGGCAAAAATCAGCGTGGCCATCAGAATACGCGCGGTACCGATCCGATCTCCCAGTTTTCCCAACCGTGGTGCAGAAATCAGTGCGGATACGCCTGGCACGGCGGCAATCATGCCGCTGAGAAAGGCGATATTATTGCTGTCTGGCTCCATCGACTTAATAAACAGCGCCAGAATCGGCCCGACCGAACCGTTACAGAGCTGGATCACCATGGTAGTAACAAACAGGCTGATCATGAGCCCAGGGTAAGGCAGAGAGGCGAAGACGGCCTTACCACTCAGACGTTCAGATTTGCTGATAACGGGCCGACCGCCCTCTTTGATAAGAAACAGCGTGACCAGAAAACTGACCACCAGCAGGATCGCGGTGATGATAAATACGGCACGCAGCCCGACGTGGTCCGCCAGAAAGCCCCCCAGCAGCGGGCCGCCAATTACACCGCTAATCTGTGCGGTGGAAAGCGTACTCAGCGCCCAGCCGCTACGTTCGCGTGGCACCTGAGAGGCGACCAGCGCCATAGCATTCGGAATATACCCGGAAGTCAGCCCCATCACCGCCCGGAGGAAAAACAGCTGCCAGACGTTGGTGGCGAAGGCCTGCAGCAGAATGGCGATGGCCATCCCGAGTGATGCTCGCAGCAGCATCAGTTTACGCCCTTTCCGATCGGCCAGGCTGCCCCACATCGGTGACACAATCGCAGAGACCAGAAAAGTCACGCTGAACGTCAGACCGGACCACATGGAGAGTGCTTCATGCGAGGTTACCCCCAGCTGTGAAACGTACAACGGCAGGAACGGCAAGATCTGGCTGATGGCGAGCCCGGTAAAGAAGCAACCGAACCAGACCGAGATAAGATTAACTTTCCATGATTCCATAAAGAAACAGTCTTCATTTTTAGGCGAATTCGCCTACAGATTAGCAAGCTACGCATACTGACGTCGCACCAGAGATGCGGCCGTAATGACTTTGGTGTTTTATCTTCCCAGTCATCATATTTGTGAAATAAGTCACAAAACATCCATTTTATGGCGGAACATTCTGCTTCAGAAGAATTTTTCTTCTCAGACTTCCCCATCAACATTCCCCAAAACATTATGGCGGAAGGCCGCGAAACCCGCAGGGCATCGTGGTATGTTATTGGCTTTTCGTCATACTGGAAGAGAGTGAGATGGCAAAGCAGCGCGTAGGTATTGTCTTTGGGGGAAAATCAGCAGAGCACGAGGTTTCATTGCAATCGGCCAAAAATATCGTTGATGCGATTGATAAAAGCCGTTTCGAGGTAGTGCTGCTGGGTATTGATAAACAGGGCCAGTGGCATGTTAACGATGCCAGCCAGTATCTGCTTAATGCCAACGATCCAGCACATATCGCCCTTAATCCTTCGGAAATTAGCGTCGCCACTGTGCCCGGCGTCGTGAAAGGGCAACTCATCGACGCTGGCAATGCACAGGCTCTCGCTCAGATTGATGTCGTGTTCCCCATCGTTCACGGTACTCTGGGTGAAGATGGTTCCCTCCAGGGGATGTTGCGCATGGCCAACCTGCCGTTCGTAGGTTCCGATGTGCTGGGTTCTGCCGCCTGCATGGATAAAGACGTCACCAAACGCCTGCTGCGTGATGCCGGGCTGAATATTGCCCCTTTCGTCACGCTCACCCGTGCCAACCGCGACAAACACAGCTTCGCGCAAATTGCTGACCAACTGGGCCTGCCGCTGTTTGTGAAACCGGCAAACCAGGGCTCCTCCGTGGGCGTCAGCAAAGTCACCAGTGAAGCTGAATTCACGCAGGCTGTCCGTCTGGCATTTGAATTCGACCATAAAGTGGTGGTTGAGCAGGGTATTAAAGGCCGTGAAATTGAGTGCGCCGTGCTGGGCAACGATTTCCCACAGGCGAGCACCTGCGGTGAAGTGGTCTTAAACAGCGACTTCTACTCTTACGACACCAAATACATTGATGACAAAGGCGCTCAGGTAGTCGTGCCAGCAAATATCGATCCGGCGGTCAACGATACGATCCGGGCGATCGCCATTAACGCCTATCAGACACTCGGCTGCAGTGGCATGGCACGTGTGGATGTGTTCCTGACACCGGAAAACGAGGTGGTCATCAATGAAATCAACACGCTGCCGGGTTTCACGAATATCAGTATGTATCCGAAACTGTGGCAGGCGAGCGGGCTGGGCTACTCTGAACTTATCACCCGCCTGATCGAGCTGGCGCTGGAGCGTCATGCCGCCGACAGCGCCCTTAAAAGCTCCGTAAACGGTTAATCGGCTCTCTTCGCCGTCTCCGTTTCATCCGCTGTCGTTTCTTCAGGACGACGGCGGATAATCAATCCTGCCAGCCAGAAACTTATCACCCAGGTCACCAGCCCGACAGCATAGGTTTGCCATCCTTTTGCTTCAAATCCCAGCAGCCCCACGACGCCGTTAAGAATAAAGATCAGCCCGATAGCAAAGGCGTAGTAGTGCCAGTCACGGCGTAGTTTGGACGTGAGCTTCATAACAACTCCGGCAGGAAAAAAAGACATCCTCTCACAGTTTTACGGCCAGGTCTGTGGCAGATACGGAAATTCTGAAACGCGACGCAATTTCACTTAAGTAATGAAATTGTGATGTGCTGCAGAAATCGACAATCCAGGAGAATTCCTGAGGGTAAATTACCACGATTCTGATATTGACAAATGCGATGACCTGTCAAACTTCCCCTGTAAAAACGCGTATTGAGCAGAGTGATATTTCAGGAGGTCATCATGGCTGATTTTACATTGTCGAAACCGATTTTTGCCGGCAAACCAAAAACCTCCACGGCAGGTAATATTGCTTATGCCCTGTTTGTTCTGTTCTGCTTCTGGGCAGGCTCACAGTTGCTCAATATGCTGGTTCATGCACCTGGGGTATATGAGCACCTTATGCAGGTACAGGATAACGGACGCCCACGGGTTGAGATTGGGTTTGGTGTCAGTACCCTGTTTGGCCTGGTTCCCTTCCTCGCGGGTTGTATGATTTTAGGTGCCGTGGCGTTAGTTCTGCGTATTCGCCGCCGCCATTAAAGCCCCATACAACGCGCCCGACGATCGTCCACCCGTTTTGCGAACCATGCCGTTGTCAGGTTACGCGTGATCTTCGGGCTTTCCAGTTGAATACCCGGCAGAATAGCTCTCGGTAACGTTTTCCCGCTCTTCTGCTCAGCAAGTGCAAAGACTTTCTTGTAGAGGTCCGTTTTCTCAAAGGCCAGGCTATCACCTTTCTCAAGCTGACGGCGAATGTCGCTGTTGCTCAGACCAAGCTTTGTCGATAATTTCCGTACTGCCAGTTCGGTGCTACCCGCCTCGCTGCTGCCGTAAGCAATGAGATCACCGTCCAGCGCCAGCTTCACACCACTTGCGCGGCTGACCGCACTCTGAAATGCCGCATTGCGGCTGGCATACCATCCCGCGTTGAAGTCGGCAAAGCGGTACAGCGGTTCGTTGTAGTTCGCCGGATAGTTCAGCAGATGGTACGTGCCAAACCACAGACCGCCGCGCAGTGAGAAGACCTCCTGGCGTACCGTACCGTCGATTTTCCACGGGTAGCCGTCGGCGTGCTTTTCGGCAAACGCAATGCTCACCTGCATCGGCCCACCAGTATGTACCGGGTTAAGTGAGCCAAACAGTTTCTGCCCCATTGGGACCATACCGATGAAATCATCAAAGATGGCGCTGAGCTGTTTTTCAGTTTTCACCGTATCCAGACGTTCGCTGTAGCTTTTACCGTTTGGCGAGGTGATTTTAAGTGCGGTGTGAACGAGGAACACCGGGATATGCATGGATTCCGCGCGGCGATCGATCTCTTTCCAGGCTATTTTGTTCAGACCCGGCACCACCGGGTCTGACTGGTACATCGACTCCTGCTGCGCCACCGCCAGCACCGAGCAGATATTCTCCTCGGTCGGCGCGATCTTTTGGCTTTCAAAGGTTTTTGCCAGTGCATCTGCCCACGCATTGCGATCCTTCACGCTAGCGGGCATTTTCTGCCGTACAACGCTTGCCACATCAACCGGCTTTTCGCCCTTCTTGAGCGGAGCGGCCCCTTTTTCGGCGCATCCCACCAGGACGAGAGCAGCCAGTAAGGACAACGGTAACACACGCGGTACGGCAAAAGACATAACAACTCCCTGTATTAGCTAAAAGTATTGGTCACTTCCTGCAGGTCACGATCGTCCAGCTCACGTTCAAAGCTACGCAGACGTTTGTAGATAGACATCAGTTCTACCAGGGTGGTCCAGGAGGTAATCAGATACTGGAACGCACCACGGACCTGGCCGAAAACGTTGGTGATCTGCGTCATCAGACCGAGCGTAATCGTACCCGCAACAATGGACGGGAACAGCAAGAACAAACCGAAAACGTTATCCACCTGCAGGTACAAAATGCGCGCAATGTTGAAATACATATAGTGGAAGTAGAGACGGAAATAGTTACGACGCACAGCGCTAAACAGTTCACGTACGGTCGGTGGCGATGCGCGGTTAGCATCATCTTCACCGTATACCAGCTCTTTACGATAAGCCGCTTCGACACGCTGATTTTTAAACTGCAGACCCGGCAGTTTGATCCCAACCACCGCCAGCAAGCCCGTACCCATCAGCGACCAGACGATTGCCGCGATCACCAGACCGTACGGCAGATGGCCGACAACAGGCAGATCTGGCACATGTGCCGATAGCGCAACCAGCACAGGCAGGAAGGCGATCAGCGTCATGATGGCGTTGATAAAGCTTACGCCCATATCTTCAAGGGTGGAGGCAAAACGCATGGTGTCTTCCTGCACACGCTGCGCCGCACCTTCGATATGGCGCAGGTGTTGCCAGTGCGCCATATAGTGTTCGTTCATCGCAGTACGCCAGCGGAAAACATAGTGGCTGACGAAGAAGTTGTTCATCACACCAATGACCACAGCAATAAGAGCGATACCAAGGAAAATACCTACCTCATGGTAGAACTGATTAATGGTCACTTTATGCGGTGAACTCAGCGCGGTCTGGATCAGATCATAGAACGGAGCATACCAGGCGTTAACTGCCACGCCCACTTCTACGAGGAACCAGGTCACAAAGATAATCAGCGATGTGCCGAGGATCGACCAGTACTGCCAGCGGTGCGGAGAATACACAAACCAGAACAGCGCAAACACCCCTACGCACACCGTGTAGTAGGCGTAAAACAGCAGATAGCTGAGCGACCAGAAGCGCGCCGCGCTAATCGGCACCTCACCTGTCGCGCCCGTGATGCGCATCAGCCATGCGCCGCCGCCCGCCTGCCAGAAAATGACAGCGATAAGTGCCCAAATAAATGCCGACAGGAAAAAAGGCCCCGGCTTTGGGAAAAAAGACTTAAACATAATGCTTCCTTCTTGTTGTTATGGCTGTTGCTGTGCTCAACACATCACCACACGAAAATCGTGCCTGAGCCCGTCTTCAGGCTCAGGCAAAAAGGTCAGACCCGAGGGTTAATTATTAGTTCGCTTTCCAGTTTTCGAGAATTGTTTCGGTGCGTTTCACTGCGAGAGGATTCGCCGGCGCGATGAAGTTACGCCAGACGTCGTTGTGGTGGTTAATCAGGATCTGCGCTTCTGCCGCCGGGCGATCGGCGGTAGTATGGGCATCTTCCGCCACGGTTATGTGATAACCCCGGCTGACGCCGTTCTTGATCGTGGCATCGACACAGTAATCCGTGGCACAACCACAGATGACAAACTCTTGAATACCCTGCTCGCGTAATAGCGCCTCAAGCGGGGTGTTATAAAACGCATCGCAGGCCGTTTTGGTAACATAGAACGCATCAGCTGGCTGATGCAGTTCAGGCAGCAATGCAAACCCATCACTTCCCTCTTCCAGCCCCCCGGCCTCGGTATGCTGGATAAAAATCACCTTGTCGGCTGCCTGCGTAAGCTGGTTGATCAGAGAGACACACTTTTCACGCTGATGACGAGGCGTTTCAAATACCCCGTTCTGCATATCGACAACCATAACCACACGCTTTTCAGACATACCGTTCTCCGTAAGATTGAGTGACACTGGTGCTTATCATAAGCCCGATGTCACAAAATGGGAGATGGCTTGCCAGGTAAATTGTTCATATTTACCCATGGTTACGTTTTTCTCGCTATCGTTATGCAATTCGGGGCATTGCACGGTTCCGATTAGTAGTATAAATACCCATTACTTTCCTCATTCACTTCATGGATGCTTTTCGTTGAAACGTTGTCTGCTCTCTTTTGCCGCGCTGTGTGCGGTGAGCTTTTCTACCGCCCAGGCAGCCCAACCGCTGACGGCGCCCGTTCTGGCTTCAGATATTGCCGATCGTTACGCGAACCTTATCTATTACGGCAGCGGCGCAACCGGGATGGCGATGGTCGTGATCGACGGCAACCAGCGCGTGTTCCGAAGCTTTGGCGAAACACGCCCAGGAAATAACATTCACCCGCAGTTGGATTCTGTTATCCGCATCGCATCCTTAACCAAGCTGATGACCAGTGAAATGCTGGTGAAACTGCTCGATCAGGGCGTGGTTAAGCTCGACGATCCGCTCAGCAAGTACGCCCCGCCGGGCGCACGTGTACCAACCTACCAGGGCACACCGATCCGGCTTGTGAACCTTGCCACTCATACCAGCGCCCTGCCGCGTGAGCAGCCTGGTGGGGCAGCGCATCGTGACGTATTTGTCTGGCCAACGCGCGACCAGCGCTGGAATTACCTGAGCACCGCCACGCTGAAGGCAGCTCCGGGTTCGCAAGCCTCGTACTCAAACCTGGCGTTTGACCTGCTGGCAGATGCTCTCTCAACGGCGGCTGGAAAACCCTACCCGCAACTGTTTGAAGAACAGATAACCCGCCCGCTGGGCATGAAAGACACCACCTTTACCCCTTCCCCGGATCAGTGCCGTCGTCTGATGGTGGCAGAGAAAGGCGCCAGCCCCTGTAATAACACGCTGGCAGCCGTGGGCAGTGGCGGGGTGTATTCCACTCCTGGCGACATGATGCGCTGGATGCAGCAGTTCCTTTCTTCGGATTTCTACTCGCGCAGCAACCAGGCCGATCGTATGCAGACCCTGATTTATCAGCGTACTCAACTGCACCGCGTCATCGGGATGGACGTTCCGGGTAAAGCCGATGCGCTCGGCCTGGGCTGGGTCTATCTGGCCCCGAAAAATGGTCGTCCGGGTATTATTCAGAAAACCGGCGGCGGCGGTGGATTTATTACGTATATGGCGATGATCCCGCAGTCTAACGTAGGCGCATTTGTGGTGGTCACCCGCTCTCCGCATACGCGTTTCGTCAATATGAGTGACGGTCTTAATAACTTAGTGGCTGAACTGAGTGCCAATAAAGCCCAGGTGCTCACTGCGTCTAACTGACCTTAATATTCCGAGGGCAAACGGTTGATACTAACCAGTTTGCCCCGGCTCATATTGATATAGTTTCCTTGCCGTAAAGCAGCGAGAACCTCTGCAACAACCGAGCGCGAAATACGCGTACTTTGTTGAATATGATTCATCACACCAATTTTTGAGCGCAACGTTTCATCCCACTCCGCCATATTCAGCAGCATGGCGCGGATCTGGTGATAGGAGTTATTTCCCACCAGCTGCATATCGCGTTTTCCCAGAATGTAATTTATCCAGGATAACCAGCCGAAAGCGTCTTGCCATAAAGAGTTCTGTTGTATCAGTTGACGGGTGGTCTCAGCGGGCAAATAAAAGCCCGTGCAGGATGTTTTGGCCTGTACTCTATATTCCTGACAGTGATTAATCATCACGGTAGACAAACCAAAAATAAAAGGCGCTGTCGCGATGCCTACAAGCAGTTCATCAGAATGACGATAGATTTCGATGATACCTGTTTGTAACACGATCGTCCGGGACTCACTACACTCGCCAGAGGTAATTAGCTGTTGTGGGGCACATTTAAAAGGGGTACTGGCTGATTTCAAACACTGTTCGAGCCGGCGTAATTCAGAAAGTGGTTTCGCATTAACGTTCATGCAGACCTCAAGGCATCCGTATTTGTCGGTTCAATATTATTTTTATTGTTGTATATAAAAAGCGGGGGGATATCACTCCCCCCGCTTTATTCATTACCAGGTATATTTCACACCCAGATTTGCGCCCCCGTTTTGGTCAACGTCGCCGCCGCCCAGATAAGTGGCATCAGTGTAAGCACTGAAGTTCTTCGTGAAACTGAACTGGGTGCCCAGCCCTACCCGCACAGCTGAGCCTTTCACGCCGTTATCAATGCTGTCATCGTTTATATCAGCATTGTTGTCGGCATCATCATAGACGTAGGCCAGTTTGAAGTAAGGGGTCAGAGCCTGATCGCCGCCGTAGTTGAAGGTGTAACCCGCATCAACACCGAGTTCATAACGCAGGCTATCGTAAGATTGCCCATCCATGCGCATGTCATTGCTGAGACGATAGTCATCACCGGACTGGAAGAGGCCAGACACCGCTGCGTATGGCGTAACGTAGCCAGAGAGGTTTGGCTTCCAGTCATAGCCCAGTTTCAGCCCAAAACCCACTGCATCATTGGTGGTGTTACCGTCAACATACTGACCGTTGCTCATGTTTGCAGAGAGATCGCTGTTAAAGCGGGTGTAGCTCAGGGAACTGTCGAGGAACAGATCGTTCATGAACTTCGCCGACGCGTAGATCATCGCCGTCTGGCTGTCCTGATCGACCTGACCGGTACGATCGCTGATATCCCCCTTCGCGAAACCTGCCGCGCCACCGACGATCCACTTCGCATTATTACCGTCAATCTGGGTATCCAGACCCACCATAATACCGCTCACGTCCTGATCGTAGCTGATTACACCGTTATCACCGTCAAAGTTGCCACCGAAGTAACTCACCCACGCCCCGCCGTTATCCGCCAGTCCGTGACGGCTGTTGGTCAGACGCGTTCCGACTGTATCCTGCTGCAGGTTCCAGATGTTGGTATTGGCAGAAGGGATGCTCAGCGCCATATTCGCGTAGTCGGTCAGCGCTTTCTGCTGGAGAACAACGGTGTCACCCTGCTGCCGCGCCTGATAGGTATAAGCACCTAAATCGGCTTTGTTTGCGGCAGTAAAGCTGGCTGCAGTCTCCGCGTTATTGTCATAGACGCGAACGATCTCTTTGTTTTTGTAATCGGCTACGGAACCAGCACCGGTCGCATCGTCAATGCGTACTTTGTAGTTGCCTGCAACGTCACCGTTCACCGCCAGATGGCCGTCCGAGTTAATCGCCACAACACCGTAGTCATAATCGGCATTGTGCTTATCGTTAGTGATATAGCGAGCGTTGTTCAGATCGCTGTTCAGCACGTAATCACGACTGGCAACGTTCAGCACACCACCATCGGTCAGCACCATATTGTGCGTATCAACCTGACCCAGCCCCAGCACCAGCTCAGCACCGTTATCCACGGTGATGGTGTTGGCGTAGAGATCGGCCGTTTCTTCCAGCAGTGCTGCACGGCTATCGCTGTCCAGATACAGATGGTCGGTGGCCACACCGCCGCTGTCGCCGATATTCAGCGATGAAGCATTGGTCAGAGTAATGGAATCAGCCAACATGGCAGAGTTTTCAACATTGACCTGAGACTGGTTGTTTACCGTCAGCGTGTCGATGTTAGAAACCTTGCGGGTATCCCACTCAGAGCCGTTATCCAGCGTAACGTTGAAAAGACCACTCTGATAAACCGCCTCCCCCGCAACGTGTCCGTTGCCGTCATAGGTGGAGTCCGGCCAAATGCTGTTAGGGGACAGTGTGCTCCAGTCTACGTTGCTATAGCCCAGGCCATACATCTGTGCAGTGCCGATGGCGTCAACCCTGGACTGCGCCGCGCCAACCCATTTGCTGCCATTGGTGAGAGTGACCTCCA
Organism: Enterobacter sp. 342; assembly: GCF_036663495.1. Lineage (NCBI taxonomy): Bacteria > Pseudomonadati > Pseudomonadota > Gammaproteobacteria > Enterobacterales > Enterobacteriaceae > Enterobacter > Enterobacter sp. 342. The sequence continues at coordinate 152,272 of NZ_JAWUEI010000005.1, forward strand.
GCTTATCGGTGCCATCCCAACCATTGGTGGTTGGATTATAGATACCATCTTCGGTGGTATCGGTTGCCGGATCGCCATTCGGGTAGAAGTTGTTGTCGAAGGTGCTGGAGAACAGAATGTCGCCAGTGATGGTGGAATGATCTAACGTGGCAGAGGTCTGCATCGCATTATCAGACGCGCTGGCTGCCACAATCAGCGCTGCATCATCTGCTGCTGTCGCGTTGGTTTCACCATAATCGCTCGGCTTCGCGGTTTGACCATAAAACCCGCTGGTACCCAGATCGCTATACGCACCAGAAGTCAGTACAGAGTCTTTCACCAGAAGCGTGTCGGTAAACACATTACTGCTGTTGGCTACACCTTCAACACCGTCGTACGGGGTATTGTCCAGTTCCTGATAACCCTGCGTCAGGGTAATACCGGCGACGTGAGAATTATTCTGGATAACAATATCCGATTCCACATCCAGGGTAATCGCATTACCCAGACCATAAGTATCCAGATAATGTGTTTCCGTATTCTCCCCGTTAACAACGTCATACGCATAGTGCTCGTAAGTATCGTTAATGGTGGAGTTATCGACGGTCAGGCTAAAACGATCGTACTGCGAATGGATCGTACCGTCGGTATCCAGGCCATCAGAACACGAAGCGGTCATACATTGAGAGGTGATCATGCCATTAATGGTGCTACTGGAAATGCTTAATGCATTCGCCCGACCATTAACACCCTCATCCAGATAATATGTGGAAATAATACCATTCACGGTGGATTTACTCATCACTGGATAAATATCACCGTCGTGAGCAACGTCAGAGTCATTCCAGTCAGTATAACCATAATACCCGGGGATGGATGCTGTATTATCGTATACAAAAGTATTATATGTCGTACCGGAAATATCCTTCGCATTGGCCTGAGAAGCGATAGCCAGGGTGCAGGCTAATGCAAGTTGAGATACAACCAGTTTCTTTTTCCATGTTTGCATTGGGTCATCCCTCCTCAGGGACGTAAGCAAGTTTGTCCATCAAATCATTTTGCAATGTTTTATTGCGGAGGGAATTATGCAGTTTCAATTCGGAAAGGTTCAATGAATGTTTCCATTAAGTCCGCATCCAGACAATTAGGTTTTCGGCACAAGAAAAGAATGAGGTACAATAGATAAATATTATAAATAACACAACGTTAAAATACTGGTCGGCCGTCACGAAATATATCACCTAAAAATAATAAATAACTTTCAACCATGTATTACCTTTAATATAGAAGCATCACAAATATTTCATTACTGCCTTTCGCAAAAACAAAATGCCCACTTTAGTAAAACACCGGTCTTCACTTTGATGTACACTAACCTTCTTTGTTCCACAAACATCAGGCATACCATGACCGATTTAATTGCACGTCCCCGCCGCCTGCGCAAGTCACCTGCACTGCGCGCTATGTTTGAAGAGACAACACTGACCTTAAACGATCTGGTGTTGCCGATTTTTGTTGAAGAAGAGATTGATGACTATAAGGCCATCGAAGCCATGCCTGGCGTGATGCGCATTCCGGAAAAATATCTGGCACGTGAGATCGAACGTATCGCCAATGCGGGGATCCGCTCGGTGATGACCTTCGGCATCTCTCACCATACCGACGCTACCGGTAGCGATGCCTGGAAAGAGGACGGCCTGGTCGCTCGTATGTCACGTATCTGTAAAGAGACAGTGCCGGAAATGGTAGTGATGTCCGACACCTGCTTCTGCGAATACACCTCTCATGGCCACTGCGGTGTGTTGTGCGATCACGGCGTGGACAACGATGCCACCCTGCTTAATCTCGGCAAACAAGCGGTAGTCGCTGCCGCTGCCGGTGCGGATTTCATCGCGCCATCCGCCGCGATGGACGGACAGGTTCAGGCTATCCGTCAGGCACTGGATGCCGCCGGTTTTACTGACACAGCCATCATGTCCTACTCCACCAAATTTGCCTCCTCGTTCTACGGCCCGTTCCGTGAAGCGGCGGGTACGGCACTGAAAGGCGACCGTAAAACCTATCAGATGAACCCGCTTAACCGTCGGGAAGCGATTCGTGAATCCCTGCTTGATGAAGCCCAGGGCGCAGATTGCCTGATGGTGAAACCGGCCGGTGCTTATCTCGATATCCTGCGCGACATTCGCGAGCGTACCGAGCTGCCACTGGGTGCTTATCAGGTGAGCGGTGAGTACGCGATGATAAAATTCGCCGCTCTGGCAGGCGCAATTGACGAAGAGAAAGTGATCCTCGAAAGCCTCGGCGCGATCAAACGCGCGGGCGCGGATCTGATCTTCAGCTACTTTGCGCTGGATCTGGCCGAGAAAAAAATCCTGCGCTAATCTTCACCAAACTGCAATACAACCGACATCTGCTCCTTCTACTGTCTTCGCAAGACGGCAGGAGGAGTAATCATGTTTAGCCTCGATAGCGTTCTCGACGATCTTTGGCCTCAGGCGAGGCCTGCACCCTGGCAAAAAAGTCTGTTAAAAAGACTGTTTTACGAAGACGAATTCCAGCAATTTGCCGCAGCACACCGCCACCTGAAAGGTCTGGATATGGTGGAGCAAGTTCTGGAGCACCTTGATATTCTCTGCACCGTTTCCGCCCGCGATCTCGAACAAATCCCCGAACATGGCCCACTGGTCATTATTGCCAACCACCCGACGGGTACGCTTGACGGGCTGGCGCTGTTGTACGCCGTCTCCAGGGTACGACGCGATGTCAAAGTCGTGACCAACCGGATGCTGACTCACCTTGAGCCACTCAGTTCGCTGTTTATTCCTGTGGATAATATGGGTGGCAGGACGGCGAAAACATCCCTGGTCCAGATGGAACAGCATCTGCAAAACGCAGGCGTGCTGATCTTCTTCCCGGCGGGAGAAGTTTCGCGGCCCACGCGTAAGGGTATTCGCGATAAAAAATGGCACTCTGGCTTTATCAAGCTCGCCAGTAAACTGCGCGCCCCGCTGCTACCGGTGCATATTCAGGCGCATAACAGCCTGCTCTTTTATGCCAGCACGCTGGTATCCCCGACGCTGTCGATGCTGTTGCTCATGCAGCAGATGTTCCGCCGCCGCCATAGCCAGTTGCCGATTAAAATTGGCCAGCAGATTGCGTGGCAGCACTGGCATAGCGCCACCCTTTCGTCGCGTGAGATGGCCGAGCAGTGCCGACAGCACGTGATGCGTCTTGGCAAGGGAGTGCCTGGCGTTTTTAAAACTCAGTGTGCTATCGCCCGCCCGGAAGACCGGGCCACTCTGAAACGAGCGCTGGCGCAGGCCGAATGTCTGGGCAAAACCAGTGACGGTAAAACCATCTATCTTTGGCAGCGTAACGGTCAGGAAGATGTCCCGCTGCTGCGTGAGCTGGGCCGTCTGCGCGAGATTGCCTTTCGCGCGGTGGAAGAAGGGAGCGGTAAACGCCGGGACACCGACCGTTACGATGATGATTATCTGCACCTGATCTTGTGGGATGATGAAGATCTGGAGATCGTCGGTGCGTATCGCTTTATGCCTACCGCCAGCCAGGTTGAGCGACGGGGTCTGGAAGGGTTGTACAGCTACAGCCTTTTCCACTACGACGACAAAATGCAGGATGTGCTGGAGCACGGCATTGAACTGGGACGTAGCTTTATTCAGCCGCGTTACTGGGGACGCCGTGGCCTGGATTATTTGTGGTCCGGCATTGGGGCATACCTGGCGCGTTATCCGCACTATCGCTACCTGTTTGGCCCGGTCTCCATTTCCGGTGGCTTACCTCCTGCCGCACGGGATCTGCTGGTGGCGTTTTACCGCCTGTGGTTCCCGGCGACGCATCCATTAGCCGCCTCACGTCAGCCGTACCCGGCATCGCTGCCGGACGTGCTCGCGCAGTTTGGCGGTGTGGATTACGTGGATGATCTGACAAAACTGAAATCCCTGCTCGGCAATCTGGGCTGTGGCATTCCGCCACTCTACAAACAATATTCCGAACTTTGCGAACCCGGCGGCGTGCAGTTTATTGATTTCGGCAGCGACCCGACATTTAACGACTGTGTCGACGGACTGGTGCTGGTGGATTTGTGTTACCTGAAGGCGAACCGCTACCAGCGGTATATTGAGGCACATTTACAACCCTCTCCCTAAAAGGAAGAGGGCCAGGTATGAGGGGATCAAGGCGCACGGTAAAACGGCTTATCCCCCAAAATCGTTGCCCGCTGCATAATCCGGCGCTGCGGCAGGTAATCCGCATTGGCGTAATGCTGCGTCACGCGGTTATCCCAGATCGCCAGATCGTTCTCCTGCCAGCGCCAGCGCACCTGAAATTCCGGTTTAGTGATATGCGTAAACAGGAAACTCAACAACGCCTCGCTCTCTTTTTCCGTCACGTCCACAATTCGCGTGGTGAACCCTTCGTTGACGAACAGCGCCTGCTTGCCCGTCACCGGATGAGTACGCACGACCGGATGTAGCAACGGTGGATGCTTTGCAACCGCTTCCTGCCAGCGCTGATGTTCTTCTTCGCTCTTACGGTACTTGTACTCCTGGAACGATTTTTTGAAGTCATGCTCCGCCCGCAAGCCGCTCAGCAGCGTCCGGAACGGCGCGGAGAGCGCTTCAAAGGCTGCAATGCCGCTGGCCCACAGTGTATCGCCGCCGGTTTCCGGCAGCAGTTTCGCCGCCAGAATCGCCCCTGCAGGAGGTGTCTCGATAAACGTCACATCAGTGTGCCAGTTGTCGTTGTCTGGTGGATTATCGTTATGCGTGTCGAGCACGATAATCTCCTCCACGCCTTCCGCATGCGGGTAAACGGGGTGGATATGCAGATCACCAAAACGCAGTGCCAGGGCGCGCTGCTGCTGTGGGGTGATGGCCTGTTCGCGCAGGAAGACCACCTGATGGCGCAGCACCGCGTGATACAGCTGTTCAAACTGGTTATCGCTCAGCGGGCGGGTCACATCCAGCCCCGACACTTGCGCCCCAATGTACGGCCCCAGCGGGGTGATGGTCAGACGTTCACTCATTGTATTTCTCCATGCCAGGGCGTCAGGCGGCGCTGTAACGCGCGCAGTCCCAGTTCTAATCCAAAGGCGATCACAGCGATCACCGCAATTCCTGCCAGTACCACGTCAGTCGCCAGAAACTCTCCGGCAGACTGCACCATAAATCCAAGACCACGGGTCGCCGCAATCAGCTCCGCCGCCACCAGCGTTGACCAGCCAACCCCCAGACCAATGCGCAGCCCGGTTAAAATTTCCGGCAACGCTCCCGGTAAAATTACGAACAACAGTACCTGCGTCCGGCTTGCCCCCAGAGACTGCGCCGCGCGGATCCGCACCTGCTGGGCGCTCTTCACGCCCGCCAGCGCGGACATGGCAACGGGTGCGAAAATCGCCAGATAGATCAGCAGGATTTTTGACGTTTCACCGATTCCGAACCAGATCACCATCAGCGGCAGGTACGCCAGCGGCGGCACCGGGCGGTAAAGCTCAATCAGCGGGTCGAGAATGCCGCGCACCGTCGGGCTCAGCCCCATCGCGATCCCTACGGGAATACCAATGATGACCGCCGCCAGCAGCGCCACCAGAATGCGCGCCAGACTTGCACCTAAATGCTGCCAGAGTGTGGCATCCATAAACCCCTGCGGCCCGGCGATGGTGATGAGTTTCGCCAGCACCTGTCCCGGCGGCGGCAGAAACAGCGGGCTAATCCACTGCTGAGCGGCCACCACCCACCACACCGCCAGTAAAACCAGTAGCGTGCCGACGCTCAGTGTGAGCTGGCGAGGGAACGGCCAGCGTAATGCGGGGCGCGCACGGCGTGTTTTTTCACTGAAAACGATGCTCATGAGAACGCCTCCCGTTGTTCAAACACGCGGCTTAAAACGTATTCACGCTGTTCAATAAACCGCGGGTCGGATTTGATGCTACGCACCGGTTCACCCGCCACATAGCGACGGGCAAACTCAAGCGGCAGGCGTTCCAGCACACGGCCTGGCCCTGGCGATAACAGCACCAGTTCTGTCGCCATAAACACCGCCTCTTCGATATCGTGGGTAATCAACAGCACCTGCTTGCCCGTCTCATGCCACAGGCGCAGTAGCAGAGTTTGCATCTGCTCACGGGTGAAGGCATCCAGCGCCCCGAACGGCTCGTCCAGCAGCAATAGCTGTGGATTCGCTGCCAGCGCGCGGGCAATACCTACGCGCTGCCGCTGACCGCCGGAAAGCTGCCAGATAAAGCGTTTTTCCGCCCCTTCCAGCCCCACTTTTTTCAGCATCGTCCGTGCCGTTTCCAGCCGCTGTTCGCGATTGATACCCGCAAGCTGTAGCCCAAATGCCACGTTTTCCTGCACGTTGCGCCAGGGAAGTAATCCTTCGTTCTGGAAGACCACGCCGCGCTCGGCGCCCGGGCCTTCCACTTTTTTGCCTTCCAGTTGAATGGTGCCATGCTGATAAGGGACAAACCCGGCGATCAGATTCAGCAGCGTGGTTTTTCCGCACCCGGACGGGCCCAGCACCACCAGCAGTTCACCGCTGTCCAGCGTCAGGTTGATATCCTCCAGCGCGGGTTTACCGCCGTAATCGGCGTGCAGGTTCGTAATATTCAGCATGGCGGACTCCTTATTTCACAAAACGATCGGTTACGTACTGGCTGTAATCCGCGGCTACCGCAGGCACTTTGCCCTGCTCTTTCAGGAAGGTAGCGGTATCCACAATCGCTTTGTTCACCGGCCCGGTCAGCTGCTGCACCTGTTGCGCGGGCGTCAGATAGGTATTGCCTTTCACCAGCCCTGGAACGTCCGCTTCCGGCACGCCGCTCAGGCGGGAGAGTTTTTCCAGGTTGGCGGGCTGCTTCAGCCATTCATCAGGGTTGCTGATATAGGGCTGCTGGGCGTCAATCGCACTTTTGGCGAAGGCTTTCACCACCTCAGGGTGTTTCTCGGCAAAGTCTTTGCGTACGACCCAAACGTCGAGGGTTGGTGCGCCCCACTGGCCCACTTTTTCTGAGTCGGTCAGCACGGTGCCATCTTTTTCCAGCTCGTTGACAGCCGGTGCCCAGACATACGCGCCGTCAATATCGCCGCGCTGCCAGGCCGCGATAATTGCTGGTGGTTGCAGGTTGATAATTTGCACCTGGCCCGGTTTGATGCCCCAGTGCTTGAGCGCCGCCAGCAGGCTGTAGTGGGTGGTTGAAATGAATGGTACGGCAATACGCTTGCCAATCAGATCTTCCGGCTTAGTGATGTTTTTCTTCACCACCAGCGCTTCAGAGTTACCCAGTTGAGACGCGAGCAGGAAGACTTCAATCGGCACCTGCTGGCTGGCGGCTACCGCCAACGGGCTGGATCCTATATTGCCGATCTGCACATCGCCGGATGCTAACGCGCGCACGACGGACGCGCCGCTGTCGAATTTACGCCAGTCGACTTTCGCCCCGCTCTCTTTGGCAAAGGTGTTATCCGCCTGCGCGACTTTTGCTGGTTCCGCAGAGGTTTGATAGGCGACGGTGACGTCCACCGCCTGCGCCTGAAATGCCCACAGCGCCAGTGCGCCGAGAAGTGTGATTCGCGATGAAATTGCCATAGTGCCTGCTCCCCTTGTTGTTATGAGGGCAGTATTTCCGGCGCGGGAATTTTGATAAAGGAATAAAAAAGAATCGTTAATTACGATTCGTTTTTAGAAAAAAAACGGGAAAGGATAGTTGGTTTTGTGCGGTGTTGCTTTTCCCTCTCCCTGTGGGAGAGGGTCAGGGTGAGGGCATCAGCGCTGCGCGTTCAGCTCAGCAATATCTTTCGGCGTGGTCCGGCAGCATCCACCGATTAATTTGGCCCCTGCGTCCAGCCACTGCGGCAAATACCCTGCCAGCGTCTCGCACGCTTCACCGTGATGGTGCCAGGTTTTCGTGACCGCATCATAGTGTTCACCAGAATTGGGATAGACCACCAGCGGCAGCGAGGTCAGACTTTGCAGGTGTTTCAGCGCCGCGGTGGTGTTTTCCAGCGCGATACAGTTGATACCCAGCGCCACAATTTGCGGATAGTGCACCAGCTCTGCAATCACTTCCCGTAGCGGCGTACCGTCGCTCAGGTGCTCGCTGTCGCGCAGGGTTAAAGAGAACCACGCGCGCGCGCGCGGATACTCGGCCAGAAGTGCCGCCAGCGCCTTGATTTCCCCAAAAGACGGCAGCGTTTCGCAGGCCAACAGATCCGCTCCCGCATCCAGTAGCGCTTCTACGCGTGGACGGTGGAAGGTAGTGAACTCTTCTTCGCTGCGTACATAGTCACCACGATACTCTGAGCCGTCCGCCAGATACGCACCATACGGCCCAACGGAACCGGCCACCAGCAGCGTACCCGCATGTGGATTTTCAGCCAGATACGCTTCACGCGCCTTACGCGCCAGTTCCACGCTTTTGCCAATTAACGCCCGGGATTGCACCTCGTCCAGACCTCGCGCTGCAAAGCCCGCAGGCGTGGCCTGATAGCTGGCGGTGATCGCCACCTGCGCGCCTGCCCGGTAGTAGTCGAGGTGAACTTCACGGATAAGATCCGGGTTTTCGACCAACACTTTGGCAGACCAGAGGCTGTCTGCAAGGTTACAACCACGTGCTTCCAGCTCCGTTGCCATCGCGCCGTCCAGTACAACAAATGGCTGTTTTTCGAGGATGGCGGTAAGCGGATTATTCTGCGACATGTTCAGGCTCCTGCGATGTCATATTTCGGGTCAGGTAGTACGCACCATAACACAGGGCAACAAACGGAAGCCCGCAATAAAGGGCAATGCGCTGGCTTGGGTCAAACCACAGGCCGACACAGGCCACCACACAGAGGATAAAACCGAGCACTGGCACCAGCGGATACCATGGTGCCCGATACTGCAAAGCCGAGAGAGGCTGGCCGGACTGTAAATGACGACGACGGAAAACAAAGTGCGACGCGCAGATGCTGATCCACACCGCCACCACCGCAAAGCCAGAAATCGCCGACAGCGCCACAAACACCGTGTCCGGTGCCACCACACTTGAGAACAGCGCCAGTACGCCGCCAAGCATGGAAACGGAGAGCGCCGCCAGCGGGACGCCGTTTTTATTAACGCGAGCAAAACAGCGCGGCAGCGTTTTCTCGTTCGAAAGCGACCACAGCATGCGGCCCGAAGCATACAGCCCGGAGTTGGCCGCCGAGAGGATCGCCGTCAAAATCACAAAGTTAAAGATATCTGCAGCATACGGGATCCCGACTTTTTCAAACACCAGCACGAACGGACTCTTTTCCACTCCCGCCTGCTGCATCGGGATCAGCGCCGCCAGTACAAATACGGTACCGATAAAGAAGATAATCAGGCGCGCGATGGTGGTACGGATAGCGACCGGAATCACCTTATGTGGATTTTCCGTCTCTCCGGCTGCAATACCGATAAGCTCTGTGCCGGAGAAAGCAAAGTTCACCGCCACCATGGTCATCAGGATCGGCAGGCCACCGTGCGGGAACCAGCCTTCAGCCGTAATATTGGTTAAGCCTGGCGCAGGCGAACCGTCCTGCATCGGGATAAAACCAAAGATTGCCGCACCACCAAGAATAATAAAGGCGATGATGGTGATCACTTTGACCAGCGAGAACCAGAACTCGCCCTCGGCGAAGAAGCGCGTGGAGATCACGTTCAGGCCAAAAATCACCGCGCAGAACACCACGCACCACGCCCAGACGGGCACCTGTGGGAACCAGTACTGCATGCAGAACCCGGCAGCAGTAAAGCTCGACCCGAGCGCCACCGTCCAGGTCAGCCAGTACAGCCATGCCACGGTGTAACCCGTCGCCGGACCCAGATAGCGGGCGGCATAGACGTGGAACGCGCCAGTTTCTGGCATCGCGACGGAGAGTTCGCCCAGACACTGCATCACCAGCCAGACCACCAGCGCGCCAATCAGGTACGCCAGCAGCGTACCTGCCGCCCCGGTCGTCGAAATAATGTAACCGGTATTGAAGAATAACCCTGTCCCAATCACGCCACCCAGTGAAAGCATAATCAGGTGGCGTGTTTTCATGGTGCGCTTAAGCTGCCCATTTTCTTGTTGTGTTTGCATATTACCTTCTATACGTATGGACATCTAAACATCCAAAGAAGGTGTGTTATACCGCGATTATTACTAAAAAGCTAGATGACCAGACGCAAACGGGCACGCCGCGCGCTGAGTCTGGGGTGGGTTGTGAGGATCACATAGAGAATCGGACGCCAGGCCATAAGCACCTCCGCAAGCAGATACTTACAGCATGGTGCGGGAAGAGGCGCTCTTCGGTCAGTCGAAAGTGGTATCCGTGAAGAGCGAATTCATACCGCAACACTGTCCGCCACCCGGCGTAAGGTTGGTAATTCTTACAATCAGTTCTATAGTCGACACAGTTTCTTAGTAACCTGGACTGACTGATGCGCTTTAACGGACTGACCAAAGGTTTCTTTATTTTTATCCTTGCCCTTGTCACCTGGGCTTTCTTCGATGTGCTGTCGCCCTACTTCTCCGCGATACTGTGGGCCGCGATCCTGACGGTCATTTTTAACCCAGTAAAAAACAGATTGCGCGCCGCGCTGGGGGATCGCAACGGCTTGGCCTCGCTGCTGACCATCGGCATCATCTGCCTGATTGTGTTTATCCCGTTGATGGTGATCCTCTCCTCACTCGCCATTGAGCTGAACGTGGTTTACACCAAGCTACAGGAGAACAACACACAATTCCCGGAAGTGGTCGCAGGACTGTTCAACCGCCTTCCGGACTGGGCCAGCGGCTTCCTGGCAGATCACAACCTGAACAACGCGGCACAAATCCAGAAAAAACTCTCGGATGTCGCCCTGCAGGGTGGACAGTATCTGGCCGGCAGCGCGTTTCTGATTGGCAAAGGAACATTTGGTTTTGCGATTAGCTTCGGCATCATGCTTTATCTGCTGTTCTTCCTGCTGAAAGACGGCCCGTATCTGGTGCGCCAGATCCTCGACTCCCTCCCTCTGTCGGATTTCGCCAAGCAGCACCTGTTCGCCAAATTCGTCGGCGTGTCGCGTGCCACGGTAAAAGGAACAGCGGCGGTGGCGGTGGTTCAGGGCATCCTCGGCGGGATTGCGTTTGCTATCGCGGGTATTGACGGTAGCGTGCTCTGGGGCGCGCTGATGGCGTTCCTCTCGCTGGTGCCCGCCATCGGCTCGGCGATTGTCTGGGTGCCTGCCGCCATCTTCCTGTTCGCCACGCATCAAATCTGGCAAGGGCTGTTTATTGTAGGCTTCTTCGTGATCATCGTTGGGCTGGTGGACAATATCTTGCGCCCGCTGCTGGTGGGAAAAGACACCAAAATGCCGGACTATCTGATTTTGATCTCCACTCTTGGTGGCATGGAGTTGTACGGTATTAATGGCTTTGTAATTGGCCCGCTGATCGCCGCGCTGTTTATTGCCTGCTGGAACCTCTTCTCCGGGCGCGATCACGAAGGTAATGCTGAAGAGCTGGACGCGGATTTCATCGAAGAAGGAAAAAACCCTCCAGATTTGTGAGGATGTGACGATAAAGACCACACCAGGCGGCACTGTGCCGCCTTTTTTTTCGCCTTAAATCAGACGTTTTCTATAATTTGAAAAAACGCCCTCCTACTCATGTCGTAAAAGGATCACCAGGTGCGAATCGCGACGATAACAAACTGGGCCTATGGTGCCACGGTCTGCCTGACCATCGCCTCAGGCATCATCATGCTAATGGCGTCCAATGCCGACACCATAGAACGTCAGGCCGTTGAACAGCGCCAGCGTTTTGATGAACTTACGGAGGATATCGAAATCGATGTCTGGGCACAGTCTGATATAGCGCGCCTGTACGTCATCAAAAAAGATCCTCAGGTGCTTAAGGAATACAACCAGTCAGAGAAGAACCTGAAGAGCATCGAACTACGACTCGAGAAACTGCGGGACAATGGTGCAACGGATGATGAGCTGTCTCTGTTACGTGAAGGGTTAAAAATTATTGATGAGCTGCAGGACGAACAGCAAACCGCGCTTTCCAGCCTGGAAAGAGGAGAAGACGCTCAGGCCGTGGCCCTGCTCTATGGCACCCCGTATGAGCAGGAGCTGGAGCGCGCGCAGAACCAGATCGATCATTTTCGTCAGATCCTCGACAAACGCGTCATCGCCTCCGTTCAGGATGCAACCAAAAAATCGAAAGCGCTGCGTACGGCTTCTGAGCTGATGGTTGGTCTGACCGCCCTGCTGTTCTTGTTTGTTCTCGGCTTTATCTTGAAACGCCGCGTGCTGCGCCCAGTGGTACGTCTGAGTGATGTGGTACACCGCCTGGCCTCACAGGATTACGCGGTTGAAACGCCGAACTTCAACCAGATTGATGAGATCGGTGATATGGCACAAGCCATCCGCATCTTCCGTGAAAATGGCCTAGCGCGACAACGTCTGGAAAAAGAGCGCGATGCCGACTGGGCCATCCGCGAGTTGCTGGCGCGCATGACCCAGCGACTGCAAGGGTGCGAGAACTTTAACGATGTGATTAACGTGGCGGAGCTGTTTGCACCGAATATTGCGCCAGGGATAGCGGGCCAACTCTACGTGCTTGACCGCGATCCGTGGCAAATGCGCTGTGTCGCACAATGGCTTTCACCAATCGGGGAAAAGATGACATTCCATCCGGATGAGTGCTGGGCCGTGCGTCGCGGGCAGAGCCACCCGCCGGTAAATGGTGAGCCAGATATCGCCTGCTACCACCTGCCGGAGTCACAGTCGAATAGTTCACTGTGTGTGCCGCTTATTGCCCAGGGCGAGGCGATTGGTTTGCTCTCCTTCCAGAATATCACTGCGGACAATGCCCCTTCCCGCGCGTATCTGGAACTGATGGCCGAAGCACTCGGTCTGGCGCTCGCCAACCAGCGACTACGCGACGCATTGCTGGAAAAAGCCTTGTTTGACCCGCTTACCGGTTTGCGTAATCGTCATCATCTGGAAGATACCCTGCAAACCCAAATGACACAGGCGATGCGTAACAGTGAACCGTTAAGCTGCATGATGATCGACATCGATCACTTCAAGAGCATCAATGACCGCTTCGGCCATGAAGCGGGCGATCAGGTGATCAAAAGCGTGGCGTCGATTGTCCAGCGGGCCGTGCATGAAAACGGTCTGGCATTCCGTTACGGGGGAGAAGAGTTCCTGGTTCTGCTCGCCGGTGCTGGTGAGGAAGAGGCACACACCTGCGCACAGAAGATTTACAACGGTGTGCATGAGCTGTCGCTTCGCTACGGGCTTTCAGAAATTGGGCCGGTGGATGTTTCGATTGGTATTGCCAGCTACCCGCAACATGCCCAGAGTGACAACCTGCTGCGCGCTGCGGATGTGGCCTTGTACCGGGCGAAAGAGTTGGGCCGCGCGCGAATTGTAAGTTTTGGGATGCTGGAGGCAGGCTGATTAAACAGATTTTCCGGTATGAATTTTTCCCGTCAGCAACAACGTGGCTTACACGTTCTCGCTCAGATGGATAAACGTACGGGTTCGGCACCCATTGTGTAGTGTTTTTCTACGTTTCCAGGCCGGGTAAAATCAGTGGCGTGAGCAAATATTAATCAATTAAAGCGATCGTTTTTTAAACGCGGATGGGTTTATTCAAGTAACATTGGTTTATCTCAACAACTTAAGCGGTTTTTAAGCAGAAAACACCTTGTCACCTCACAATCATAACTCATTGATTTATCTTTGCTTACACACAAAAAATGTATAAAAACATTAGCGTCTCAACAAAATATATAAACTAGTATGATAACTAAATTATAATTCATATACTTCTGGTAAAAAGTGGAGGTCAAAATGCGATTAATGCTACTGCTGTTATGCTGTCTGGTGCAAAGTGTAACCTGGGCTGGTGAACTGCCAAAACCAGTCGGTAAACCCATTTTAACGATTTACGGTAATATAGAAAATACCAATGAAAATGGAAAAGCAGTGTTTGATCTCGCCAGCCTTGAAAAACTGGGTATGGTGAGTTTTGAGACAACATCCCCCTGGTATAATGGCCGTACTAAGTTTGAGGGTGTTCCAATGAGCAAACTCATGGATTATGTGGGTGCGAAGGGGTCAAACATTAATGTTATCGCGCTCAATGATTACTCTACCACCATCCCACTCAGTGACTTCCAAAAATACAACGCCATACTTGCCTTAAAGGTCAATGGCGAATATATGCGCATCCGCGATAAAGGTCCATCATTCATTGTATACCCCTATGACAGTCTTCCTGAGTTGAATAATCAGATTTATTACTCACGATCAGCATGGCAGGTTAGCAAAATGAAGATTGAGTAGTAGTTCAGGAGAACATAATGAACAGGATACTGGTTGGTATCATTTTTTCTCTTTTTATCACGACAGGATATATTGCATACCTTGTTTATGATCGTCAGCAGGAGTTGCAAAAACTGACTCAATATACTGAGTCCTGGTCGGTGGCCCAACTGGTATCTGAGTATTACCGTTTTGAATCATGGCTTGGTCTATACGCAACCGATACCGATGACGTTACGATAGACCAGGTCCGCATGCGCCTTGAAATTATGCTGAGCCAGGGCGATTTAATGAAAGGGGGGGATTTAGGTCGCTATATTGACAGCGATAAAGCGCACCAGGAGCTCGCTTCACGCTTAGAGCAAATACTGAACTATCTGGATGGTAATCTTGAAAAAATGAGCCATCATGAGTTACAGGCATACCTGAAAAATATGCATATGCTCGATGCACCACTGAGTCAACTTTCTGCAACAGCATTAACAAAAGACATTAACACGGTTAATGAATCGAACTATAAAATACAGATTCTTTATTATATTTACTCTGCACTTTCATTGCTCCTGGTGATATTAAGTTTCATCCTGGGGTTTTTAATGATTTATCAGAACAAAAATATTCTCAAAGCACATATGCAGGTTAAAAGCCTTGCGGAAGAGCTCCAGTTATCAAAAGAAACACTGCAAATTCAGAATGCGAAGCTGGAATATGATGTCTACCATGATTCCCTCACCGGGATGAAAAACCGACTTTACTTCTGGGACGATCTCAACAAAATTAATCTTCAGGCAGATAAAAACCATATCCCTGTAACGGTAATGTTATTTGATTTAGACCGGTTTAAAGAGGTTAACGATACCTACGGCCATGACACCGGCGATTTACTGTTACGTCAGGTATCCCGCCGTCTGACTTCAATGAGTTGCGATTCAGAGACATTTTACCGTCTGGGCGGAGACGAGTTTGCGCTTCTGTCCAGCGGTTTAATCGAAACAGCAGCACTCTCACGCGCCAAAGAAATCTGCGATGAGATTAGCCAGCCCTATACGATTAACAATCAACTTATAAAAATTGCCACCTGTGTGGGTATCGTTTTATCAGACAATGAACGACGCTCTGATTATCTCTATAAATTTGCCGATCTGGCGCTCTATGAAGCCAAAAAAGAAGGCCCGCAACAAATAAAAGTCTTCCGCCAACGGATGCTACAAAAGCTGCTTGAAAGCAGAACCCTTGAACATGATATGGTATTGGCATTAGAAAACAATGAGTTCGTTGTTTATTACCAGCCTATTGTCGATTCATTCAGCAAGGAAATTTACGGCTATGAAGCGTTGATTCGCTGGATACACCCTGCAAAAGGGATTCTGTCACCTGATTACTTTATTTCTGTCGCTGAAAAAACAGGAATGATTAACGAGATTGGTAAATATGTGCTTGAACTTGCCTGCAGAGAAGCCGCCTCCTGGGCGGTTCCGGCAAGGATTTCTGTGAATGTCTCACCTGTTCAGTTGAGCAGCAAATCGTTTACCGCGATGGTGCAGTCTGTTCTGAAAGAAACGGGTTTACCGCCTAACCGTCTTGAGTTAGAGGTAACAGAGTCGTCCCTCTTCACAGACATCAATGCCCCAATAAATATACTAAAAAAACTAAGAACAACGGGTGTGAAAATTTCCATTGATGATTTTGGGACAGGATATTCCTCTCTATCAAGGCTCAGTGAGCTTAATTTCGATAAAATAAAAATCGATAAATCCTTTGTGAATTCTATATCTACGAAAGAGGATGCTCTTAATATCGTCAAGCTCATTGCGGGCATGGCAAAGAGCCTCAATATGAAGGTCATTGCCGAAGGCGTTGAAACCGAAGAACAACTGGAACGTCTTCAGGTTCTGGGTTGCGATCTGCTGCAGGGGTATCTGTTCGGAAAACCTCAATCTCAAGTCGACCTAAAAATCAAAAACGGCTAAATCACATTTAGCGTTTTCTCCTGCCTTACACAGCACTTTTTCATTATCCGTTAACGCTTTAGTAACGGAAAAAAAGACGCCTCGTCAGGGAACGGCGGCGTCCAGAATGAAAAAACCAGGCATCAATTCCATCAAGATATATGTGTCGAAAACGGTACGAAACCGTTTGCGTACGCATTATCTCACAGCAGGAGAGTCCCATCAGCTACTAAAATGGGTAATACCGATGCGGAGTTCCAGCCGATGCCTGCCTCTCTGACTTCACAGCGTCAGAGGAAACTGCAGTGATTGTTCGTATATAGGGAAAGCCGTACTAAAACGGGTGCTTACAGGTGAGATGCTGACAACTCACAGCCCTGCTCTTTCATGACCCTGCCGGTAATATTCTGAAGCCTCTCAGGGTTGCCACAGCTGCTACGGTCCGGTACTGGTCAAGGGCCATGTGAGCGGATACACGTTTAAACTCTGCGCTGAAATTTCTTCTTTTCACTGGAGTACCGGTGTTGTTCTTAGGTGAGCAAATCACCTCTGTTCAGGTGGCCAAATTCAGTGTGCCACTACAGTTCCGCTAAAATCAGACGTTGGGAAAGCATTGCCTGTTGTCTTCGACCTTATTGCACGTAAAATAACCAGATACATTTTGGGAAGGAGTCTTTAATGGATATCGCACTGCTCAACAGGGGCAGGAACAGAACATGGTCAGATACCATGGTGAATCTGGAAGCCCGGAAACTCGTCGAAACAGCAAATCGGTTATCAGCATTCTATTTGCAAGATGGGATAACACGTATCAAGTTTGTTGGAGAGATAAAACAGGTTGTAGAGAAAGAATTTGAAACAGCACGACGGGCTAAAACCGATGAAGAATGTATCGTATGCATCAAAAATCTGCGTGCTGAAACAGACAACCTGCTTGAACAAGAGCGTCTGTTAAGAACCAGGTCCGCACAGCTTTACGCGAAGGTCGAGTTTGTTAAGGAAAATAATAAAATCGTCGGCTACATGATTTCAGTTATTCACATTGTGGTTTCTGGAATGGCAATTGCTGGCGGTGCGTTGATGGTCGCTACAATGACACCTTTAGGTATGCTGGCAGGGGCTATCCTTGTCACAGATGGCATTAACGGTCTGTCAAAAGAAATTATTCCTGGTATATATGGAAAACAATATAAAACAGAGGGATTTGTGGCTGATGGCACTATGGAAGCGGCCCAATTTATGGGTTTCAAGCCTGAAACAGGGCTTGTGACTTATAACGCCATTACGTTAACTGCAAGTGTATATAGCATCTTTGGATTAGCCAGAAGACCCGAAGCGTGGAGGCTATTTAAATGGATGCCCCGTGATTTCTATCGCAAAGTCGATACGATGAGCCGTCCAAAATTAACAATGAAAATAGTCGGGTATGGACTTAAGGCCAAAGTAATATTTGACCTGCTTTCTACTGACACATCGAACCATTAGCCTCTGAATTTTCTCCAGAACCGCCAGGATTTGTAAGAAAGGACTGGCGGCTGAATAAATGCAACGATGACTATTGCGATCAGAATTGATATCCCACCGCCTACGACGGTTTCTTTCGCAGAAAACAACACTAAAATGATAAAAACCATCAGACATGCCGATGTTATCCATAAAACAACCCTGAATCGATTAGCCAGATCCTGAATCGCTTCCCCCAACGTTCCACCATAGCTTTCAACATTGTTTTTTATCTTCTGCAAATCCGATGGTGTAAACCCTGAACGTAACAACGCCTCATCAGTCACTTTCATATCGTATCGTCCTTTATCACTCAGAAGTTGTTTCTCAATCACTGATTGTGCCAGCAATCATACTGATGAACTTTATAGCAATCCAGCCGAAACTTTTCGGCAGACTCTATCCCCTTTATTGTCTTCTGGGTGGTGCCAGGACGTTTCGGCCATTTAAGGTTAACGATCACATGATGTTTGTACAATTTATTAGATTTCTAACAATACAAACTATTTAGCGCCGTGATCGGTAGATTAAAATATGTTGTTAGCCGCTCGCGCTAATTTGATTTCCTCTTGCGCTTCGTGGTTGCTGCATTGTTGGCTTTTGACATAGTATCCCCTCCCTGAATCTGCCAGCGCTCACCGTACAGCAGAGTGACATTACAATGAAAAGTACGACAAGCGTGGTGGCTGTAAGCCATCAGACAGGCGACTATCCCTGCAGCTTCACTGGTAATCTCTGCGCCATTGCCGTTCAGGGTGTTAAACAGCGCCAACTTCTCATCGGTATCTCCATTTGTTTCCGGGGCCATAAACGCACCGCCGTTACTCAGTGTGTAAAAACTCCAGATACCCCCGCAGTAGTCTGCGCAGAAGCGGTCCGTCCAGGCGAAGAACTGGCAGGTTTTTCAGAAACGTAGCAACGGCGATTTTGCTGGTGGTTTGGGTAGAAGCGACATCTACCTCTAAATTTAAAAATCTAAAAAATACATTTGTCTGGTTAATTGGATGAAATCACATTATTCAGCTAAGAGGTTGGGATAATGCGATAAATTCACGTAACTGGAGAAATAACATGGAGTTTTTCAGGAAAACGGCACTGGCAGCACTGGTAATGGGTTTCAGCGGTGCAACGCTCGCCTTACCGAACGTTACCATTTTAGCGACCGGCGGGACGATTGCCGGTGGCGGTGACTCCGCAACCAAATCTAACTATACGGCGGGAAAAGTTGGCGTAGAGAATCTGGTCAAAGCCGTTCCTCAACTTAAGGATATCGCTAACGTTAAGGGTGAGCAGGTCGTCAATATCGGTTCGCAGGATATGAACGATGACGTCTGGTTAACCCTGGCGAAAAAGATCAATAACGAGTGTGACAGCACCGACGGCTTCGTGATTACCCACGGTACCGACACCATGGAAGAGACCGCTTACTTCCTCGATCTAACCGTGAAGTGCAATAAGCCAGTGGTGCTGGTTGGCGCAATGCGTCCTTCTACCGGGATGAGCGCGGACGGTCCGTTCAACCTCTATAACGCGGTGGTGACCGCGGCGGATAAAGCCTCTGCCAGCCGTGGCGTGCTGGTGGTAATGAATGACACCGTGCTTGACGGGCGCGACGTGACCAAAACCAGCACCACCGATGTGGCGACCTTCAAATCCGTAAACTACGGACCGCTGGGCTACATTCATAACGGTAAAATCGACTACCAGCGTACGCCTGCGCGTAAGCACACCACCTCCACGCCGTTCGACGTTTCTAAGCTGAATGAACTGCCGAAGGTCGGTATCGTTTATAACTACGCGAATGCTTCAGATCTGCCGGCAAAAGCGCTGGTGGATGCGGGTTATGATGGGATAGTGAGCGCGGGTGTGGGTAACGGCAACCTGTACAAAACGGTCTTCGATACGCTGGCAACCGCAGCGCATAAAGGGACTGTTGTGGTGCGTTCTTCCCGCGTACCGACGGGTTCAACCACGCAGGATGCTGAAATCGATGATGCGAAGTACGGTTTCGTTGCCTCTGGTTCCCTGAACCCACAGAAGGCACGCGTACTGCTGCAACTGGCGCTGACGCAGACTAAAGATCCGAAACAGATCCAGACAATGTTTAATCAGTTTTAATCGCTGAAGGCGGCTGCGCTTATCACTTTGACTTTTAGGTATGATAAGCGCAGCGCTATCAGGCAGTTTCCCGGATGGCTTTATCAGGCAAATGCACTTAGGATCTTATCCGGTGAGAAACAGTTCAGGCAGCGAGTTTAAAAACAGTTTTCCGTGCTGGGTGATCTGCCAGTACGTCTCACTCTCGGTCAGATCCCCCTGAGCAATGGCCTCATCAAGCGGCTGATGAATCACCGTCTCCGACAACCCCGTATATTGCGTAAATTTAGCCCACGGAGCCGCTTCCGGCAGACGGAATCGGTTCATGAAAAATTCAAACGGTTTATCGACCTGCTCCACATTGAGCTGGCTTTTCATATAACGCTCCTGCATATAGCCACGTGGATGGCGCGTTTTGGTGGTGCGCAGAATGCGGCTATCGGGGAACGTAACTTTACCATACGCGCCGCAGCTGATGCCGGGATGATCGCCAGTAATATACTGCGCGCGGCGGATGTGGCCCTGTATCAGGCAAAAGAGCTGGGAAAAGCGAGTATTGTGAGCTTCACGATGCTGGAGACGGGGTAATCGTTAGCCCGCAACCGTTGGCTTCTCTTGCCAAAGGTTTTCTACTGGTGGTACCAGGGAGGATTGCTGAGACACAGCGGTGGTTACTAATATCACCAGCAAATTTGATGCCCGTCAAAGAAATATGACTACATGGCTCAAGTAATTAACGGGCAAGTCGATACTCAATATGAAATTACGTCAGCACATCTTACCTGGCTGAAAAGAGCCTTTTGTTAAATCAGCTGATATATCTGGCACAGATAATCGACACAGCCACTTAAGTTAAATTATTATATGGAGATAAAATGAAAGTACGTCTTTTAGCAATGGTATCAGCATCTTTAATTCTTGCTGGCTGCGCAGGATCGGTAAAACCAGACACCGTAAAGGCGGCAAATGGTAGCTCAATTGAAATTTACAGCGTGTCCGCCATTCCAGAACTGAATAACAATCGAGTGGCCGATAGTCACTTACGCGAAGTAACTCCGGGTCATGTAGCGACTGGTATGGGGATCGCGGTGGTCGGTGCATTACTCGGAAGTATCAACAGTAGTGATTTTGATAAAGAGAACTATAAAGGAACAACAGTCGAAACCCTGGAGAACCCAACAAACAACTGGTTTATTCCAAAAGCCAAACAAAATATTACTCAGTGGATGAATGAAAAAGGGAATGGCCACCTCTATAAACAACCACTGTATATTGGTAAGGCGACCTGGGCATTAATCTATAAAGATGCGAATGCTGCAACGCCGCTTTATCAGCTAAAATATAAAGTTCTGTTTTATAAACGCCCGGAAAGCGGGAATATGTTCTCTGCATTTACAGTAGCAGAATGTACCCCAACACCTGTCGAGGCCCCATTGAGCGACTGGAATGCAAACAATTATAAGAAAGTTGTCAGCGAAACTGAAAAATATATGAATAGCTGCCTGCTTGAACTGAATAATCAGCTTCCACGCTTGCTAAAACAGTAATACCCGCTACTGAGCCCGACTTAGTGTTCTCACTTTGTTTTTAATACGACTCGATGAGTCCTTCATCGAGTCGATTAAGAATCCATTATTACATAGCCGCAATGATAAGAAAAAGTTAACAGATTAACGTCCCGCAAGAATGATTGCGCAGAAAATACCCAGAGAAAACACACCAGAAGGGTCAATATGAAGACATTACTAACATCGGTGTGTATTGATCAACGGGGAGCAGATCAAGATTGCAATCGCTCTTAAATACAACAATTAAACGGGATGATTTAGATGCTTAAAAGTTTATTGGTGTTGGCGGTTTCAGCCCTGCTTCTCTCTGGGTGTGCTGTACAGAAACAACTGGTTCCAACTGGTGGTAGCAAGGCCGATGGGACTGTAAAAATGAGTTATTCCTTTGGAATGTTTGAATCACCTAAAGTCAACGTTCAGCAAGGCTGATCAAGCAGTAGCACAGCGTTGCGCAGCATGGGCTATTCTGGTGCTGAGCCTTTCGGCGGTTATACTTCAGTTTGTTCCCAACCATCCTCAAGCGGATGTATGGTAACAATGGTCACAATGGAATATCAATGTACTGGTGACTTGAAGAAGTAAGATTCGGGGGGCGGGTTGCCCCCTTATTTTTTGGGATACGAATTTTCAGCAGTGACTAAATGTCATACTGACTTATCGTTGTACGTTCTTTAAAACAAGGATAAAATTAAGACAATTCTTAAAAAATGGAGTGGCGCATATGGCTAAGAAAATCACTTTGCTGGGCTTGTCGGTGCTTTTTGCTACACAACTTGCCTTCGCTGAAAATTCAACCAATTGGATTGAAGTTACGACGAATAAAGACGGTGCTTTTTTAGTCAAGAAAGGCACATTCAGAAATGTAAAAGGTGATTCATCTGCTTTGTTCATGTATGAAAAAACAGATAAAAAAGTTGAATATTACAAAATTAGTATGAAAAACACAGATTGTGATAATGGATATGGTGAAATAAAATTTTTCTATATGGATGGAAGTTTAGCTTTTAAAGGTGATTATGTGGCTGATGGAACCAGTGTTGGGGCTGGTCTTGGTGATTTCCTTTGTGGAGTAAGAATCGCGGCGGAAGCACAAAAAAGTTGAGGAATGGGGGGCACATCCTACAAACAACATGCCCTCACCCCTTTATATAAATTTCCTCGCCTCTGAAACCGGCTTCATTTCAGCTTCTTCGATTGTCTTGCGTTCTAACCATGATTTACCCTCCGGCGTAGCCAGGAATTTACGAGTGTGTATCTTTCGGTTGTTACGCTTCGTGGCTGCTTTTGAGTTAGCTTTTGGCATGATATCCCTCCGCTGAATCTGCCAGCGCTCAACGTACAGCAGAGAGACATTACAACGAAAGTTACAATGGTGCAGATAATAGATGACCATTACGTGCCGTGTTTGGCACATAAGAAAAGGCGGCGCGTAGCGCTTCCGCAGAGTGTGCTCCCTTCGCAGGGGGGTAAAGCCTTAGCACGTTCTCTTATCAGGTGATCGTTATACTCCGGTGATCGAAACCGTGGCAGAGCCGGATTCTTTCCCGATCCGGTTAGTCTTCCCAACATTACGCCTGTTTATTCTCTGCAACGTCATCTCGACGTGTAGCATCATTGAGCGCCGCACGAAGCGCGGAACGTATCGCTAAGGGTTCAAGTGATGTGTTTAGAGAGTTCGGCAACTCTTTCAGCTTCAAGGGATGGCAAAATTTCTAATGCTGTTCGGGCTTGAGCCAGGTAACTACCCGCCAGTACGTTGTACAACCCTTGAGCCGATACAACGCAAAGGCGTTTACCAAGTGTTATCAAGGATGATAATTGAAGATACAATTCGTTAGACTTTTACATTAAGTGATTGATTTTCTTAGATGGTGCCGATAATAGGAGTCGAACCTACGACCTTCGCATTACGAATGCGCTGCTCTACCAACTGAGCTATATCGGCCCTGAGAGGCCGGTTACGAGTGTAACCACGGGGCAAAAGGTTAGATCTATCCGGGTGATGCGTCAATGCCCTTTTGAATCAAACGGCTATTTTTGCATCACCCGTGATTATTTACGCACGAATCGTATCGTCACCAAAGCCGATCCACTTGTAAGTGGTCAGTGCTTCAAGGCCCATCGGGCCGCGCGCGTGCAATTTCTGCGTGCTGACAGCCACTTCTGCGCCCAGTCCGAACTGACCACCATCGGTGAAACGCGTTGAGGCATTGACATATACCGCTGAGGAATCCACTTCGTTCACGAAGCGATCGGCATTGCGCAGGGTGCGCGTCAGGATCGCGTCAGAGTGCTGCGTACCGTGTTCCCGGATGTGCGCAATCGCGTCGTCGAGATCGGCAACAATCTTCACATTCAGATCCAGAGACAGGAATTCATCGTCATACTGCTCCGCTTTTACTGGAACCGCAGTCGCCGGGCCATCCTTCAACAACGCCAGAGCGCTGGCATCAGCGTGCAGCGTCACGCCGCTTTGTGCCATCTGTTTGCTTAGTGCTGGCAGGAAAGTGCTCGCAATGCCCTGATGTACCAGCAGCGTTTCCACGGTGTTACAGGTGCTTGGACGCTGGGTTTTCGCATTGACGATAATCTTCAGCGACGGTTCAATCTCAGCACTGTCGTCAACGACGATATGACACACGCCAATACCGCCGGTAATCACCGGAATGGTCGACTGCTCGCGGCAGAGCTTGTGCAACCCCGCTCCCCCACGTGGGATCAGCATGTCAATGTATTTGTCCATGCGCAGCATTTCGTTCACCAGCGCGCGGTCCGGACTCTCGATAGCCTGGACGGCACCCGCCGGTAAACCACACTCTTCCAGCGCCTGCTGAATAACGTTTACCGTCGCAGCATTGGTACGCCAGGTCTCTTTCCCGCCGCGCAGAATGGCGGCGTTGCCGGTTTTCAAACACAGAGAGGCGACATCAACGGTGACGTTTGGGCGAGCTTCATAAATCACGCCGATTACGCCAAGCGGCACACGGCGACGCTCAAGACGTAAACCACTGTCGAGCAGGCCACCGTCAATCACCTGCCCAACCGGGTCGGCAAGATTGCAAACCTGACGGACATCATCAGCGATGCCTTTAAGACGTGCCGGCGTCAGTGCCAGGCGGTCAAGCATGGCCTCGCTCAGACCGTTTACACGTGCCTCAGCCAGATCCTGTTCATTAGCTCGCAAAATCTCAGCAGATTGCGATTCCAGATAATCAGCGATTTTTTCCAGCACGCGGTTTTTCTCGCGGCTGGAAAGGAGCGCCAGTTTGTAAGAGGCGGCTTTCGCAGCTGCGCCCATTTGTTCCAGCATTTTCTGGCTCCTTAACGAATAATCATGTCATCACGATGCACAGCAACCGGGCCATACTCATAGCCGAGGATGGCGTCGATCTGCTGCGAGTGGTGACCGGCAATGCGGCGTAAGGCATCACTGTTATAGCGACTTACACCGTGGGCAATGTCGCGACCTTCAAGGTTACGGATGCGGATCACTTCACCACGGGAGAAGTTGCCTGTCACGCTTTTAATTCCTTTAGGAAGTAATGAACTCCCTCGTTCCAGAATCGCGGCTGTCGCCCCTTCATCAACGACGAGTTCACCAGCAGGAGGCGCACCAAATATCCAGCGTTTACGGTTTTCCAGCGGGGATTCCTGCGCGTGGAAACGGGTGCCGACGGAGATACCTTCCATCACGTCGCCAATCACACCTGGGCGGCTGCCCGCCGCAATAATGGTGTCGATACCGGCGCGGCACGCTACATCAGCGGCCTGCAGCTTGGTACCCATGCCGCCGGTTCCCAGGCCAGAGACGCTGTCGCCAGCGATAGCACGCAACGCATCGTCAATGCCGTGAACATCGCTAATCAATTCAGCTTCAGGGTTAGAACGCGGGTCAGCAGTGAACAGACCCTGCTGATCGGTCAGAAGCAGTAATTTATCGGCACCCGCCAGAATCGCGGCCAGCGCTGAGAGGTTGTCGTTATCACCCACTTTGATTTCAGCGGTGGCAACGGCATCGTTTTCGTTAATGACGGGAACAATATTATTGTCCAGCAACGCGCGCAGGGTATCGCGGGCGTTCAGGAAACGCTCTCTGTCTTCCATATCCGCACGCGTCAGCAACATCTGCCCGACGTGGATACCATAAATAGAGAACAACTGTTCCCAGAGTTGAATCAGTCGGCTTTGTCCCACGGCGGCCAGCAGCTGTTTAGAGGCGATCGTCGCGGGGAGTTCGGGGTAGCCAAGGTGTTCACGCCCGGCGGCAATCGCCCCGGAGGTTACAATCACAATACGATGCCCTGCGGCATGTAACTGAGCGCACTGACGTACAAGCTCAACAATGTGGGCGCGATTTAGGCGGCGCGATCCGCCTGTTAAAACACTGGTACCGAGTTTTACCACCAGCGTCTGGCTGTCACTCATGATTCTCTGCCGTTCAACGATAAGGGAAAGTAATGTCAAACGAACGTTTTAACAGGAGTCAGCCCCGTTGCCAACTGCCATAGCACATCACGAAACACTTTATTGCTCGGGATCAGGAAGCGTAGCGGCAAAGTTTGACAATTTTATTACTGAAATAATAAATCACAGTTTTTTAAAATTATTCTTAGTTTGTCATAAAAGTTTCACTCCAGAACGATAAAACCCTTCCTGTTTTTTCACGGGACTTAAGCATGAGCTTATCGTCCAGCGAATTTTTTAGCGCGTTTATAAGACAGGATCGAAAATGAAAAAGAGCACTCTGGCATTAGTGGTTATGGGCGTCGTGGCTTCTGCATCTGTTCACGCAGCTGAAGTTTATAATAAAGATGGTAATAAACTGGACGTGTACGGCAAAGTTAAAGCCATGCACTACATCAGTGATGATGCCACCAAAGATGGTGACCAGACTTACGTTCGTTTCGGTTTTAAAGGCGAAACACAGATTAACGATCAGCTGACGGGCTATGGCCGTTGGGAAGCTGAGTTTTCAGGCAACAAAGCAGAGAGCGATTCTACTCAGAAAACACGTCTGGCGTTTGCCGGTCTGAAACTGAAAGACTTCGGCTCTCTGGATTACGGTCGTAACCTGGGTGCCCTGTATGACGTGGAAGCCTGGACCGATATGTTCCCTGAGTTCGGCGGTGACTCTTCCGCGCAGACCGATAACTTCATGACCAAACGTGCAAGCGGTCTCGCCACATACCGCAATACCGACTTCTTCGGTGCGATTGATGGTCTGGATATGACGCTGCAATACCAGGGTAAAAACGAAAACCGTGACGCCAAGAAGCAGAATGGTGACGGCTTTGGTACTTCTCTGACGTATGACTTCGGTGGCAGCGATTTCGCCATCAGCGGCGCATACACCAACTCTGACCGCACCAATGCTCAGAACCTGCTGACTCGTGGCCAGGGTGACAAAGCTGAAGCGTGGGCAACCGGTCTGAAATATGATGCTAACGATATTTATCTGGCAGCAATGTATTCAGAAACTCGTAATATGACGCCAATTTCAGGTGGTTTTGCGAATAAAGCTCAGAACTTTGAAGTTGTCGCACAATATCAGTTCGACTTTGGTCTGCGTCCTTCCCTGGGTTATGTCCAGTCTAAAGGTAAAGATATCGAAGGTATTGGTGACGAAGATCTGGTGAAATACATTGATGTTGGCGCGACCTATTACTTCAACAAAAATATGTCTGCGTTTGTTGATTATAAAATCAACCAGATTGATGACAATAATAAACTGGGCGTGAGCAGCGATGACATCGTTGCCATGGGGATGACTTACCAGTTCTGATTATGAGAAATAAAAAAACCGGCTTAATGCCGGTTTTTTTGGGTCGGGATTAATGCAGTATGATGCCCTCCCCCACAAGGAGAGGGAGAAAGCCATCAGGCAGTCAGCTTCACCGCTTCGCTGGAGAAGTCATCCGCTGGCTCGAACTTGAGATCCAAAGTAGCCAGCAGTGCACTTGCCTTGTCCTGGAACTCTTTCAGGGTATATTCCAGGCGGTCAATCACTTCCTGATCTTTAATGGAGGTAGCCTGCCATTTGCCGTCTTTATTAAACAGGCCAAACTGGTAGCTATATGTAAAACGTTTTTCCTCTGCTTCCATTTCCATCCACCAGCCCCAGAATTCACGTTTTTCGGGTGCAGGCTTCACGTTGACGCATACAGCCAGACAGTCGAAAAAAAAGCGATTCTCTTCACACTGCTCTTCTCGAATATACGGGCCAAGAGCCATAAATTTCTTAATCAGTCTACTTTTCGGGTGTCCACTCGGTAACGTCATTGCGATCTCCTTTTGTGAAGCCACTGTTTTACCAAACCAGAAAAATTTAGCAATCTATTAACACAATCTCTGAGCGATCCAGCGCGTGATCTCTTTCAAGGCTTTGTCAAAATTCTGATAAACCGGGCTGAACGGCACCTCAAGTAATTTACCATCCGCAGATGACGAAGTGATTAAGCGGGATTCTTCTTCCGGGCTAAACGGATCGTTTTTCCAGAAACCCGATAGCATCGGTGTTGGACACCGACGCCCCAGCAGACCTTGCGTTTTTAACGAGTAACGATTGAGTTCAACACGTAGCGCTTCGTCTGATGCATCATGCATGCCAAGACGGCTGGCCAGCACATCCAGATACATTTCGGGTACGCTGCCCTGACGTGCGGGATCGCTTAGTAGCGCATGAACCACCGGGCCAAGGCACGCAACGGCTTTAAGGCGGGATGATTCAATGTAAGCCAGACGCACCGCGACGTTCGCCCCGAAACGGAAACCGAATGCAGCAACACGGGTGTGATCCACCCACGGAATATTCTCCAGCGCTTTAAGCGCATGCTGGTGCAGCAAACTGGAATCCTGAGTCAGTTTCCACTTGGATGAGAAGCCAATTGAGGGCATATCAAGCGTCAACATCGCGATCCCTTTTGGTGCGAAGTAACGCTCATACAGGCTGTAATAGTCGATCTGCAGTGAATCCAGCCCACCGCACATGAGTACGGTCGGGAACGGACCTTCCCCTTCCGGCATATGCAGGAATCCGGTAACGGACGCCCCGCCAGGAATGGTGAATTCCAGTTCGCGCATCCGCCCCGGCAAGCGTTGAGCAGCCTCTTCATAGGCACGATTCGCCAGCGCCTGGGCCTGTTCAGCCAGCTCGTCTCCTTTTAAGTGCGGATACGCGGCAATGCCATAAAGGTTTGCAGCATGCAGCCAGTGCTTCCCGCTGGTCGTGGCGTCCTCTTCCTGGCTGGCTTTTTGCTGCCAGAGCATCGCCTGTTTAGACCACTCGTAGATCCAGTTACCGCCGCGGTAACCCACTACCGTATCGTAGAGTTCGCTGTCGGTGCGCTCGGCGTCACTCATCACGATCCGCGCCTGCACGTCGAGAATTTCACGGGGGTCAATACCCCGCCAGATCCACATCAGGCGGTTAATCATGCGATACCAGTGGGGCACGTTTTTACCGTCTAATGCAGACTGGATGGCAGGCATGGTCCCCGGATTAAAGCGGCGCACCAGGGTCGACGTTTCGGGGTGTTTGAAACGGGGTTTGAAGAGAGTCTCGGTGAGATTCGCCTGCGTCATTTACGTTGCCTCCATGAATCGTCATATAGAGACTATTGTAACGCGCGCCAGACTAAAAAAAACAACGCCCGGTATCACCGGGCGTTAAAATAATGTCGGTTCGGAATTAACGACCGGAGATAGGTGGTACAAAGACCACGCCCATATCCCATGGCTGTTCAATCCAGGTGTCCTGCGGAATATCGATCACATAATCGTCAACCAGAGGGCGACCTGCAGGCTTGGCGAAAATAGTGACGAAGTGGGCTTTTGGATACATTTCGCGAATGGCCACCGCAGTACCACCGGTATCCACCAGGTCATCAATAACGATGAAACCTTCACCGTCGCCTTCCGCGCGTTTCAGCACTTTCAGCTCACGCTGGTTGTCATGGTCATAGCTGGAGATGCAGACGGTATCGACATGACGAATACCCAGCTCACGAGCCAGCAGCGCCCCCGGTACCAGACCGCCGCGGCTAACGGCAATAATGCCTTTCCACTGTTCGGAAGGCATCAGACGCGCAGCCAGTTTGCGGGCGTGAATCTGCAACATGTCCCAGGTGACGACGTATTTTTCGCTCATGTGAAGTGTCCCAGCCTGTTTTTATACGGCTTAAAAAGTGTTCGAGGGGGAAATAGGTTGCGCGAGATTATAGAGATCTGACGCACTAAAAACCAGTGTTTAGCGCCCTGAGCCCGAGTTTTTACATGCTTTATGCTACCAGCCAGCGGAGAAAGTGGTATTCTCGGTTTCATCTCGCAAGTCTGACTTGTGGTAACTATTAACCTGCTAACCCTGTGACCTGCAACCCTGTTTGCAGTGCATCGACAAGGAGACTTATCGTGTCTGAACTGTCTCAATTATCTCCGCAGCCACTGTGGGATATTTTTGCCAAAATCTGTTCCATTCCACACCCTTCCTACCATGAAGAACAGCTTGCCGAACACATTATGGGTTGGGCGAAGGAAAAAGGCCTGCATGCTGAACGTGACCAGGTTGGTAACATTCTGATCCGCAAACCAGCAACCGCTGGCATGGAAAACCGCAAACCGGTTGTACTGCAGGCGCACCTGGACATGGTGCCGCAGAAGAACAACGACACCGTTCACGACTTCACCAAAGATCCTATTCAGCCCTATATCGACGGCGACTGGGTGAAAGCACGCGGCACCACTCTTGGTGCGGATAACGGCATCGGTATGGCCTCTGCACTGGCCGTGCTGGCAGACGACAGCGTTGAACATGGTCCGTTGGAAGTGCTGCTGACCATGACCGAAGAAGCGGGTATGGACGGTGCATTCGGTCTGCAGGCAAACTGGCTGCAGGCAGATATTCTGATCAACACCGACTCAGAAGAAGAAGGTGAGATCTACATGGGTTGCGCGGGCGGGATTGATTTCATCTCTACCCTGCCGCTGTCACGCGAAGCGATTCCTGCCGGTTTCCAGACGTTCAAGCTGACGCTGAAAGGGCTGAAAGGCGGTCACTCTGGCGGTGATATTCACTTAGGCCTGGGCAACGCCAATAAATTGCTGGCGCGCTTCCTGGCCGGCCATGCGGCTGAGCTGGATCTGCGTCTGGTAGATTTCAACGGCGGTACCCTGCGTAACGCGATCCCGCGTGAAGCATTCACCACTGTGGCAGTCCCGGCAGCAAAAGCTGACGAGCTGAAAAAACTCTCCAGCGTGTATCTGGATATCCTGAAAAACGAACTGTCAGCCAAAGAGAAGAACCTGACCGTGGTGCTGGAACCCGTATCCACGGATAAAGCTGCACTGACGACCCAGTCTCGTGACACCTTCGTTCAGTTGCTGAATGCGACGCCAAACGGTGTGATCCGCAACTCTGACGTGGCCAAAGGCGTGGTTGAAACCTCTCTGAACGTGGGCGTGGTGACCATGAGTGACGACAGTGCAGAGATCATCTGCCTGATCCGTTCGCTTATCGACACAGGCAAAGAGTACGTGGTGAGCATGCTGGAATCTCTGGGCACGCTGGCCGGTGCGAAAACATCGGCTAAAGGCAGCTACCCGGGCTGGCAGCCGGATGCAAGTTCTCCAGTGATGGCACTGGTCCGTGAAACCTATCAGCGTCTGTTCAACAGCACGCCGAACATTCAGGTGATCCACGCGGGTCTGGAATGTGGTCTGTTCAAGAAACCGTATCCGAATATGGACATGGTCTCTATCGGGCCAACCATTACCGGGCCACACTCTCCGGATGAGCAGGTTCATATCGAAAGCGTGGGTCATTACTGGACGCTGCTGACTGAGCTGCTGAAAGCAATTCCTGTTAAGTAATTAGTCGTTTGATGCCCGGTGGCGCTTCGCTTCCGGGCCTACGATTAAAACAATCTACAACCCTAATACTAGCTGTCGCTCTAACTGCGGATCCAGCAGCGTGACGTGCAATCCCACCAGCCTCACCCCTCGCCCTCCTCTTCGTTCTTCCCATGCCTTTTTCGCCGTCGCAACGAGATCCTCTTTATTCAGACGCGGCCAGACATGTTCCTGCGTGGTCTGCTGGAAGTCGTTGAATTTTAATTTGATACCCTGACGGGCAATGAGCAGATCCGGTTTCACCTTGAGCAAGCGTCGCTCCAGCTCAGGATAGAGCTGTTCCGTAATGATGGTTTCGCATTCAGACCAGTCATGAATATCTTCAATCAGCGTTCGCTCAACACCAACGGATTTCCGTAGCCGTTCGTTGTTCACATCGCGATCGTCAATCCCCTGGCTGCGCTCCCACAGCACGCGCCCAAACTTTCCAAACCGCTTAAGTAGCATAGCCAGATCGCTTCGCTGCACATCTTCACATGTCCGTAATCCCATACTTTCCAGCTTTGCAGCGGACACCTTTCCCACACCAGGTATTTTGCCAAGCGGCAACGTTTTTAAGAACGCAGGCACATCTTCAGGCGTGATGACATACTGGCCATTGGGCTTATTTAAATCAGAGGCTATCTTGGCAAGAAATTTCACCGGAGCGACTCCTGCCGACGCGGTAAGATTTAACTCTTTAAAGATGGTCTGACGGATTTCCTGTGCCATCAGGGTTGCTGAGCCGTGGCAGTGTACGCTGTCGGTCACATCAAGATAGGCTTCGTCCAGCGACAGCGGTTCGATCAGAGAGGTGTAGCGGGAGAAGATTTCCCGAATATGAATTGAGGCCTCTTTGTAAGCCTCGAAGCGACCAGGTAAAAGAATAAGATGAGGACAAAGCTTCAGGGCCATTGCGGTAGGCATGGCGCTACGCACGCCAAATTTGCGCGCAGGGTAGTTGGCGGTGCTGATGACACCACGCTGAACGCGGCTGCCGCCAATGGCTATGGGAATATCCCGCAGCGCCGGATTGTCACGCATCTCCACTGCGGCAAAAAAGCAGTCCATATCAACATGGATTATTTTGCGCATAGTAAGTCCTCACTCATCACTGGATAAGTATACAGTAAATAAATGAGGATTGAGAAGCAGATGTAAAAATGCCGGGTGGCGACTTTGCCTTACCCGGCCTGTAAAAATTTAGATAATACGGTGCTGTTCGCGGGCCATTCTTTTTTTCCGGGCATCGCATGGCTCCGGGCAATCACAGACTTTTTCCATGCCAATGGAAGAAATACCGCCGCAACTCCCCTGAATGCTTTTACGCTTAATGATCCAGCCTAACGACATGCCGAGGATAACAAGCACGAAAACCACAAAGGTTGCCAGGAACGTCAGCATCATCAGCCTCCAAAATCGTCCAGTAGGATGTTCTCATCCTCCACGCCCAGATCTTTAAGCATCTTAATGACTGCGGCGTTCATTACTGGCGGGCCACACATATAAAACTCGCAGTCTTCCGGCGCAGGATGCTGTTTGAGGTAGTTTTCATACAGCACGTTGTGGATGAAGCCCGTATAGCCAGTCCAGTTATCTTCCGGCTGCGGATCGGAGAGCGCCACATGGAAGGTAAAGTTTGGGTTTTCACGTGCCAGCTGTTCGAACTCATCGTCGTAGAACATCTCACGCAGCGAACGCGCCCCGTACCAGAAGCTGATTTTACGCTGACTGCTAAGCCGCTTGAGCTGGTCGAAAATGTGCGAACGCATCGGCGCCATACCTGCGCCACCACCGATAAACACCATTTCGGCTTCCGTCTCTTTCGCAAAGAACTCACCAAAGGGACCGGAGATAGTTACCTTGTCGCCCGGCTTTAAAGACCAGATATACGATGACATGATCCCTGGCGGCGCATGCGGTACCGCCGGAGGCGGTGTGGCGATACGCACGTTAAGCATGATGATGCCCTTTTCTTCAGGGTAGTTAGCCATGGAGTAAGCACGAAGCGCTGGCTCTTTCACTTCCGACACAAAGCGGAAAAGATTGAACTTGTCCCAGTCGGCCCGGTATTCATGCGGGACATCGAAGTCAGCATATGCCACGGTGTGTTCCGGGCACTCAATCTGAATATAGCCCCCCGCCCGGAACGGAACGCTCTCGCCTTCAGGCACCCGCAACTTCAGCTCTTTGATAAACGTGGCTTTGTTATCATTAGAGATAACCTCACATTCCCATTTTTTAACGCCAAAGATCTCTTCCGGCAGCTCTATTTTCATGTTCTGACGTACAGCGACCTGGCAGGCCAGACGGCAGCCCTCTTTTGCCTCACGCTTTGTGATATGTGCCAGTTCGGTTGGCAGGATATCTCCTCCGCCCTCTTTCACCGTAACGCGGCACTGCCCGCAGGAGCCACCACCGCCACAGGCCGAAGAGACAAAGATCCCGTTGCCGGAGAGCGTATTCAACAGTTTATCTCCGGCGGGTGTGCGGATCTGGTTCTGCGGCTCGTCGTTAATATCAATCACCACGTCGCCGGAATTCACCAGCTTCGCACGTGCCACCAGAATAAGCCCTGATAACACCAGTACAATCAGCGTGAACATCGCCACGCCAAGCATAATTTCCATCAGTTAGCCCTTATAGCTGCACACCGGAGAAGGACATAAACCCCAATGCCATCAGTCCGGTGGTGATAAAGGTGATCCCTAAGCCACGCAGGCCTGCAGGCACGTTGGCATATTTCATTTTTTCGCGGATCCCCGCCATGGTGACAATCGCCAGCATCCAGCCAATGCCAGAACCGAAACCGTACACCACAGATTCACTGAAGTTGTAATCACGCTGAACCATAAACGAGACGCCGCCGAAGATGGCGCAGTTCACCGCGATCAACGGCAGGAAGATCCCCAGCGCGTTGTAGAGTGACGGGAAATACTTATCGAGGATCATCTCAAGGATTTGCACCAGCGCCGCAATCACACCTATAAAGGTGATGAAGTTCAGGAAGCTGAGATCGATCCCCTCTACCAGCGCACTATCCCGCAGCACAAAGTTGTATACCAGGTTGTTGATCGGCACCGATAAGCCGAGCACCACGGTAACCGCTACGCCCAGGCCAAATGCCGTCGACACCTTTTTGGACACGGCAAGGAACGTACACATGCCGAGGAAGAACGCGAGCGCCATGTTTTCAACAAACACCGCACGCACAAATAAACTCAGGTAATGAGCCATTGTCGGTTACTCCTTTTCCTGCTGTTCTGGCTTCAGCGTACGAATAAGCCAGATCAGCAAACCGATAATGAAAAATGCGCTGGGTGCCAGCAGGAACAGGCCGTTTGGCTGATACCAGCCGCCGTTCTGCACCGTGTCCAGCACCGTGATGCCAAACAGCTTACCGCTGCCAATCAACTCACGCAGGAACCCCACGGTCAGCAAGATCACACCATAACCAAGGCCGTTGCCGATGCCATCCATAAAGCTCGCCAGCGGCGGCATTTTCATGGCGTAGGCTTCTGCACGTCCCATCACGATACAGTTGGTGATAATCAGACCAACAAATACCGAAAGCTGTTTTGAGGTTTCATAGGCGAAGGCGCGCAGTAACTGATCGACCACGATCACCAGCGAGGCGATGATCGCCATCTGCACAATGATCCTCACACTGTTGGGAATGTGGTGACGGATCATGGAGATAAACATGCTGGAAAACGCGGTGACCAGCGTTACTGCCAACGTCATCACTACCGCCGTTTCCAGCTTGGTCGTCACCGCCAGAGCTGAACAGACACCCAGTACCTGCAGCGTGATCGGGTTATTGGCGAGCAACGGGCCAATGAGCACCTTTTTGACTTCTTTCAGTTCACCGGTATCAGCCATTGTTCAGCGCTCCTTCACGTACGTTTTTCAGGAAAGGACCAAAGCCCAGTTCGCCCATCCAGAAATCAAAACTGTGCTGCACACCTTTTGAGGTGAGCGTGGCACCGGAAAGCCCGTCGACGGCGTAGTCGTCACCGGGACGAGCAGCCCCTTTCATTACCTTCAGCGCAGGCAGACCGTTATCGTCGAGCACTTTCTTGCCGACAAACTGTGCCCGCCAGTTAGGGTTCTCTACTTCACCGCCGAGCCCCGGCGTTTCGCCCTGGTCATAGTACGTAATGCCTTTCACAGTGCGACCATCCGTATCAAGCGCCACAAAGGCGTACATCATCGACCACAGACCGTTGCCGTAGATAGGCACTACCACTTCCTGCACCCGTTTTTGTTCATCGCGCACGAGATAGACTTCAGCAAGATTACTGCGACGCTTGATACCAGCCGGATCCTGTGAGGCGTCCAGCGTCAGGCTCATCTGCGGGTCTTTTAATGCCAGCGACTGGTTGTATTTCGCCGGATCTTTATCCAGCAGTTGCCCGGTTTTTAAATCCACCAGACGCGCGGTAATGCGCTCAGCAAAGACTGCAGAGACATCGTCTGCACTCATTCCTTCCTGCATCAACCCGGCGACAGCCAGGATATTGCGCTGTTTATCCAGTGCGCGCTGCTCCTGCTGTCGCGGCTTTAACCCCACGGCAGAACCGGCCACCACAATGGAACAGACCAGACACAACACCAGCACCACCAGCAGCGTTTTACCGATGCTGTCGTTATTTTTGATTTCAGCCACGCGCCTTCCTCCGCTTAATGTTGGCGCGCACGACCAGATAATCGAAAAGTGGCGCAAACAGGTTGGCAAACAGAATGGCCAACATCATCCCTTCCGGATACGCCGGGTTGACCACACGAATCAGGACACACATCGCACCAATGAGCACGCCATAGCTCCATTTACCTTTATCAGTAAACGAGGCAGAGACGGGATCGGTCGCCATAAACATCATGCCGAATGCGAAGCCCCCCAACACCAGATGCCAGTACCAGGGCATGGAGAACATCGGATTGGTAGTCGAACCGATCATGTTGAACATCGTGGCGGTCAGCACCATGCCGATCATCACACCGGCAACAATCCGCCAGGAGGCCACGCGACCGAAAAGTATGATCGCACCACCCAGCAAAATCATCAGCGTAGAGACTTCCCCAATGGAGCCCGGTATGTTGCCAATAAAGGCATCAAACCAGGTAACAGGCTGGCCTGTCGCGTTGTTAACCAGCGTTTCGCCCCCATGTGCCGCCCACTGAGACAGTGGTGTCGCACCGGAGAAACCATCCGCCGCCGTCCATACCAGATCGCCGGAGATTTGCGCGGGATAGGCAAAGAACAGGAACGCACGTCCCGCTAGCGCTGGGTTGAGGAAGTTACGCCCGGTCCCCCCGAAGATCTCTTTCGCAATGACCACACCAAAGCTGATCCCCAACGCGGCCTGCCAGAGCGGTAACGTTGGCGGGACAATCAGGGCAAAAAGAATGGAAGTAACAAAGAAGCCTTCGTTGATCTCATGTTTACGAATGATGGCAAACAGCACTTCCCAGAAGCCACCCACGATAAATACCGTGATGTAGATCGGCAGGAAGAACACCGCCCCCAGCGTCATCATGCTGACCCAGCCCGAGTCTGGCGCAAAGCTCACGCCCAGCGACTGCGCCAGACGGTAGTGCCAGTCAGACTGGATCACCTGCGCCAGTTGCTGAGCATCGTACAGATGATGCAGGGCAGGAATGGTCTGCAGCCCTACGTTGTACATGCCCCAGAACATGGCAGGGAAGACCGCAAACCACACAAGGATCATCATTCGCTTCAGGTCGATAGCGTCACGAACGTGCGCCGCCCCCTTCGTCACCAGCCCCGGTGTGTAGAAAATGGTCGTCGTCGCTTCATATAACGGGTAGTACTTTTTGAGCTTCCCTTCAGTAAAGTGCGGCTCAATTTTTTCAAAGAGGTGTTTTAAGCCCATCGGTTATCCTTCCTGCTCAATGCGGGTTAACACCTCGCGCAATACGGGTCCGTATTCGTATTTTCCCGGACAAACATAGGTACAAAGCGCCAGATCTTCTTCGTCCAGCTCCAGGCAACCCAATGCCTGCGCGCTGTCGGTATCTCCGGCGAGCAGATCGCGCAACAGCATGGTCGGCAGAATATCCAGTGGCATGACGCGTTCGTAGTTGCCAATGGGTACCATCGCGCGCTCTCCACCATTCGTGCTGGTCGAGAAATTAAAGAGTTTGTGGCGCAGGAAGTGCCCAAGCGTTGTGCGGGTCACGGAATACTTATCGGCTCCCGGAAGAACCCAGCCGAACAGCTCTTTCTCGCGTCCTTCTTGCACAATGCTGACCTGCAGATGGAAACGCCCCAGATAAGCGTGCGCATTCACGGCATGACGGCCGCTGAGCACCGAGCCAGAGATCAGGCGGTTTTCACCCTCTTTTATTTCCCCCACCAGCAGTTCATTAATATCTGCACCCAGCAGCGTTTTCACCAGACGCGGGTTGGCCGCTTGCGGCCCGCCGATGGCGATCACCCGTTCAGCGCAGAGTTCACCCGTGGTAAACAGCTTACCGATGGCAATGACGTCCTGATAATTCAGGTGCCAGACCTGTTTCGTCAGGCTCACGGGCTCAAGAAAGTGAATATGCGTCCCGACCAGACCCGCGGGATGTGGGCCCGCAAACTCATTAAATGTCACCTGCCCCTGTGGGTGCCCACCGAGCTTACCGCCACCAGACTGGCAGACATGGACCTTCCCTGACGTCAGACGGGTTAAAATGGTCAGCCCGGCATCAAAGGCTTTTCGCTGAGCCAGAATCACCGGTTGCGGGTCTGCGCTGAGCGGGTTGGTGTCGATTGCCGTAACAAAAATAGCGGCCGGTTCCGTACCCGGAACAGGTGATTTACTGAAGGGACGCGTGCGAAGCGCGGTCCATAAACCGGACGCCAGGAGCTGAGCCTGAACAGCGTCACGGCTTAGCGATGCGAGGTCTGCGGCATCGTAATGAGCAAATTCGCACTGCTCATCGCCTTCAATGCGGATAACCACCGACTGCAGAATACGGCGTTCGCCGCGATTGATCGCCACCACGGTGCCACTTGCGGGTGCCGTGAACATGACGCCAGGATTTTTTTTGTCCTCAAAGAGCACCTGGCCTTTGATAACACGATCGCCTTCCTGTACCAGCATAGAAGGACGCATTCCCAGATAGTCGTCGCCCAAAATGGCGACATGACGAACACTTGCGCCTGTCGAAACGTGCTGCACTGGCACGCCTGCAATCGGCAGTTCAAGTCCTTTTTTGATTTTAAACATGTGGTTAGCAGGTTTCCATGAACAACAATCCAGAAGGGGTGGAGTGTACCATTTTCGCCTTTTGTCGGGGACGAAATCCGCGTTTGCTTACGCCAAAGTGCGAGGTATTACGCAAAGTTCCTGGCGCAAACGTGATTGTGATGGTTTATAAAGTAAAACTAATTTGTAAACTCACCGCCCGGCTCTTGCGAAAATCTCTGGCGGTGCTAATGTGAGCGCTCCTAACAGAATAATCTGATTTCGGGTCTCTTTTGCCGTCCTGGCAAGTTGGTCATAGTTTTATCAAGGAACTAGTAGTATGCGTAAAATCGCATTGTTCATTGCGATGCTTCTGATGCCGTGCATGTCGTTTGCCGGGCTGCTCAGCAGTAACAGCTCAACGACGCCGATCAGCAAAGAATATAAACAGCAGTTAATGGGATCGCCGGTTTATATTCAGATCTTCAAGGAAGAGCGCACTCTCGATCTGTTTGTAAAAATGGGCGAGACTTATCAGCTGCTTGATAGCTACAAAATTTGTAACTACTCCGGCGGGCTGGGGCCAAAACAGCGTCAGGGCGATTTCAAAAGTCCGGAAGGGTTTTACAGCGTTCAGCGTAACCAGCTCAAACCTGACAGCCGCTTCTATAAAGCCATTAACATCGGCTTCCCGAATGCCTATGACCGTGCTCACGGTTATGAAGGTAAATACCTGATGATCCACGGTGCCTGCGTGTCTATCGGCTGTTATGCGATGACCGATTCCGGCATTGATGAGATTTTCCAGTTCGTGACGGGTGCGCTGGTCTTTGGGCAACCTAACGTTCAGGTCAGCATCTATCCGTTCCGCATGACCGATGCCAACATGGCACGCCACAAGTACTCTTACTACGCGGACTTCTGGAAACAGCTGAAACCCGGTTACGACTACTTTGAGCAAACCCACAAGCCGCCGGTAGTCTCTATCGTAGATGGCCGTTACGTGGTCAGCAAACCGCTGAGCCACGAAGTCGTCCATCCACAGCTGGCGTCAAATTACACGGTCCCCGAGACAAAATAGCACCCACTCGCCTGGCATAATTTTTTGCCAGGTTTCGTTGCCCGTCAGCGGCTGCGTTGCAATAACAGTGACCACATCATTCGGTGTGGTCTCCTTCTGAAAGTCTATCTCCACATCCTGATCGAGCAGCGTCGCAACGCCAAAGGGTGCACGACGGGTGATCCAGAACAGATTTGTAGAGCAGAACGCCATCACATAACGCCCGTCAGAGAGCAGCATGTTAAACACGCCTTTTTCGCGTAGCTCCGACGCCAGCGTCGCGATGTATTTAAACACAGCGGTCATGTTACCGGGCGTGCGGGGATAGCGCTCCGTCAGCTTGTGCAGTAGCCAGCAGAAGGCTTTCTCACTGTCGGTTTCGCCGACCGGGCGGAAATTACCCGTCTCCAGTGACTTATAGCCCGTAAGTTGACCGTTGTGCGCATAGGTCCAGTTACGGCCCCACAGTTCCCGGGTAAACGGATGGGTATTTTCCAGCGCCACTTCGCCGCGGTTTGCCTGGCGGATGTGGGCAATCACCGAACAGGATTTAATGGGATAGTCCTGCACCAGTTTAGCTATCGGTGAGTTAAAGCTGGGTTGTGGATCTTTGAACGTGCGACACCCTTTGCCTTCGTAAAAAGTGATGCCCCAGCCGTCTTTATGCGGCCCGGTTCCTCCACCACGCTGAACCAGCCCGGTGAAACTAAAGCAGATATCGGTTGGCACATTGGCGCTCATCCCGAGCAATTCGCACATACATCACCTCCACAACAGCGGGGGCATTTCAGCCCCCAGCGAAGTCTTACTTAACCATCTCTTTTTCGATCAGCTGGATCAGGATATGGATCACTTTGATGTGAATTTCCTGAATGCGGTCAGCATAACCGAAGTGCGGAACACGGATTTCAACATCCGCCGTACCGTCCATCTTACCGCCATCTTTACCGGTCAGGGTGATGACTTTCATCCCTTTTTCGCGCGCGGCAGCGATCGCTTTGATCACGTTACCGGAGTTACCAGAGGTAGAGATACCCAGCAGCACGTCGCCTTCACGACCGACCGCTTCAACGTAGCGGGAGAAAATGTGGTCGTAACCAAAGTCGTTACCTACGCAGGAGATGTGGCTCACATCAGAGATCGCAATCGCCGGGTAGCCCGGACGGTTTTCGCGATAACGCCCGGTCAGCTCTTCTGCGAAGTGCATGGCGTCACAGTGGGAGCCACCGTTACCGCATGAGAGCACTTTGCCCCCGGCTTTGAAACTGTCGGCCAGCAGGACCGCCGCGCGCTGAATAGCGTGAATATTGGCATCATCTTTCAGAAAGTTAGCCAGCGTTTCCGCCGCTTCGTTCAGTTCGTTACGAATAAGATCCTGGTACATGAGGATAATCCTTCAGTATTGATGAAATAACACAGTGGAGTGTACCGGATAGCGGGAAAAGCGAGAAGCTAAAGCCATACGAATCGCCCGGCGTTTTGCGTTTTCGTGCCCGTTAAGACACGAACAATGTGAACCAGGTTGTAATTATTTTGTAAACACATTGCTAAAGGAAATAACATCAACTACAACCATATCATCACAAGTGGTCAGACCTCCTACAAGCAAGGGAGCTTTTCTTTATGATGATTTTGAGCATTCTCGCAACCGTTGTTCTGCTCGGTGTGTTGTTCTATCACCGTGTAAGTTTATTCCTGAGCAGCCTGATTCTTCTGGCCTGGACGGCTGCGCTTGGCGTCGCAGGTCTCTGGAATATCTGGCTTTTAGTCCCTCTTGCCATCATTCTTCTGCCGTTTAACTTTGCCCCGATGCGTAAATCCATGATCTCTGCACCGGTGTTCAAAGGTTTCCGCAAAGTGATGCCGCCAATGTCGCGTACTGAAAAAGAAGCGATTGATGCCGGCACGACCTGGTGGGAAGGCGACCTGTTCCAGGGCAACCCGGACTGGAAAAAGCTGCATAACTACCCGCAGCCACGTCTGACTGCTGAAGAACAGGCCTTTATTGACGGCCCCGTGGAAGAAGCGTGTCGTATGGCAAATGACTTCGCCATCACCCATGAAATGGCCGATCTGCCGCCAGAACTGTGGGCGTACCTGAAAGAACATCGCTTCTTCGCGATGATCATCAAGAAAGAGTACGGTGGTCTGGAATTCTCCGCTTACGCTCAGGCTCGTGTCCTGCAAAAACTGGCTGGCGTCTCTGGGATCCTGGCCATCACTGTCGGCGTACCTAACTCCTTAGGCCCGGGCGAACTGCTGCAGCATTACGGTACGGAAGAGCAGAAAGATCACTACCTGCCGCGTCTGGCACGTGGTCTGGAAATCCCTTGCTTCGCGCTAACCAGCCCGGAAGCAGGCTCCGATGCGGGCGCGATTCCGGATACCGGCGTGGTTTGCATGGGTGAGTGGCAGGGCGAGCAGGTTCTCGGCATGCGCCTGACCTGGAACAAGCGCTATATCACTCTGGCGCCTATTGCCACCGTGCTGGGTCTGGCGTTTAAACTCTCTGACCCGGAAAAACTGCTGGGCAACGAAGAAGATCTGGGCATTACCTGTGCCCTGATCCCAACCTCGACCCCAGGCGTTGAAATTGGTCGTCGTCACTTCCCGCTGAACGTACCGTTCCAGAACGGTCCAACGCGCGGCCAGGATATCTTTGTACCGATTGATTACATCATCGGTGGTCCGAAAATGGCCGGTCAGGGCTGGCGCATGCTGGTGGAATGTCTGTCTGTAGGTCGCGGTATTACCCTGCCGTCAAACTCCACCGGTGGTCTGAAATCTGTGGCGATGGGAATTGGTGCGTACGCTCACATCCGCCGTCAGTTCAAAATCTCCATCGGCAAAATGGAAGGTATTGAAGAGCCGCTGGCACGTATCGCGGGTAACGCCTATGTGATGGATGCTGCCGCCACCCTGATTACCTACGGCATTATGCTGGGCGAGAAACCAGCCGTACTGTCCGCGATTGTGAAGTACCACTGTACCCACCGTGCGCAGCAGTCGATCATTGATGCGATGGATATCGCGGGCGGTAAAGGCATTATGCTCGGTGAAGGCAACTTCCTCGCCCGTGGTTATCAGGGTGCGCCTATCGCGATCACCGTTGAAGGGGCGAATATTCTGACCCGCAGCATGATGATCTTCGGTCAGGGTGCCATTCGCTGCCATCCATACGTGCTGGAAGAGATGGCCGCTGCGCAGAACAACGACGTAGATGCCTTCGATAAGCTGCTGTTCAAACATATCGGTCATGTGGGTAGCAATAAGATGCGCAGCTTCTGGCTCGGTCTGACCAATGGCCGTACCAGCGCTACGCCAACCGGTGATGCGACGAAACGTTACTATCAACAGCTGAACCGTCTGAGCGCTAACCTGGCTCTGCTGTCTGACGTTTCTATGGCGGTGTTGGGTGGTAGCCTGAAGCGTCGCGAACGTATCTCTGCTCGTCTGGGAGATGTGCTGAGTCAGGTGTTCCTGGCCTCTGCGGTCCTGAAGCGCTACGACGATGAAGGTCGTCAGGAAGCGGATCTGCCGCTGGTCCACTGGGGCGTACAGGATGCGATGTATCAGGCAGAACAGGCTATTGACGATTTGCTGGCGAACTTCCCGAACCGTTTTGTGGCTGGGGCCCTGCGCGTGGTGATCTTCCCGACCGGTCGTCATCACCAGGCACCATCCGACAAGCTGGATCACAAAGTAGCGAAGATCCTGCAGGTCCCGAGCGCAACCCGTTCACGTATCGGTCGTGGTCAGTATCTGGCTCCAACCCCGCATAACCCGGTGGGTCTGCTGGAAGAGGCGCTGCTGGACGTAATGGCTGCCGATCCAATTCACCAGAAGATCTGCAAACAGCTGGGCAAAAACCTGCCGTTTACCCGTCTGGACGAACTGGCAAAACAGGCACTCGAAGGTGGCATTATCAATAAAGATGAAGCTGCCCTGCTGGTGAAAGCTGAAGAGAGCCGTCTGCGCAGTATTAACGTGGATGATTTCGAACCGGACGAGCTGGCGACGCAGCCAGTAAAGTTGCCGGAGAAACACAGCAAACCTGAAGCTGCGTAACGCGTTTCGCTTGCACGAACCCCGCCCTGCGCGGGGTTTTTTATTGCCACATTTTCTCGTTATGTCGTGCTACAGTGTCAAAAAGTGGTCGTTTGAGGAGTCTGAATTGTGCCTGGTCTGAAGATTTCGATTTTGCAGCAACCGTTAGTGTGGATGGATGGCCCCGCCAACCTGCGTCACTTTGATCGTCAACTGGAAGGTATTACCGGGCGTGATGTGATTGTCCTGCCGGAGATGTTCACCACCGGCTTCGCGATGGAAGCGGCTAAACAGTCGATGCCGCAGGAAGAGGTGGTTGCCTGGATGCATGCCAAAGCGCAGCAGACCAACGCGCTGATTGCGGGCAGCGCCGCCCTGCAAACCGAGCGCGGGCCGGTGAACCGCTTCCTGCTGGTTGAGCCAGAAGGGAAAGTGCATTTTTACGACAAACGCCATCTGTTCCGTATGGCGGATGAACATCATCACTATGAAGCCGGAAATGAGCGCGTGGTGTTTGAATGGCGCGGCTGGCGTATTCTGCCGCTGGTCTGCTATGACCTGCGCTTCCCGGTGTGGTCACGCAACCGCAACGATTACGACGTAGCACTGTATGTCGCCAACTGGCCTGCGCCACGCTCCCTGCACTGGCAGTCGCTGCTGGTGGCTCGCGCGATTGAAAACCAGGCATACGTGGTGGGCTGTAACCGCGTGGGGACTGACGGCAACGGGCATCACTACCGTGGCGACAGCCGGGTGGTGAATCCGCAGGGTGAGATCATTGCCACCGCCGAGCCGCATCAGGCGACGCGCATTGATGCGGAGCTGTCGTTGACGGCGTTGCAGGAGTACCGGGAGAAGTTTCCGGCATGGCAGGATGCG
Source organism: Enterobacter sp. 342 (assembly GCF_036663495.1). Classification (NCBI taxonomy): domain Bacteria; kingdom Pseudomonadati; phylum Pseudomonadota; class Gammaproteobacteria; order Enterobacterales; family Enterobacteriaceae; genus Enterobacter; species Enterobacter sp. 342. Next base: position 196,766 of record NZ_JAWUEI010000005.1, read on the forward strand.
GATCCGTTTAGCATTGGCTGAAATTTTCCCCCTCTCCCAAAGGGAGAGGGAGGATAAAACATTAACTCACCAGCGCCTGCCCGTCTTTTCGGCTTTCCGTCGCGGCCACGTAGTGCCCTTCCGGCAGACGGTAAATCACCTGCGCACCGCCGAAGTTGTAATCCTGAAGCGGATCTTCCACCACGATCTGATGTCCGCGCTCGCGCAGCGCGGCAATCGTATTGCGATCGAACGTCGACTCAACGATCACCTCCCTGCCCTGCACCACGCGCCAGCGCGGGGCATCAATTGCCGCCTGCGGGTTTTGCCCGTGCAGCATGATGCGTAACGCCATTTGCATGTGCCCCTGCGCCTGCATTGGCCCGCCCATCACGCCGAAAGACATCAGCGGTTTTCCATTACCGTCCATCGCAAAGCCAGGAATAATGGTGTGGAACGGACGTTTGCCACCCGCCAGCGCGTTCGGGTGATTCGGATCCAGCGAAAAACCACAGCCCCGGTTTTGCAGGCTGATCCCCGTGTCAGGCACTACAATTCCGGAGCCAAAGCCCATATAGTTGGACTGAATAAACGAGACCATCATCCCGCTGGCGTCCGCGGTGCTGATGTAGACCGTGCCGCTTTGCGTCGGCGATCCATAGACGAAATCAGAGGCGTTATCCTGATCGATCAACGCAGCCCGCGATTTCAGATAGCTATCGCTCAGCAGCGCTTTGGCAGCGAATTCCATGTGTTCTTCATCCGCCACGTAGCGGTCGAGATCCGCCAGCGCCAGCTTCATCGCCTCGATGGAGAGATGCAGAGACTGCACGGAATCCGGGTGATATTTCTCAATGCCGCACTGTTCCAGAATGCCGAGCGCAATCAGCGTGGCGATCCCCTGGCCATTGGGTGGAAGCTCCTGCACCGAACCGCCCGCAAAATCGCACGACAACAGTTCAACCCAGTCTACGCGATGGTTTGCCAGATCGTCGGCAGTAAGATGTGCGCCATGTTCTTTGGCAAAAGCGGCAATTTTCTGCGCCAGCTCGCCACGATAAAACGCTTCGCCATTGGTTTTGGCAATCAGCTCCAGTGAGTTTGCCTGCGCCGGGTTACGGAAGATTTCCCCCACGCGCGGTGCACGACCTTCCGGGGCGAAGCAGGCGCTAAAGCCCGGCTGATCTTTCAGCTTGTTATAGCCGCGTTGCCACAGATGACCAATCAGCGGGGAGACTGGGAAACCGTTGCGCGCGTAATCAATGGCAGGCTGTGCCAGCGTGGTCAGCGGTAGTGTGCCGAAGCGTTCCGCCAGTGCGACCCAGCCGGATACCGCACCCGGTACCGTCACTGCATCCCAGCCAATTTCCGGTACCGCGGTTTTGCCAGCGAATAGATCGGCATGCCAGCTGGCAGGTGAGCGGCCCGATGCATTAAGACCGTGGAGCTTTTCCCCATCCCAGACAATGGCAAAGGCATCGCTACCAATACCATTCCCGGTGGGCTCGACCACTGTCAGCACCATCGCCGTAGCAACGGCCGCATCAACGGCATTCCCGCCCAGCTGCAGCATCTTCATGCCCGCCTGTGCCGCCAGCGGCTGCGAGGTCGCAACAGCGTTATACCCCATCATCGGTGGGCGTCGTGAATCATAACCGGAAGTGAAATCAAGCGCTTTGGTCATCATGACTCCTTAGTCGTGGCGCGGATCGAGCGCATCGCGCAGCCCGTCGCCGAGTAAATTAAAGCCCTGCACGGCAAGGAAAATCGCCACGCCGGGGAATACCGACATCCACGGAGCCTGCTCCAGGAAACCTTTCGCCGTATTGAGCATCGAGCCCCATGACGGATTTGGCGGTTGCTGTCCCAATCCCAAAAATGACAGGCTGGCTTCAGCGATAATCGCCGAGGCAATCGCCAGCGTAGCCTGCACCAGGATTGGCGACATCACATTCGGCAGGACGTATTTGATGATGATCCAGCGGTCCGGTAGGCCGATCGCCCGAGCGCCGTCGATGTACTCTTCATTGCGAATCGCGATCACCTGCCCACGTGTCAGCCGGGCGAAGATTGGCATCGCCGAGAGACCAATGGCGATCATTGCATTCGTCAGGCTTGGGCCTAAAAATGCCCCCAGCGCGATCGCCATGATCAGGAACGGACAGGCCAGCAGCGCTTCGATAAAGCGCGAAATCACGCCATCCCACATTTTCTGGAAGTAACCCGCCACCAGCCCCAGCGGCACACCGATGACAACGGCAATCACCACCGACATACAGCCTGCCATCAGCGAGGTGCGTGCTCCCCAGATAATGCGAGATAAAATGTCGCGCCCCAGCTCGTCGGTGCCGAACCAGTACATCGCCGACGGTGCTTTGCGCACCGCCAGGAAGTTGGCTTTGACCGGATCAAACGGCGCAATCCACGGCGCCAGCAGCGCGAGCAATACAAAGAAGCCCACAATCACCGCACCAATCACCGCACTTTTGTTCGCGAGGAATTTTTTCAGCACCCGGTTTTGCGCACGCGGCAGTGCAGGCACAACGGTTTGAGTCGTCAGTTCTGCCATCATTAACCTCGCATTTTCGGGTTGATAAGAACGTAGAGCACATCGGCCAACAGGTTGAGCATCAGGAAGCCAATCGCCACAATCAGCACCACGCCCTGCACCACCGCGTAGTCACGGTTAAACACCGAATCGACGATCATTTTGCCGAAACCCGGAATAGTGAAGACCTGCTCGGTCAGCACCGCACCACCCAGTAACTCGCCAAACAGCAGCGTGGTGAGAGTGATCACCGGCACCAGTGCATTGCGAAACGCATGCTTTAAGATCACCGCTTTTGGCAGCAGCCCCTTAGCCCGTGCGGTACGGATGTAATCGGCTTTCAGCACCGCAATCATCGACGCACGGGTATGGCGCATCAGCGTCGCCGCCAGGCCGGTTCCGAGCACGGACGCGGGCAGCAGCAACGTGCGCAGGTTCTGGAGCGGATCTTCACTGAACGGCACGTAGCCGGACGCGGGTAGCCATTGCAGATTCACCGAAAAGACCAGAATCAGCAGGATCCCCAGCCAAAAGTGCGGTATTGAGATCCCTGAGATCGCCACAAAGTTAGCCCCATGATCGACCCAGCTGTTTTTGTTTACCGCTGCGAGGATCCCCATGCTGATGCCAAACACCAGCGCAATGATCATCGCCAGCAGAGACAACTCCAGCGTCACCGGCAACTTACTGGCTATCAGCTGAGTCACCGGCTCATGCGTGCGTAAGGAGACGCCCAGATCACCCTGTAGCGCGCGCGTCAGCCAGTTAAAATACTGCACGGGGATCGGCGCATCGAGGTTCAACTCCGCACGCAGTTGAGCGATGACCGCCGGATCGCGTTCCTCCCCGGCCATCGCAATCAGCGGGTCACCAGGCAGCAGCTTTTGCAAGCCAAAGACCATCATGCTCACCAACAGAAGCGTCGGGATGGCCAGCAGCAGACGTTTGCAAATCAGTTCCAGCATGGGTTCTCCTCAGGACGTTTATTTTGCCAGCGTCAAACCGGCCAGACGCACGATGCCGTCCGGGTAAGGTTTAAAGCCCTGTACGCTTTTGTTCAGACCAAAAATACGCGGCTCAAAGTAGAGGTAGGCAATCGGCATATCGGTTTGCAGTTGCTTCACCACTTTCTCGTACAACGGCTGGCGTGCGGCCTGATCGGTGCTCTGACGCGCCTGAGTCAACCATTCATCTACCTGAGCATTACTGTAACGGCCGTCGTTTAAAGTGCCTTTGCTGTTAATGAAGCCAAAGATGCTGCCATCCGGATCGGGACGACCGGACCAGCCGGAGAAGCTCAGTTGATAGTCACCGCTCTGCTGGCGATCCAGCAGCGTGGCGAATTCCGTCATTTGCAGATTGAGGTTAAAGCCCGCCTCCGCCACCATCGCCTGCAGCACCTGACCGACCTGCTGCGATGTTGGGTTGTTCGGCACCAGCAGGTTGACGGTCAGCGGCGTGGTGACGCCTGCCGCTTTCAGCAGCGCTTTGGCTTTGTCGACATCGCGCGGTGGTATCGGCAGGTTGACGTGATACGGGCTCACCGTTGAAAACGCCTGGTTGGCTGGCGAATACAGCCCTTCAAAGACCACCTGGTTTAGCGCATCGCGGTCAATTGCCTGCGAGAACGCTTCACGCACCCGGGCGTCTTTGAACGGATCGTTCGCTGGCACCTTCCCGTTATTAATGTTGAAGGTAATCCCCTGATAACCCAGACCGGTGACCTTCGCCAGCGCCAGCTTGCTGTCAGCCTCCACAGTCTTCACGTCGCTGGCGGCAATGCCTTCCGTCAGATCGAGATCGCCTGCTCGCAGGTTCGCCAGACGCACAGAGGCATCCGGGATCGGCAGATAGATAATCTTGTCGAAGTGGTAAGCGCCTTTATTCCAGTAGTTGTCGAAACGCGTCAGAACGATACGATCCTGAGAGACACGGCTGTCGAACTTATACGGGCCAGAACAGACCGGATGCGCGGTAAAATCCTGTTTTTTTGCCGCTTCGGGTGCCATCATCGCGCCCGCGCGGTCGGTGAGTTGCATCAGCAGCGCGGCGTCCGGCGTTTTCAGGTGCAGGGCAATCTGCATCGGGCCCGTGACCTCAACCGACTCCACTGAGGAAATCTCACTTTTACGCAGGGAGCCTTTTAAGGTCAGGGCACGGTCGAGGTTGTATTTTGCGGCGGCAGCATCGAATTTCTCACCGTCGTGGAAGGTGACGCCCTCGCGCAAATTCAGGGTGAGGGTTTTACCGTCGTCGCTCCACGCCCAGTCTTTAGCCAGACCGGGGACAACCTTCAGATTTTCATCCACGTCCACCAGCCTGTCGCACAGGGAGGCAAACACGAAGCGGCCATAGTAAGTGCGCGCCAGATGCGGGTCGAGCATGTCCGGATCGGCCCCCAGACCAATTCGCAGCACACTTTCAGAATGGGCGGGCAGCACCGCGCCGAGCAACATTACACTTCCCAGTACGGTCAAAAGAGAATTACGCATTGTCATTATCATGAGTTCCTTGAAGGAAGGGAGGAGTGAGATGCCGCGTATTCAAACAGCGCGCGGCGGCGCAGAAAGGCAGCAGATGGCGGTGCTATCTGAATTACACTGCGATCGCGATTAATGTCCTGCCAGCGATGACAGGCAACCTGACGTCCGCCTTCAAGCACCTGATTAATCGGCTCAACCTGGCGGCATTCGTCGGTGACGTATGGGCAACGGGTGTGGAAGCGACAGCCGGACGGCGGGTTGGCCGGGTTGGGCAAATCCCCCTGTAGCAGCGGCGCGTCACGTTCAACACCTGGCTGCATCTGGGGCGCAGAGGCGATCAATGCCTGGGTATAAGGGTGTAGCGGCGCATCAAAAATTTCGTCAACCGTCGCAAGCTCAACAATTTGCCCAAGATACATCACCGCCACGCGGTCACTCATGTGGCGGATAACGGCCAGGCCGTGGGCGACAATCACCATCGTCAGCCCCAGTTGGTGCTTCAGGCTTTCGAGCAGGTTCACTACCTGCGCCTGCACCGAGACATCCAGCGCCGAGACGGGTTCGTCGCCCAACAGCAGTTTCGGCCCCGAAGCCAGCGCTCGTGCAATGCCAATACGCTGACGCTGTCCTCCCGAAAACTCATGTGGGTAGCGCCCGGCCCAGGCGGCAGGGAGGCCAACGGTTTTAAGCAACTCGGCAACACGGTACTGACGATCGACTTTTTTCATGTTCTGGTGCAACCACAGTGGTTCACCGACAATCTGCTCGACCGTCATACGCGGGTTCAGCGAAGCGAAGGGATCCTGGAAAATAATTTGCAGCTCGCGCCGGAGCTGATTCAGGCGTGCCCCCGATGCGTGGGTGATCTCCTCGCCCTGATAAAACACGCGCCCTTCGCTGGCGGCAAGCAAACGCAGAAGCAGACGACCCAAGGTGGATTTTCCGGAACCTGACTCCCCCACAATCGCCAGCGTTTCCCCCGGCATAACGGCAAGCGAAACGCGATCGACCGCCGTGACAAACCTCGCCGGGGTAAACAGTTTTTTCGGGCCGGGGAAGATCTTGCTCAGGTCACGGGCTTCGAGGATGGGCGTAGTCATGCAATTTCTCCCAGGGCAATGTGTTGCTCCAGCGGCACACGGAAACAGGCAACCTGATGACCCGCGCCGAGTGTATTGAGCGAAGGTTTTTCATCATGGCAGCGCGGCTGCGCAAACGGGCAACGGGTAGCGAAACGGCAGCCTTTCGGCATGGATTCTGGCAGTGGCACCGAGCCAGGAATGGTGGAAAGCTGCCCCTTACGTGCCCCAAGAGAAGGAATCGACCCCATCAGACCGATGGTGTACGGATGCTGCGGATCGGCAAAGATCGCCTCAACGCTTCCCTGCTCCACCACCTGACCGGCATACATCACCGCCACCTGCTGAGCGACTTCTGCCACCACACCTAAATCGTGGGTGATCATCAACACCGCGGTACCCGTATCTGCTTTTAAGGTGTTGAGCAAGGCGAGGATTTGCGCCTGAATGGTGACATCCAACGCCGTGGTCGGCTCATCGGCAATCAGCAGTTTGGGATGGTTAATCAACGCCATGGCAATCATCACGCGCTGGCGCATACCGCCGGAAAGCTGGTGGGGATATGCCTTGAGCCGCATCTCTGGCGCCGGGATCTGAACCTTTTCCAGGATTTTCAGCGCAACGTTCATCGCTTCTGTACGCGGCACGTTCTGATGGCGTATCACTGCTTCGCTGAGTTGATCGCCCAGCGTAAACGCCGGATTGAGCGAAGTCATCGGCTCCTGGAAAATCATCGCCAGTTCGCTACCACGCAGATTGGCGTATTCCCGTGGCGAAAGCTTGCGGAGATCATGACGGCGAAACTGCATCTCCCCGCTGACGATCTGCGCGCTGGAGGGGAGTAAACCCATTAACGCCAGTGAGGTGATACTTTTGCCGCAGCCAGACTCCCCCACCAGCGCCAGAGTTTCGCCCGCTTTAATCGTCAGTGAAATACCATCAAGTACGCTCACCGGCGAGCCGGCGAATTTAACGTTGAGATTATGCAAGTTCAGTACAGGCGCAGTGTCCTTAAACGGGATCGTCGTCATAGCGTGAAGTCGTCCTCAAGGTGGATCGCCTGAATCAGAGCGGTTTGCAGGCAAAGCAGATGCTCGCGCATGGCCGCCGCTGCTTCATTTGGCTGGCGATGGATAATCGCGGACATGATCTTGTGATGATGGTCGTTGTAACTATCGACACGTTCGGGTGTGCGGGCTAATTCACGCAGATGCTGCCAGCCCGGTTCACGTCTGACGGCATCAATGGCATCAAACAGACCGAGCATCAGGCGATTGCCCGCAGCCTCTGCAATCGCCCGGTGAAATGCGCTATCCCACAGTTCGTTGAGATCACGGTCATCCGGGTTGACCTTATCAATGCGTTCCAGCATGCGCTGCATCAGCGCGAGGTTTTCCCTGGTGGCACGCAGTGCCGCAAGCCGGGCAAGGCCGGGTTCGAGCTGCAGACGAGCTTCCATCACTTCCAGAAGGTTAGTTTGCTGAACCAATCCCTGAAGGGCCAGCGGTTCAACCGGGGCAGCCGGACCGATAAAGGTCCCTTTGCCCTGTTTACGCCAGATGCGCCCCTCTTCTTCCAGCACATCCAGCGCACGACGCACTTCACGTCGTCCTACGCCGAGAGTTTCCGATAGCTCACGTTCTGTGGGCAGCGGAGTGCCTGGTGTTGACTCGTGCTGGTTGATTAGCCCGCGCAGTTGTTCAAGCGCGGTGCTGGAATTTGCCAGAAACCGTGACGGTTTTTCCATATTGGTTCGCTCGCTTTCATCATTACTTTATTTTTATTAACGATAAGTTATTGATATGGAATGAAGCTTATCGTGCTAATGATTAAGCAATAACCAAACCAATATTCAATTGGTTCAGGTAATTTTTGGAAAGTGAGTGATAAGAGGATGATTTTTCGTGATTTATATTTACAAAGTGACACACCCCGTCAGATGCCAGAAGAGACAACAGGAGGTTAAATGCACACTACCAGTGCAAATAATGCACTAATGTTGTGCATATGTTAATTAATTGCACCGCTAAAATTAACTTTTTGTTAATAAAAGAAGGAAAGGAAATTCAGAAAGTAGAAACGACGAAGGCCTGAATCATTTCTGATTCAGGCCTTCTGAATAGTGGCGGAACGGACGGGACTCGAACCCGCGACCCCCTGCGTGACAGGCAGGTATTCTAACCGACTGAACTACCGCTCCACTGTTCCCGTTTGGGGAACGAGGCGCATATTACGGTGTGCCTCTGATCTCGTCAACGCTTTTTCTCACGTTTTGAATCGTTTGCTGCAAAAATCGCCCAAACGATGATTTTACAAGCATTCCGGCGCTTTTCAGGCGCGCCACATACAACTTCCACCTTTTTTCAGCACCAGATCGAGTCGGGATTCGTGATTAAGCAGCTCTTCATCACTGGCTAAAACAACCCGCAACCGACTTGCCTGGCGGACAACACGCTGAATTCCCGCCTCACCTTGCGTCTGCTGAGATTCATTTTCCATGCTGAACTTCATTGACGTCTGTCCACCGGTCATCGTCAGATAGACATCGGCCAGGATCTGGGCATCGAGTAATGCCCCGTGCAGCGTTCGCTTGGTATTGTCTATTTCATAGCGGGAACAGAGTGCATCAAGGCTGTTACGCTTGCCGGGGAACATTTTCCTCGCCAGCGCCAGGCTGTCTGTTACCTTACAGAAGGTGTTTGTCTTCGGGATATCACGATTAAGCTTACTGAATTCATAATCCATAAAGCCGATATCGAACGAGGCGTTATGGATGACAAGTTCGGCGCCCTTGATGTATTCCAGGAACTCGTCAGCGACATCCGCAAAAGTCGGCTTATCCAGCAAGAACTCATCGGCAATACCGTGAACGCCAAACGCTTCTGGATCCACCAGCCGATCAGGTTTGAGGTAGACGTGGAAGTTGTTCCCCGTAAGACGACGGTTCACCACTTCAACGGCACCGATCTCGATAATCTTGTGCCCTTCGTAGTGCGCGCCGATCTGGTTCATACCGGTGGTTTCGGTATCGAGGACAATCTGGCGAGTAATTGCAGTGCTCATAGCGGTCATTTATGTCAGACTTATCGTTTAACTGAACGTTTCAATTACAGGAAGTCTACCAGAGATGCGTAAACAGGTAGAAATTTTCACCGATGGATCTTGTCTCGGCAACCCAGGGCCTGGCGGCTATGGCGCGATTATGCGCTATCGCCAGCACGAAAAAACTTTTAGCGAAGGCTATTTTCTGACCACCAACAACCGAATGGAGTTGATGGCGGCCATAGTGGCACTGGAGGCGTTAAAAGAGCATTGTGACGTGGTGTTAAGCACCGATAGCCAGTACGTGCGTCAGGGGATAACCCAGTGGATCCATAACTGGAAAAAACGCGGCTGGAAGACCGCTGATAAGAAGCCGGTCAAGAATGTTGATCTCTGGAAACGTCTTGATGCAGCGCTGGGCCAGCACGAGATTAAATGGGAGTGGGTAAAAGGCCACGCCGGTCACCCGGAAAACGAACGCTGCGACGAGCTGGCGCGTGCAGCCGCATCAAACCCTGCGCATGAAGATACAGGGTATCAACCCGAATCCTGATTCGTTTTTTTGTACTGCCGCGTTGCACCGACAGTTTGACGGATATGCGTTTTCGTTTTGCTCTGCTTCATTGGATTAAGCGTAAGAGGGATAGTGCGCTTACGCGCAACGATGAACTGCATACAGCCTAAAGCGGGCAAATGCGTGCTCAACAGCACACCTCCCTGCCTCGCCCAGGGGAGCACCTGAAAACCGCCGTAGCAGAGCACCTCAAAGTTTAGCAGTGAAAGCCAGTCGAGCTGGCGCATCATCGTGAACATCCGGCTGTTGTAAGGTGGAGTCTTGCGTAGTACTGGTACCAGCTTACGCAGACCCATCAAACTCAGAGGATTAAACCCGCTGAGTACCAGCCAGCCATCATCAATCAAAACACGGTCGGCTTCACGCAGCAAGCGATGGGGATCACTACACCAGGGCAGTGTATGGGCAAGCAGACACGCATCAACGGACTTTTCCGCAAATGGCAGATGCAATGGGTCTGCTTTCACCTGAACCGGCGATCCGCCGAGTGAGACATTGACCTGATGTGAGATAGCGCAGCTTTCGGTATTGATTTCCGCGCTGAGATTGCCAATCTTAAGCAGGTGAAAACCATACATTTTCGCAAGCCATGGCTTCAGTTGTTGCTCTAAGGCCTCGCGATAGTATTCACCCCAGGGCAATTCCGCCCAACGTTCCGGTGCTGCGACAGTCTGAGGTATCCTTGCCGGTTTCATCAAAACACCCGCCACGCTATAAGAGGTAATATATGAATCTTATCAGTATTCCTGCTTTTGAGGACAATTACATCTGGGTTTTGGTTGACGATGATCGTCGATGCGTCATTGTTGATCCCGGAGAAGCCGCCCCTGTATTACGTGCAATAAAAGAGAATAACTGGCAGCCAGAAGCCATTCTCTTGACGCATCACCATCACGATCACACAGGCGGCGTTCCCGAACTTCGGGCCCATTTTCCCCATCTTGTGGTTTACGGACCGGCAGAGACACAAGATAAGGGAACAACCCGGGTAGTCAAAGAAGGCGAAAAGATACTCATACACGGGTGGGAATTTTCCGTATTTGCCACACCCGGTCACACTTTGGGACATCTGTGTTTCTACAGCAAACCTTATCTTTTTTGTGGCGACACACTGTTCTCTGGAGGCTGCGGAAGACTTTTCGAAGGCACAGCAAGCCAGATGTACCAGTCTTTACAGAAAATTAATGCCCTACCCGATGAGACGCTCATTTGTTGCGCACATGAATATACATTAGGAAATATGAAGTTTTCCGTTAACATCTTACCCGAGGATCGCGCGATTCAGGATTATTATCACAAAGTGAAGGAGTTACGTGTAAAAAACCAAAATACACTCCCCGTAACTCTGAAAAATGAGCGCAAGATTAATTTATTTTTACGAACAGATGATATTGATTTAATTAATAAAATTAACCAAGAAACAAATTTGCAACAACCAGAGCAGCGATTTGCATGGTTAAGGTCAAAGAAAGATAACTTCAGATAATTGCGGGTTGCCTTTTCAAAATTTCGCCGTTATTATCGCTCGTCTTTTAAGCAACTATTGACACACACATGAAGGCAAAAGCGATATTACTCGCCTCTGTCCTGCTTGTAGGTTGCCAGTCGCAGAACGGCAGCAACGTACAACAGCACGCACAGAGCCTTTCTGCAGCTGGTCAAGGGGAAGCAGGGAAGTTTACAAGTTCGGCGCGATGGATGGACGATGGAACATCATTCGCGCAGGATCAAGACTTGTGGACCTCTATTGGCGACGAGCTAAAGATGGGAATTCCGGAAAACAGCCGGATTCGCGAACAGAAACAGAAGTATTTAAGAAATAAGAGCTATCTCCACGATGTAACGTTACGGGCAGAGCCGTATATGTACTGGATAGCCGGGCAAGTTAAGAAACGTAACATGCCTATGGAGCTGGTACTCCTACCCATAGTGGAGAGCGCTTTTGACCCACACGCAACGTCTGGCGCCAATGCCGCAGGCATTTGGCAGATCATTCCGAGCACCGGGCGAAACTATGGTCTGAAACAGACTCGCAGCTATGATGCGCGTCGTGATGTTGTCGCTTCAACGACAGCCGCTCTCGACATGATGCAACGTCTGAACAAGATGTTTGACGGCGACTGGCTGTTAACGGTCGCAGCGTACAATAGCGGCGAAGGTCGTGTACTGAAGGCAATGAAAGCGAATAAAGCACGGGGTAAATCCACCGATTTTTGGTCGCTCTCACTGCCACAGGAAACAAAGATTTACGTACCGAAGATGCTGGCATTGAGCGATATTCTCAAGAACAGCAAGCGTTACGGTGTACAACTGCCAACACCAGACGAAAGTCGTGCACTGGCGCGCGTTCGCCTCAGCAACCCAGTTGATATTCAACAAGTTGCTGATATGACGGGTATGTCGGTAAGTAAATTGAAAACCTTTAATGCTGGCGTTAAAGGCTCAACGCTGGGGGCGAGTGGCCCGCAGTACGTAATGGTTCCGCAGAAACATGCCGAACAGCTACGTGAGTCTTTAGCTTCTGGTGAAATTGCAGCCGTCCAGTCAACGCTGATCGCGGACGCTTCATCAGTCAACAGCCGCAGTTATAAGGTTCGTTCAGGTGATACGCTTTCGGGCATTGCATCACGCCTTGGCGTGACAGCAAACGATCTGCAGCAGTGGAATAACCTGCGCAGTTCAGGTCTTAAAGTGGGTCAGACTCTGACGGTGGGTGCAGGTAGCAGCGCACAGCGTCTCGCCAACAACAGCGATAGCATTACCTATCGCGTGCGTAAAGGCGATTCACTGTCCAGTATCGCAAAACGACACGGTGTGAACATCAAAGATGTGATGCGCTGGAATAATGATACTGACAATCTGAAACCAGGCGACCAGTTGACGCTGTTTGTGAAGAACAGCGCCACGCCAGACTCCTGAGAACACGATGGAAAGATAAAAAGGCACCGATTCCCCTCGGTGCCTTTTTGTTTATCCCACTTTTTGCGCTTCAGCCATGATGGTATCGCTGGTAAACGAACCATCCTCCTGTAATTCAAAGTAAGCCTTCACCTCTGCCGACGCACTCTGCTGGTACAACCGAATAGCGTGACTTAATGCGTCCGGAGTGCGCATACGGGCGATCCATGAGCTGAATTCCAGCGGTAAGCGATCGGTTATTAATGAGCGAGAAATCAACCCCGCCTCGGTAATGAGCGATAACCACTCTCCACTGGAGTAGTTTTGCACATGCGAGGTATCGCGCAATGCTTCCACTGTTTGCAGCCAGATGTTGCGTACCGGGTGTCCCGGAGACATCACATCCATAATGATAAAAACACCACCCGGCTTCAGGACACGTTTTACTTCACGTAATGCCTGGCCAACATCATGCCAGTGATGTGCGGAATAACGGCTGATAACCACCTCAAAAGATGCATCATCAAAAGGTAAGGATTCGGCATAACCCTGGCGCGTATCAATATTGTTCAACCCTTTTACCTTCGCCGCCTCTGCAACAACCGCCAGCATCTGGCTGGATAAGTCGTACGCGGTGACATGAGCGACCTGTTGTGCAGCCGTAAAACTGGCATGCCCTGCCCCGCAGCCTAAATCCAGCACATGTGCCTGCGGGAACGCAGCAAGACGCTCACCGAGACGCACCAGATCGCGGCCAGAAGCATGTACGGCGCTGCTCAGATACGCATTTGCCTGCGAGCCAAACTGTTTTTCTACGTTGTCATGATGGGAGTGTGTTGTTGTCATCGTACTGTCCTTTGTTGGTAAAAAATAAAGGGCAGCACCCGAACAGGCCTGCCCCACGGCAGACCTGACTCACCATGTTTAATCAGGTTTGCCGGGACTGAATTCCACTAGTAGAGGATTGTGATCGGAGGCGCGCGTCACCAGAACGGAGGCGTCATGCACGCTCAAACCGCGATAGAAGACAAAATCGAGAGGACGACCAAAGGCTTTCTTGCGTTGGTCATCGCTAAAACGAACTTCACGCAACGACATCTCGCGCGCAAAGCGATACAGGGCATTCATGCGCGGACGACTCCAGGCATTGAAATCGCCTGCCATGATGATAGGTCCGCTGTGATGAGCAATCTGATCGCCAATTGGAAGTAACTGCTTACTATACACATCCACACCCAGGCTGAAGTTTACCGCATGGATATTCACGACCATCAGCATTCGGGTGTCCGGCAACGGGTAGACCGTTACCAGCGCCGATTTCGCCAGACGAAGGATGGGCTCACGTTCGCGCAGTGGGCAGCAATAGACCGGATGCGCAGAAGAGAGAGTCATCACACCTGAGGGATGTTGCGGCAGGACAAACGCGGGAACCTGATCAGCGGCAAGATAGTTTGTGGTGGCAAACCGCACCAGCTCAGGGGTGGTTTGCGCCTCCTGGAGCAGAACCAGATGGGCATCTTTGCCAAAATTCTTGAGTACCGATAACCATTCCGCACGTTGCTGCTTAAAAATATTCCACACCAGCACCCGAATTTTTTCATCACTGCTTAACGGGGTTCCGGCAGGTAAAGCCTGGCTTATGCTCGCAAACGACCCCGGAGGCAAGATCCTCTCCGCTGGCATTCCGGCAACATAACGCATGGCATAGGTATTTTTTCGCACTTTTGGAAACAGCCTCTGTAACATGAACCAGCCCTGAAAACGGACTGGTTCTAATGTTATAGGGACTTTAGGTTATACTTTCAACGCAATTTCTGAGAAACCGCTTTCCAGTTTTGTAAGCAAGCACTTACTGATGTTAACCCAGTGCTACCCGAGCTGGTCTATCAAGGCGTCCACTCAGACCAATCAACAGGAAGGCGACAAGCACGATCGCAGCACCAATCCATGGCGTTTGCGCCAGCCCGAAATGTTCAACCGTCTGCCCGCCCACAATGGAGCCAATAGCAATGCCGATATTAAAAGCGGCAATGTTCAGGCCGGATGCTACATCCACCGCGTTCGGCGTATACAGTTCTGCTTTCTGTACCACATAAACCTGAAGGCCCGGCACGTTACCGAAGGCAAAGATCCCCATGACCAGGACCGTGGCCAGTGCGGCGTATTGCATTGATGCAGTGAACTGGAACACCAGCAGCAAAACAACCAGTGCTGCAAAGATGAATTTGAGAGCGGGAACCGCACCATGTTTATCTGCCAGTTTGCCGCCCCAGATGTTACCTATTGCGACGGAGATGCCGTAGCCAAGTAAAATCCAGCTCACCGCATTCGGGGAGAAGCCGGCAAGATCCTGCATCATCGGCGCAAGGAAAGTAAAAGCAGTGAATACACCACCATAGCCCAGTGCGGTCACGGCATAAATGATCAACAGGCGCGGATGCGTCAGAACCTTTAGCTGATCGCGCAGGCTGGCGCTCGCACGACCAGGTATATTCGATGGCACAAGCAGAAGACTAGCTACCAGAGCAATCACACCCAGTAAAGAAACTGCCAGGAAGGTTTCACGCCAGCCGAAGTGTTGGCCGATAAATGTCCCCAGCGGTACGCCTGTAACAAGCGCGACAGTCAGTCCGCCAAACATAATCGCTATGGCTGATGCCGCTTTCTCTTTGGGTACCAGACTTGTGGCAATAGTAGAACCAATTGAGAAAAAGACACCATGAGCAAGGCCGGTCAGCAGGCGGGCAATCACCAGTGTGGTGTAATCCGGGGATTGCCAGGCCAGAACGTTACCCGCGGTGAACAACACCATTAGCGCCACCAACAGTTGCTTGCGAGGGAATCGTCCGGTGAGTGCCGTCAATACAGGCGCACCGACAGCAACACCCAGTGCATAAATAGATACCAGCAGTCCGGCAGATGGCAGCGAAATCGCAAGCTGGTCGGCGATGGTAGGAACCAGTCCTACGATAACAAATTCGGTCGTGCCAATTGCAAAGGCACTGATCGTAAGGGCAAGTAGCGCCAGTGGCATAAAATACTCCGTCTCTTCAGGATTAAGATGACAAAGAGTATGCGCCAGTGCTTAAATAACAAAAATGGTCAAAATATCAATAGAATTTTGCGGGTGGTGCAACAATGAAAGCAACATCGGAAGAGCTGGCAATCTTTGTCGCCGTCGTCGAAAGTGGCAGTTTTAGCCGTGCGGCTGAACAGTTAGGGCAGGCTAACTCGGCCATTAGCCGCTCGGTGAAAAAACTGGAGATGAAACTTGGAGTCAGTCTGCTCAACCGAACGACTCGGCAGCTCAGCCTGACGGAAGAAGGAGAGCGTTATTTCCGCCGCGTGCAATCCATCCTGCAAGAAATGGCCGCTGCCGAGACGGAGATTATGGAAACCCGTAGCACACCACGTGGATTACTGCGCATTGATGCAGCAACACCGGTTGTGCTTCATTTTCTGATGCCGCTGATCAAACCTTTCCGCGAACGCTATCCGGAGATGACCCTCTCTCTGGTCTCCTCAGAGACGTTTATCAATCTTATCGAACGGAAAGTGGATGTGGCTATCCGGGCGGGAACCCTCACAGATTCAAGCCTGCGTGCCCGCCCACTGTTTGCCAGCTACCGCAAAATTATCGCGTCACCGCAGTATATTGCAGAGCATGGCAAACCTGAGACAGTTGAAGAGTTAAAGCAGCATCTGTGTCTGGGCTTCACGGAGCCTGTGTCGCTGAACACCTGGCCTGTTGCTTGTCATGATGGCCAGTTGCATGAAATCGCTTGTGGGTTGTCATCCAACAGTGGGGAAACGCTAAAGCAGTTGTGTCTCGAAGGGAATGGAATCGCTTGCTTGTCTGACTATATGATTGATAAGGAGATTGCGCGTGGCGAACTGGTGGAACTGATGGCAGATAAACGTCTGCCGGTCGAAATGCCATTTAGTGCGGTATATTACAGCGACAGAGCGGTGAGTACGCGCATTCGTGCCTTTATCGACTTTCTGAGCGAGCATGTAAAAACAGCTCCCAAAGGAGCTGTGTGAGGGTTTCAGGATACAAAGGGTGGGGTCAAACTTAATCCCAGTGAGGGGCTAACCCTTCCGGGCTGACCAGGCGATCGTTGCAATCCAGTGCGGCGATCGCTTTTTTGTCTTCGTCGTCGAGCTGGAGATCCCGTGCTAACAGGTTACTGGCCAGGTTTTCACGTTTGGTTGAAGAAGGGATAACGGCATAACCTTCCCCCATTGCCCACGCCAGGATGACCTGCGCTGCAGTCACATTATGTTTTGCTGCGATGCGTGCAATCACTTCATCTTTCAATGCTTTGCCATAAGCCAGCGTCATATAAGACGTAATATGAATGCCATGCTGTTTTGCCCAGTCAACCACTTTGCGGTTTTGCAGGTAAGGTGACAGTTCAATCTGGTTAGTCGCAATATTTTCTGCGCCAACGGCCGCAATTGCTTTTTCCATCAGCGGAATAGTGAAGTTAGAAATACCAATTTCACAGGTTAAGCCCTGCTTTTTCGCTTCCAGCAATGCCTGCATGAATTCTTCCACTGAAACAGCATCATTCGGTGAAGGCCAGTGGATCAGCGTCAGATCGACGTAATCAGTGCGCAGTTTTTTCAGGCTCTCTTTCAGGCTGGGGATCAGCTTGTCTTTGCTGAGATTCTCAATCCAGATTTTCGTGGTGATAAACAGTTCATTACGCGGTACACCACTCTCTTCGAGAGCCTGACCAACAGCAGCTTCATTTTCATAAATTTGTGCCGTATCGACGGTGCGATAGCCAAGTTCAAGAGCAGTTTTTACAGATGCGATAACAACGTCGTCTTTCAGGCGGAAAGTGCCGAGACCAAATGCAGGGATAGTCATAATATTCCTCAATCGTTATGTTCGTAGACTGAGGACGATTATCGCTGGCGGGGTTATAGAGAAAAAGATCGCAAAATGCAGAGGATTTTTGCTGATTTAGCAATAATTAAACGTCAGATAAGAAAAAAGCCCTGAGCATTAACTCAGGGCTTTTAATAAGTGGCGGAACGGACGGGACTCGAACCCGCGACCCCCTGCGTGACAGGCAGGTATTCTAACCGACTGAACTACCGCTCCACCGAAGACTGCTTGTAACCACCGGATTAATGCACCGGCTTACTACTTAATTTGATACCTGGCAGTTCCCTACTCTCACATGGGGAGACCCCACACTACCATCGGCGCTACGGCGTTTCACTTCTGAGTTCGGC
>NZ_JAWUEI010000006.1:0-204133 GCF_036663495.1 Enterobacter sp. 342
AAAAATCGGCCCAGATCCGCGAAATTTTAATCAGCGAGTCAGCTTGGGAAGAAATGACCTGCTTATTCGCACCTTCCCTAGAGCTTCTGGGGATAATTCAACCTGTTTGGGATCAAAAGCATCACAGAACCCTTGGCCAAAATATTTAAGGTCTTCATCCTCAGGGAAGCTGCCAGATAGGCAAGCACAGAACGACTTCAATGCATTCGTCCGAGGTATGAGTTCCACGATATTGTGCTCATGTCGACGCACGAATTGAAATTGTTTCTTATACAGATCTTTATATAGGTCGAAGACATCAAGCCCAGCTTGACCCCGCAGTTCATCAGATCGCCTTAGCATGGCTGAAAGTTGCAGTACTCGGTCTGGGTCATAGCCAAACCCTTTAGCCAGCCCTGCTTCAGCTTCTACAAGGAAATCAGGTTCGAAAGCATCAAGATAGCCATTGACGATCTGCAAAGCGCTCTCAGGTTTGTAGTCATCCCTATCCCACCATTTAGGCACATGGCCAAAAATTGGAATGATAGGGTTAAATTTACCGCCCCAAAGGCATGTGTTTATTTGGAAGATTTCCAGTAACCGTTTACTGTCATTAGGTTTAACGAGGAATGCGAATCGAATTGGTCGTAGGGTTACGACGGCGCTGATATGAGCCATAATTCTTCCTGTCAGAATGTAGTACGTTCACTTTGAGGTTGCATAACCGATTTGTCACGCACCGCGTAACTGAGCGTTTACAAGCATTCTACTTTGATTTACCTGCCGTTTAAAAATGGTTTAAGCATTATGTTGTGTGGAAAAAGAGGCTATTGATCTACACCTAAAATTAAATCTACGTTCAGTTAATAACGTCCGCTCTTGGCACAGAGCAGACATCTTTGTCTGTACCCAGGTCATTGTTCATTCATAGCATTTTGACGACATCATCCAACCAGTCTGGAAGATGTTCTCTATACCAGTTGAGATACAAGGGAAATGCTGCTTTTTGCCGTTCATTGAGCAGCACAATGACTTCGGTGACAATCCATGCTTTGGCAATGGCAATTTCTCTCGCTAACGTATTAGCATCGTAATGGAAAGAGAACTGGCAATAGCGTTTAGAAATATCAATAAACGCTCGCTTCGTTCCCAGGCCTTTTATCAGAGGCGCAAGGTCGATAGCGGCACTTCCTTTTCCAAATCTTTCCCAGTCGAAAAGAACTAAATCACCGTTTTCTCTTCTTCCCCAATTGCCGGCATTGCTATCGCCTGATACCAGGTTTTGGTTGCCAAACAAAACATCACTACATTTCTGAAAAAGCCGTAGCTGCTGCGCAGTTTTATCAGGTAATGCCAGGAGCATGAGGGCTTTTTCGAGCGCGCGTTCTGACCATAAATGAGTGTGGTAGCGCCAGTCAGAATTCGCAGGGAAACAGTGCAAGCGTCCCAGCATAATGATGGCGTCATCATCTGCGACATCGTTCTGTTCAACCTTGTGAGGAATATATTCCATTCTTAACATACGCATGGAAGCATCAGCAGAAAAGAGCTTTGGGGTCGCAATTCCTGCCTGATTAAGCTCCGTTGCAACGTCTTGATAGAAACGGTACTCCACCTCGCCAACTGGATATTTCTCAATAACGGTATGACCGCAGTCACTTACATTGAGTGCCACGTGCGCAGTGCCCATTTTTGATAAATCCGTGGCAGACATACACTATCTCTTAAGAATGAGTGGGTTGCACTGGTTTTGAGTCTACTGCAGTTTGAGCGTTTTACGTGAACTACAGCCAACCCTTCAACCATAAACAAGCCACAGCCCTTAGCGGTAGAGCGTTTTTTCCGCTACCGGAATAATTAGCCTTGATTGCCAGTCCGCAAGCGTCAGCTGTGCAAGCTTGCCCAGCGCGGTATAAAACGGATGCCCGGCGTTGTCGACAAACACCGACAGGAAGCGGGTACTCCACGGCAACAGATGCCATGCCAGAAGCTGGTCGCACTGCGCCTCGCGGCCATTCTCGGCCAGCCACGCCGCCAGTAGCAGCACGGTACCGAAATGATCTTCCGGTTCGTTCTGCTGCATCTCAAAAGCGATATTGTTTTCCCGCATCCACTGGCGCAGCGCGAGAGTCGAGTCGCCAAACAGGACTGATTCACGATCCAGCCAGACGGAACCCCACGGTGGCGCGGGCAGTGCGTAAGGGCCGATAAACAGCCGTTGCCAGGCGTCCGTCAGCGGCTCATCGGAAGATAAGGCAAACGTATCGGCAACAGGCAGCAGCGTTTCCGGTGGCAGAGGCCAGTCCTGAACCCATTCACCAGCACAAAGGGCTTGTACCAACGGTGCAGCCTGCTTGCTGTCAGGAGAAAAATAAAACAGCGCGCCCAGTACCCGGGCGCTAAACGCTAACGATTCACGATGCGATACGTCTTTCATTAAACCTTCCTTGCTCGCACGGGTGTTTACCCGCGCGATTGTGTTAACCGATAATACAAAACATAGAATAAACCACGGTCACTCACTTTACTGACTACACCTTCTCGATCTGCACCAGATTGGTATGCTGAGGATTGCCTTTTGCCAGTGGTGACGGGCGGTGAGTTGTCAGTGTGTTGATGCAAGAGCCGTGGTCGATACGGTCGCCGTTCATATTGGCGTCGTGCCAGGCTCCCTGGCCCATGGCACTTACGCCGGGCATGATGCGTGGTGTGACTTTCGCTTCAATTCTCACCTCACCGCGATCGTTAAAGACGCGCACTGTATCGCCGTTTTTAATGCCACGTTTTTCTGCATCAACAGGATTAATCCAGACCTCCTGACGGCAAGCCGCTTTCAGCACGTCGACGTTGCCATAGCTCGAATGGGTACGGGCTTTGAAATGGAAACCGAACAGCTGCAGCGGGAATTGGGTGCGTTCGGGAGCATCCCAACCGTCAAACGTCGAAGCGTAAACCGGAAGAGGGCTGATGGTTTCATCTTTGGCCAGCTCCCAGGTTGCCGCAATCTCCGCAAGTTTGCTGGAGTAAATTTCAATCTTACCCGAAGGGGTTTTCAGCGGGTTAGCCTCCGGGTTGTCGCGGAATTTTTTATAAGCCACAAAGTGCCCATTGGGATCTTTGCGCTTATAAATACCCATTTGTTTCAGTTCGTCATACGACGGCAGTTGCGGATCTTTTTCGAGCATTTTGGCATACAGATACTGTAGCCACTGTTCCTGGGTACGGCCTTCGGTGAATTTCTGGTGAATATCAGGCCCAAGACGTTTCGCCACCTCGCTCATGATCCAGTAGATAGGCTTGCGTTCAAACTTCGGTGCGGTCACGGGCTGAAGGAAAATCAGGTAACCCATGTTCCCGGCGTAATCATTGGGAATGATGTCTTCCTGCTCGACGGTCATGAGATCCGGCAGCAGGATATCGGCGTATTTCGCCGACGACGTCATAAAGTTGTCGACCACCACGATGGTTTCGCACCTGGTTTCGTCCTGCAGGATGTCGTGGGTTTTGTTGATATCCGAGTGCTGGTTGATGATAGTGTTGCCCGCATAGTTCCAGATAAATTTGATGGGCACATCAAGTTTATCTTTACCGCGAACGCCGTCGCGCAGGGCGGTCATTTCCGGCCCACGGGCGATGGCATCCGTCCAGCTAAAGCAGGAGATTTGCGTTTTTACCGGGTTATCCGGCAACGGCATACGTTCGATGGTGATGGTATACGTCGACTCACGCGCGCCGCTGTTACCGCCGTTGATCCCCACGTTTCCGGTTAAAATCGGTAACATGGCGATGGCGCGGGCTGTCAGCTCGCCGTTAGCCTGACGTTGTGGCCCCCAGCCCTGACAGATACAGGCCGGTTTTGCGGAGCCAATTTCGCGTGCAAGCTTAATGATGCGGTCTGCCGGTATGCCCGTAATGCGCGAAGCCCACTCCGGGGTCTTGGCTGTTTGGTCGTCGCCCTGGCCGAGAATATACCCTTTGTAGTGACCGTTAGCGGGAGCGCCTTCCGGGAGCGTTTTTTCGTCGTAGCCAACGCAGTATTTGTCCAGGAAAGGTTGGTCAACCAGGTTTTCGTCGATTAATACCCAGGCGATACCTGCCACCAGTGCGGCATCGGTACCTGGACGGATCGGGATCCATTCATCTTCACGTCCTGCTGCGGTGTCGGTGTAGCGCGGGTCGATGACGATCATGCGCGCATTGGAACGCTCGCGAGCCTGCTCGAGGTAATACGTAATTCCGCCGCCGCTCATGCGGGTTTCAGCCGGGTTATTGCCGAACATCACCACCAGTTTGGTGTTTTCGATGTCAGACGTGCTGTTGCCATCATTGCTGCCGTAGGTGTAGGGCATCGCGCAGGCGATTTGCGCAGTACTGTAGGTGCCGTAATGACTCAGAAAACCGCCGTAACAGTTCATCAGGCGCGCGACCAGCGAAGCGTAAGGGGAGGAGCGGGTGATATTGCCGCCGACAATGCCGGAGGAGTAGTTAATGTAAACCGCCTCGTTACCGTATTTCTCCACCACACCTTTCAGGTTGTGGGTGATCGTATCCAGCGCTTCATCCCACGAAATACGCTCGAATTTGCCTTCACCGCGTTTGCCAACGCGTTTCATCGGGTAGTTCAGACGGTCAGGGTGATTGATGCGACGCCGAATAGAACGCCCGCGCAGGCAGGCGCGAACCTGGTGATTACCGTAAATATCCTCACCGGTGTTATCGGTTTCGACCCAGTACACTTCGTCGTCACGGACGTGCAGACGCAATGCGCAGCGGCTACCGCAGTTGACCGAGCAGGCGCCCCAGACCACTTTATCTTCCACGGGGCTTATGGCGTTTTGCACCGCAGCGGCGGCACTTTTCACGCCAAAGGGCAACGATAACCCACCGGCGGCGAGCGCCAGAGAACCTAAGGCAGTAGATTTCACGAGTGTTCGACGGCTAATTCCGCCGTGATGTTCAGTATCGGACATGGCTCATCCCATCATTATAATTGCGTATTATTCTTCCCGTGATTACAACCGGGCTAATGATGGGGTGAGTGTTACTTATTTGGGGGTATTAAATATTAATCCTCATCAAATCAAAGGGGATTGAAGGTAAATTACTGAGCTTCCGCAGCCCCGTTGCCTGTACGGGTGTACAAAATTTTAAAGGTGTCGTTGGCGCAATGGCCCACCACCTGTGTGCCCGGCTGGTCGGCCTGGTCGTTTGGCACAATGCTCAGGGTAAAACCTGATTCAGGCACGCCGTTGTTGATGATTTTCTGCTGAATGTCGCTTTTCACGCGCTCGCAGGAATCAGGCGCTGCCAGGGCAGCCGTTGAAGCACTCATTAACAGCAGGGCGGTAATCCAGGGTAGCCGTTTCATCTGTAGCTCCTTTTCTCTGTGTGTAGATTAATTCTAGCAGGCTTCGTGTAAACAACTGTATTTGCTAATATGATTGGGAATAATCTCTCTGTACGGTAATGAATGTGAATAAATACGCAGCGATAACGCTACTGGCAGCGACACTGGTGGGGTGTGATAACAACACCGCGCCACTGTCGTTTACCCCCGAGATGGCGAGCTTTTCGAATGAGTTTGATTTTGACCCTCTGCGCGGTCCGGTCAAAGACTTTACCCAGACGCTGTTCAACGAAAAAGGGGAAGTGTCTAAACGGGTCACCGGTACCGTGTCGACAGAAGGGTGCTTCGATACCCTGGAGCTGCACGATCTCGAGGCTAACACCGGCGTGGCGCTGGTGCTGGATGCCAACTACTACCTTGATGCGGAAACTCAGCAGCGCAAAGTGAAACTGCAGGGGAAATGCCAGCTGGCAGAATTACCGTCAGCCGGGGTGACGTGGGATACAGACGATAACGGTTTTGTGGTGGCTGCGCACGGCAAAGAGATGGAGGTGAAGTACCGCTATGACGCGGACGGTTACCCGCTGGGTAAAACCACCGTCTCCGGGGATCAGCATTTATCCGTACAGTCGACACCGTCTAAGGATGTTCGCAAAAGAATGGATTACTCGGCAGTGAGCATGCTGAATGACAAGCCCCTGGGCAACGTGAAGCAGAGCTGCGACTATGATCGACACAATAATCCGGTGAGCTGCGAGCTGACGATCACGGACGACAGCGTCAAACCCGCCGTTGAGCGCAAATACACGATCAAAAACACGATTGAGTACTATTGAGCATAAAGCCGCGCAGGTTACTGCGCGGTAGGTTTCAGCAGGCTGGCGCCTGACGGTTTATGTCCGGCCAGGTGCTGGTGCTGGAAGATGCACATGCGAATGGTATTGCGGTATTCACCGTTGATGAAGAATTCATGAATCAACTCACCTTCCACCATAAAGCCCAGCTTGCGGTAGATGTGAATCGCTTTTTCGTTCTCTTTATCGACAATCAGGTAAAGCTTGTAGAGATTCAGAACGTTGAATCCGTAATCCATCGCCAGCTTAGCCGCACGGGAAGCAAGACCTTTTCCCTGATGTTCAGGTGAAATAATAATCTGAAACTCTGCCCGACGGTGAACGTGGTTGATTTCAACCAGCTCCACAAGCCCGGCTTTTTCACCCCCACACTCCACCACAAAACGACGTTCGCTCTGATCGTGTATGTGCTTATCGTAAAGATCGGACAGCTCGACAAAAGCCTCGTAAGGCTCTTCGAACCAGTAGCGCATTACGCTGGCGTTGTTATCGAGCTGGTGGACAAAGCGCAAATCCTCACGCTCCAGCGGACGGAGTTTTATATCACAGGGCGCTGACATTAAGGCGCTACCGTGCGGCCAGTACGGCGATCCAGGCAGCGCAGGGTATTTGGCTCCCAGTAAGCATTAACGTTTGCACTTTGCTGGCATTTGTCACGCGCGTCAAAAGCGACATCTTCTTTGTCCCACTCTTTTTCTGCACGTTTGTTAACCTTCTGACGAAGGTTGCGGGTGTCATTCCATTGTTCTTTGTCCATGGCGGCGTTCTGGCGGCTCTGCGCGCTATCACCAGACTCAATAACGAGTTTACTGGTTTCCGCTGTTGCAGAGGCGGCAAAGGCGAACGATGACAGCGCCAGCAGGGCTGTCAGACAAAGGCGTTTGCTTAATGTAGTCATCGCGTTTCCTTTTAAGTGAGTGCAGATAATCACGTTATCCCGTTCAGATTCTACACCAAAGTAAAATTACGTCATACCCGTAGCCAGGGTATGGAAAAGTAAAGGACATCATCAGGTATGATGTCTAAATAAATCCTCAAACGACGTTAAATATGATCAAAACCACACTCCTTTTTTTCGCCACCGCGCTCTGTGAAATCATCGGTTGCTTCTTGCCCTGGCTCTGGCTGAAGAAGGGCGGAACGGTGTTGTTGCTCATCCCGGCGGGTGTGGCGCTGGCGCTTTTTGTCTGGCTGTTAACGCTACACCCGGCTGCCAGTGGTCGTGTCTATGCGGCTTACGGTGGGGTCTATGTCTGTACCGCACTGCTGTGGCTGCGCGTGGTGGATGGCGTAAAACTCAGCGCATACGACTGGGCCGGCGCGCTGATTGCCCTGTGCGGTATGCTGATTATTGTTGCGGGATGGGGGCGCGCCTGAGCGCCCGGTTTTTGTGACCACTCGCTGATTTTATGATCATTATACTTGTATGGTAGTAGTGTAGTTGAGTAAATTTCCCGCATCACAACGAACGATGTAAGGAAAGGAATTATGAAGATTGTCGCGGCTGACGTGTTTGTTACCTGCCCGGGGCGGAACTTTGTCACCCTTAAAATTACTACCGACGAGGGGATTATCGGTCTTGGCGACGCCACGCTGAACGGGCGCGAACTTTCCGTTGCGTCTTATCTGAAGGATCATCTCTGCCCGCAGTTGATTGGTCGTGATGCCCACCGCATCGAAGATATCTGGCAGTTTTTCTATAAAGGTGCTTACTGGCGTCGTGGCCCGGTTACCATGTCGGCCATCTCTGCCGTGGATATGGCATTGTGGGACATCAAAGCCAAAGCCGCCAACATGCCGCTCTACCAGTTGCTGGGTGGAGCTTCCCGGGAAGGGGTGATGGTTTATTGTCACACCACCGGGCATACCCTTGACGATGTGCTGGAAGATTATGCCCGCCACAAAGAGATGGGCTTTAAAGCGATCCGCGTTCAGTGCGGCGTGCCGGGCATGAAAACCACCTACGGCATGTCAAAAGGGAAAGGGCTGGCGTACGAGCCTGCCACGAAAGGGAACTGGCCGGAAGAGCAGCTTTGGTCCACCGAAAAATACCTCGATTTCACCCCAAAGCTGTTTGACGCGGTACGCAGTAAATTTGGTTTCAATGAACATCTTCTGCACGACATGCACCATCGTCTGACGCCCATCGAAGCGGCGCGTTTCGGCAAAAGCATCGAAGAATTCCGTATGTTCTGGATGGAAGATCCTACACCTGCGGAAAATCAGGCGTGCTTCCGCCTGATCCGCCAGCACACCGTTACGCCAATTGCGGTGGGTGAAGTGTTTAACAGCATCTGGGACTGCAAACAGCTCATTGAAGAGCAGCTTATCGACTATATCCGTACCACCATTACCCATGCGGGGGGGATCACCGGGATGCGCCGCATAGCGGATTTTGCCTCGCTCTACCAGGTGCGTACCGGTTCACACGGCCCGTCGGATCTCTCGCCCGTATGCCATGCGGCCGCGCTGCATTTCGACCTGTGGGTGCCGAACTTTGGTGTGCAGGAATACATGGGCTATTCCGAACAGATGCTGGAGGTCTTCCCGCACAGCTGGCGCTTTGATAATGGTTATATGCACCCAGGCGATAAGCCGGGCCTGGGCATTGAATTTGATGAAAAGCTGGCAGCGAAGTATCCGTACGACCCTGCCTATCTGCCGGTGGCCCGTCTTGAAGACGGCACGCTGTGGAACTGGTAAGTGAGGAGCGAACGATGAAAAGTATAGTGATCCAGCAGCCGAACCAACTGGTGATTGAAGAGCGTCCGCGCCCGGAACCTGCTGCCGGGGAAGTGCGTGTCAGCATTAAACTGGCCGGGATTTGTGGCTCAGACAGCCATATTTACCGGGGCCATAACCCGTTTGCGAAGTATCCACGTGTGATTGGCCATGAGTTTTTTGGCGTCATTGATGCTGTGGGCGAGGGCGTCGACAGTTCGCGTCTGGGCCAGCGCGTCTCGGTTGATCCGGTGATCAGTTGCGGACATTGTTATCCGTGCTCGGTGGGAAAACCGAACGTCTGCATCTCGCTGGTGGTGTTGGGTGTTCACCGTGACGGCGGCTTCAGCGACTATGCGGCAGTACCTGCTAAAAATGCCTGGCCCATCCCGGATGCGATCCCGGATAAACATGCCGTCATGGTCGAACCCTTTACCATTGCCGCCAACGTGACGGGGCAGGCAAAGCCGACGGAACACGATGTAGCCCTGATCTACGGCGCAGGTCCAATGGGTCTGGTCACTGTTCAGGCTCTGAAGGGGGTCTATCAGGTCAAACAGGTTATTGTCGTCGACCGTATTGAGGAGCGACTGACAATGGCCCAGCGCAGTGGTGCGGATTGGGTATTTAACAACAGCGAACAGTCCTTACAGGCTGCGCTGGAGGAAAAAGGTATCAAACCGACGTTAATCATTGATGCCGCCTGTCATCCGTCGATCTTGCAGGAAGCCATTACGCTGGCCTCTCCGGCGGCGCGCATCGTGCTGATGGGCTTCTCAAGCGAACCGAGCCAGATTGCTCAGCAGGGCATTACCGGTAAAGAGCTGACGATTTTCTCTTCACGCCTGAACGCCAACAAATTCCCGGTCGTCATCGACTGGCTGGAAAAGGGGCTTATCGACCCTGAAAAATTGATTACTCACACCTTTGACTATCACCACGTAACAGACGCCATCGAACTGTTTGAAAAAGATCAGCGGCAGTGCTGCAAGGTCTTGCTGACATTCGACAAATAATAATTCACGCGGTTAAGAGCCTGCGCAGACAGGCTCTATGTGGTACGCATCTTACCTTTCAGAGATAGCCATTATGACGCAAATACAACCTCAAAGAACGACCTCCGATCTGGTGAAAGCCGCCGTCTCCGGCTGGCTGGGCACCGCTCTCGAGTTTATGGATTTCCAGCTTTACTCGCTGGGGGCTGCCCTGGTATTCCATGAGATCTTCTTCCCGGAACAGTCTGCTGCGATGGCGCTGATCCTGGCGATGGGGACCTACGGTGCAGGTTATATTGCGCGCATCGTCGGGGCCTTTATCTTTGGCAGAATGGGGGACAGCATTGGCCGTAAAAAGGTGTTGTTCATCACCATCACGATGATGGGGATCTGTACCACCCTCATCGGTGTCCTGCCGACCTATGCGCAAATCGGGATTTTTGCACCTGTTCTGTTAGTGACACTGCGCATTATTCAGGGGCTGGGGGCCGGGGCAGAGATCTCCGGAGCCGGGACCATGCTGGCGGAATATGCCCCGAAAGGGAAACGCGGCATTATCTCCTCGCTGGTGGCGATGGGTACCAACTGCGGGACGCTGAGCGCAACGGCTATCTGGGCAGTGATGTTCTTTGCCCTCGATCGTGAACAGCTGCTCGCATGGGGCTGGCGCGTACCGTTCCTTGCCAGTGTGGTGGTGATGATCTTCGCCATCTGGCTGCGGATGAACCTCAAAGAGAGCCCGGTATTTGAAAAAGTCAGCGATACAGAGACCGTGGTTCCTGATACATCTTTAGGTGCCATGTTTAAGAGCAAATCCTTCTGGCTGGCGACAGGTTTGCGTTTTGGTCAGGCGGGTAACTCAGGTCTGATTCAGACGTTCCTTGCGGGTTATCTGGTCCAGACGTTGCTGTTTAATAAAGCGATTCCCACCGATGCGCTGATGATCAGTTCAATTCTCGGGTTTATCACCATTCCACTGTTGGGTTGGCTGTCGGATAAAGTGGGTCGTCGTCTGCCGTACATTATCCTGAATATCTCCGCCATTATTCTGGCGTACCCGATGCTGTCGATCATCGTTGATAAGAGTTATGCACCGGGCGTGATTATGCTCTCGATCATCGTTACCCATAATTTCGCTGTTCTGGGGCTGTTTGCACTGGAAAACATCACTATGGCGGAGATGTTTGGCTCACGTAATCGCTTTACCCGTATGGCTATTTCAAAAGAGGCGGGTGGACTGGTGGCGGTAGGGTTTGGTCCGGTGCTGGCCGGGATCTTCTGCAATATGACCGGTTCCTGGTGGCCGATTGTCGCCATGCTGGTGGCTTATTCCGTGATTGGGCTGGTTTCTGCTTTCCTGATGCCGGAAGTGCGTGACCGCGACCTGAGCGCGGCGCAAGATGCAGCGGAAGTTGCGCCAGAAGAGTCCGTAAGCTACGGAGCCGTCTCCTCACGGCACTGATGGTTTATAACTTGAGTAATTTGTCACACAACTTTTAGCGTATGTCACACCACATGAACAAAAGTTAATATAAATCAAAATTTCAAACTGAAGTATCAGTATGGTTAATGGCAGTTATTTTTTTACCCCAACTGCCATTCTAGTTGGTGTAGTCAGCAGGCGCTGCCGCTCTGGTCAATGAGCGGCAGTGGTTCACAGCGTTCTACTTAACGAGTCTTAATCATGGAAAACCGGTTATTACAGGCGAAAGCCACGCTTCCTCAGTACACTCGCGACGACCTGAAGGCACGCATTGTTCATCTTGGCTTCGGTGCATTTCACCGTGCACATCAGGCGGTTTATGCCGACATTCTCGCAGCGGAACACGGCAGCAACTGGGGTTATTGTGAAGTAAACCTGATTGGCGGCGAACAGCAGATTGCCGATCTCAACGCGCAGGATAACCTCTATACCGTGGCGGAGATGTCTGCCGATGCATGGACATCTCGCGTGGTCGGAGTGGTCAAAAAAGTACTCCATGCACAGGTTGACGGATTGGAGACCGTGCTGGCCGCGATGTGTGAACCGCAGGTGGCAATTGTCTCGCTGACAATCACCGAGAAAGGGTATTGTCACTCCCCCGCGACCGGGCAACTGATGTTCGATCATCCGTTAATTGCCGCTGACCTGCAAAACCCCCATCATCCGACATCCGCACCCGGGGTAGTAGTTGAAGCACTGGCGCGCCGTAAAGCTGCGGGTTTACCTGCTTTCAGCGTGATGTCCTGCGACAACATGCCGGAGAACGGCCACGTGATGCGTAATGTCACCTGTTCTTATGCTCGCGCTGTCGATGGTGAGCTGGCGGACTGGATTGAGTCCAGCGTCACCTTCCCGTCAACGATGGTGGATCGTATCGTGCCTGCAGTAACGGCAGAAACGCTGAATAAAATCGAACAACTGACTGGCGTACGCGACCCGGCGGCCGTGGCCTGTGAACCGTTCCGCCAGTGGGTAATTGAAGATAACTTTGTAGCCGGGCGTCCTGAATGGGAAAAAGCCGGGGCTGAGCTCGTGTCAGACGTGATTCCGTTTGAAGAGATGAAGCTGCGGATGCTCAATGGCAGTCATTCATTCCTTGCATATCTTGGCTATCTGGCAGGTTACCAGCATATCAACGACTGCATGGAAGATGAGAATTACCGCCTCGCCGCGCATAAGCTGATGCTCAACGAGCAGGCACCAACCTTAAAAGTGAAAGGCGTCGATTTAGGTCATTATGCCGATCTGCTGATTGCTCGCTACAGTAACCCGGCCTTGCGTCATCGAACCTGGCAAATTGCGATGGACGGTAGCCAGAAGCTCCCGCAGCGTATGCTGGATTCTGTGCGCTGGCACCTGGTGCATCAAAAGCCCTTCCCGCTACTGGCATTGGGTGTGGCTGGCTGGATGCGTTATGTCGGCGGTGTGGATGAGCAGGGTAATGCCATTGAGGTGAGCGATCCGCAACTGGCCGCGATTCAGGCGGCAGTGAAGGGAAGTGCTGAGGGGGAAAGCCGTGTGAAAGCCCTGCTTGGCATCGAGGCTATTTTTGGCAGAGAGCTACCTGAAGAGGCTGGCTTTGTGGATGCGGTGATGAGCGCGTATCAGACGTTGCTACAGAAGGGGGCAAAAGCCACAGTGGCGCAGTACGCAGCACAATGATAATTCATCTCATGCCGCCGTTCGCGGCGGCATGTACGGGTACAATTTAGTGCATACCCAGGCGAATCAGTTCAATCGGTTCGAACTTACCTTCGCATCCTTCCACTTCCACCGTTTTGCTACGACGCACTTGCGCGGCATCAAGACCGTCGCTATGGATCGCTTTAATGACGCCAGTATGGCCAGTGCCGTTAATCATGACGCGGCTGCCAGTAGTGATTGCATTACGGTTACGGTCGTATGTCATCATGGTATATTCTCCTCTCTAACTTATCCGTTACGGCGCTAATTCAGCGTTCACCGTTTACGGGACACTATAAATACGCCTGTCAGCTTTTCTTGTTTTTGTTTTTGATCAAACTCACACTTTTTTCTCAATATTGTCAGCACTAATGGAACACGGCGATAATTTACCTTGTGAACCGTTTGTTTATTGATAGTTTTGGCGGGGAAATATTGATGTCTGGTGATATGAGGGAAATGGAAATAAGCGAAAAGACTGCACGCTATGCAGCCAACTTTGTGAAACTCAACTGCCGGGTTTAAATGCAGAATTTACTCTTCGCTAAACCATTCGCTATTTTCCTGGCGAATAAGCTGCACAGATTCACTAATTTCCTGCAAATGCAGTGTCATCGCTTTTTCCACACCGTCTGCATCACGCTTTTCAAGCGCATTAAAAATATCATGGTGCTGGCGGAGTAACATTTCCGGCGGAGAAACGTGATCAAGGCTCATATAGCGCACGCGGTCGATGGTGGCCTTAATGTTCTCGATGGTGTCCCAGGCGAGTTGGCAATCGGCAATTTGCGCCAGTTTCTGGTGGAATTCGTCATCCAGCAGGAAGAAATCGTTGAGCTGTTTGCGGTCAATCGCAATGCGCTGCTGATGCAGGTTTTGCTCCAGCAGGTAGCACTGGTTGTCGTTGATAAGCGTTGCAGCACGGCGCACTACTGCACATTCAATGGCCTGACGAACGAAACAGCCGTTGCGCACCTGAGAGAGTGAAATTTTATTCACGTAACTGCCACGCTGCGGACGGATCTGAATCAGCCCGTTCTCTGCGAGCTTAATAAACGCTTCGCGCACTGGCTGACGGGAAACATCAAAACGCACGGACACCTCTTTTTCAGAAAGTGGTGTACCC
Organism: Enterobacter sp. 342; assembly: GCF_036663495.1. Lineage (NCBI taxonomy): Bacteria > Pseudomonadati > Pseudomonadota > Gammaproteobacteria > Enterobacterales > Enterobacteriaceae > Enterobacter > Enterobacter sp. 342. Next base: position 14,189 of record NZ_JAWUEI010000006.1, read on the forward strand.
GGCGGGATCAGGCAATGAACAATATCACGTCGCAAAATGCGATAGATTTGCTGGTTTACAGGCTGGGTGGGATTGAGTTGCGATTCAGCGGCCATGAGTTGTCATTTCTCAGAGAGTTAGCCTGGACATACTACCATTCTTTTATAACCCGATACAGACCCGGCCCGCAGGCCGGGAAGGGCTCAGTTAGCCACGATGGACACTAAGTCCGGCAAAACTCTGGCTGACTGGCATCATTTCTACGGTATTGATGTTGACGTGCTTCGGCAGTGTCGCTACCCACCAGACCGTTTCGGTGACATCTTCCGGCGTCAGCGCGTTAGCGTTTTCGTAGGTTTTGTCCGCTTTCGCGTCATCACCTTTGAAACGCACGTTGGAGAATTCAGTTCCACCCACCAGACCTGGCTCGATATCGGTGACGCGAATGGCCGTGCCGTGCAGATCGGTACGCAGGTTCAGGCTGAACTGGCGTACAAACGCTTTGGTCGCGCCATAGACGTTGCCGCCCGCATATGGCCAGCTTCCGGCGGTGGAACCGATATTGATGATGTGGCCGCGATTGCGTTCCACCATTCCCGGCAACACCGCGCGGGTCATATAGACCAGCCCTTTGTTGTTGGTGTCGATCATGTTTTCCCAGTCTTCAACACTGGCTTTATGGGCAGGCTCCATGCCCAGCGCCAGACCGGCATTGTTGACCAGCACATCAATGGCGCGCCATTCGGCAGGCAGGTTAGCAATCATCTCTTCAATGGCTGCGCGGTTACGCACATCCAGTTGCGCGGTCAGGATGCTGTCACCCAGTTCGTCTTTCAGTTCCTGCAGGCGCTCCTGACGACGACCCGTTGCAATCACCTTGTGCCCGTTGGCGACGAAGCGACGCGTGATGCTTTCACCAAAACCCGCTGTCGCCCCGGTAACTAAAATAATCATCTCACTGTTCCTCAACGCTTTTTGTGTTGTACTAACATAGCACGGCCGCAGAGGGTGCGTTAAGGCAACATTTGTATGACAGCATTGCAGGGGATGGCGGCCTGGCCTAATCTGGGAGAAGACCCGTACTCAGGAGCAAAAGATGACGGCCACGAATCCCTTTTTTGAAATTAGCCTTTTACCTTACCAGGCCCCCCGTTTTGATGAAATCAACGATAGCCACTATCGCCCGGCTTTCGATGAAGCGCTTCGCCAGAAGCGGGCGGATATTGACGCCATTGTCTCCCAGACCACTGCGCCAGACTTCACCAACACCGTACTGGCGCTGGAGAAAAGCGGCGCCATGCTGACACGCGTCAACAGTGTTTTCTTCGCCATGACCTCCGCGCACACTAATGCGTACCTGCAGGAACTGGAAGAGCAGTTCTCCACCGAACTTGCCGCGCTGGCGAACGATATCTGGCTAAACGACACGCTTTTCGCCCGTGTGGAAAGCGTCTGGCAGGACCGTGCCGCGCTGGACGCTGAATCCCGTCGGTTGGTTGAGGAGACATATCAGCGGTTTATCCTGGCCGGCGCACGTCTGAATGAGACAGAAAAAACCGAGCTGAAGGCACTGAATACCGAGGCGGCTACCTTGACCAGCCAGTTTAATCAGCGTCTGCTGGCTGCTGATAAAGCGGGCGGGCTGGTGGTGGATTATGCGCACCAGCTTGATGGTCTTAGCGCTGACGAGATCGCAGATGCCGCACAGGCTGCCTCCGAGAGAGATCTCAACGACCGCTGGTTGATCCCGCTCCTGAACACCACCCAGCAACCCGCGCTTTCGGTGCTACGCAATCGTCAGACGCGCGAAAATCTGTTTAACGCAGGCTGGACACGTACCCAGAAAGGGGATGAGAACGATACGCGTGCGCTGATCCTTCGTCTTACCGCGTTGCGTGCGCGACAAGCTCGCTTGCTGGGCTTTGAGGATTACGCCAGCTGGAGCATTGCCGACCAGATGGCGAAAACGCCTGACGCCGCGCTGGCCTTTATGCGTGGTATTGTGCCTGCCGCACGTACCCGCGCGGAACGCGAGCAGGCCGATATTCAGAAAGTCATTGACGACGAGCAGGGTGGTTTCACCGTACAGCCCTGGGACTGGGCCTTTTATGCGGAGCGCGTACGTCAGGCAAAATATGCTCTAGATGAGTCGCAAATCAGGCCGTATTTTGCGCTCAATAACGTCCTGCACGATGGCGTATTCTGGACGGCCAGCCAGCTGTTTGGCATCCGTTTTGTAGAGCGCTTCGATATCCCGGTTTATCACCCGGACGTTCGCGTGTGGGAAATTTTCGACCACACGGGTGTTGGTATGGCGCTGTTCTACGGTGATTTCTTTGCCCGTGACTCCAAGCATGGCGGGGCGTGGATGGACAGTTTCGTCATGCAATCCTATGAATTTGCCACCCGTCCGGTTATCTACAATGTCTGTAACTATCAGAAACCGGGTAATGGACGCCCGGCGCTACTCTCCTGGGATGACGTGATTACTCTGTTCCACGAGTTCGGTCATACGCTACACGGGCTGTTTGCCAGCCAGCGCTACGCCACACTCGCGGGTACCAATACACCACGTGATTTCGTTGAGTTTCCGTCGCAAATAAACGAACACTGGGCCAGCCATCCTCAGGTATTTGCCCATTACGCCCGTCATTTTGAAACCGGTGAACCGATGCCGGAGGTGCTACGGAGGAGCATGCTGAGTGCGACCCAATTTAACAAAGGCTATGACATGACGGAGACGCTCAGTGCCGCGCTGCTGGACATGAACTGGCATAGTATTCGCGAGCCTGCTGAGAGCGTTGATGCGTTTGAAGCCGCCGCGTTGAAAAAAGAGGGGCTGGATCTGCCCGCCGTACCGCCGCGTTATCGCAGCAGCTACTTTGCTCATATCTTTGGCGGCGGTTACGCAGCCGGATATTACGCCTACCTCTGGACGCAAATGCTGGCGGACGATGGCTATCAGTGGTTTGTCGAGCAGGGCGGTTTAACCCGTGAAAACGGGCAAAAATTCCGTGATGCGATTTTGTCGCGTGGGAATAGTACGGATTTAGCTGAACTGTATCGTAACTGGCGTGGGCACGATCCAAAGATTGAGCCGATGCTGAAGAACCGTGGATTGAGCGCTTAAGGTCTTTTGTAGTGCAAGAACAGAACCGGGCGCGATGCCCGGTTTCTTGTCTGATTTTTTTCCCAAAAAAATCCTCCAAAATTCCTCCCCAAAATGAATCCTTAAATTCTGCGAAATTTGCAGGAGGATATCCGAACGGAAACACCTTCGGCACGGTGGTATATGCCACGGAACGCAGCAACATTGATACCGTCATGATTGGCGGGCGTAATGCTAAACAGAATGGCAAGGTCGTCGGTGTCGACACCGTGCGCCTTCATGCAGCAATTGTTGTATTCCATCCTCTCGATATTTCTTATTGGTTTTAAATATGTGTTTGTAATCACAATATCAATTATTAAAAAACATTTTTTAAATTAGTGGTTATAGTTGAAGGTGACACTTTAAAGTATGTCTTTCATGAGTATTACGCAGTTTTTTCCGAACGTATATCAAGTAATGACAGTTGCTTGCGAATAGTTGAGTGGCTTAATGATTGCGCGTAGTTCATGTCAACAGAAAATCAATTTTTTTCTGTGCAAATCAAACTTGCTAATTATGTTACACGGATTATATTTATTCATGACTTCATTCATTAAATTATTTTTTACAAATCCAACGTACACAGTAGACCGTCGAGAGGTTTTGATGAAATTCAACATGATAGTGAGGAGCCTTGCCTTAGCAGGTATTCTGGGCTCAGTTAGTATGCCTCTTTTGGCTGCTGAGGCATCGAAAGACGCAACAGCACCTACGCAACAAGCTAACAATGCCTTATATAATCAACTTCCTTTCTCCGATAACACTGATTTCACCAATGCTCACAAAGGATTTATCGCCCCACTTCCACAAGAAGTCATCAAGGGGGAACAAGGAAACGTAATTTGGAACCCGCAACAATATTCTTTTATTAAAGAGGGTGATAAAGCCCCCGATACAGTCAACCCCAGTTTGTGGCGTCAATCACAGTTGATTAATATTAGCGGTCTTTTTGAAGTCACCGAAGGTGTTTATCAGATCCGAAATCTTGACCTGTCGAATATGACCATCATCGAAGGTAAAGAAGGTATTACCGTTGTTGACCCGCTGGTTTCGGCAGAAACGGCGAAAGTCGGTATGGATCTTTATTTCAAAAATCGTGGCAAGAAACCTGTCGTAGCAATCATTTATACCCACAGCCATGTTGACCATTACGGCGGCGTACGTGGCGTGGTGGATGAAGCTGATGTTAAATCCGGTAAAGTGAAAGTCTACGCTCCGGCTGGATTTATGGAAGCGGCCGTTGCCGAGAATATCATGGCGGGTAACGTAATGAGCCGCCGCGCCAGCTATATGTATGGCAACCTGCTGAAACCAGATGCTAAAGGACAGGTAGGCGCGGGACTTGGTACAACTACCTCCGCTGGAACGGTAACGCTGATTACTCCAACCAATATCATTGAGAAAGATGGCCAGAAAGAAATTATAGACGGCCTGACCTACGACTTTATGCTCGCCCCGGGGTCTGAAGCACCCTCAGAAATGCTTTGGTATATCGAAGAGAAAAAACTCATCGAATCAGCTGAGGATGTGACTCACACTCTGCACAACACCTATTCGCTGCGTGGTGCGAAAATCCGCGAGCCGCTGCCGTGGTCGAAATATATCAACCAGGCGATTGTGCGCTGGGGTGATAAAGCTGAAATTATCATGGCACAGCACCACTGGCCGACCTGGGGCAATGAAAACGTAGTCAAACTGCTGAAAAGCCAGCGTGACCTCTATCGTTATATCAACGACCAGACGCTACGTATGGCGAACGAAGGGCTGACGCGTGACGAAATCGCCGCTAACTTCAAGCTCCCAGACTCACTGGCGCATACATGGGCTAACCGTGGCTACTACGGTTCTGTGAGCCACGACGTTAAAGCCACTTATGTGCTTTATTTGGGCTGGTTTGACGGCAACCCGGCAACGCTGGATGAACTGCCTCCAGAAGAAAGCGCGAAGAAATTTGTTGAGTATATGGGCGGTGCGGATGCAATCCTGAGCAAGGCAAAAACCGATTTCGATCAGGGGAATTATCGCTGGGTAGCTCAGGTGGTGAGCAAAGTGGTCTTTGCTGACCCGAACAACCAGACCGCGCGAAATCTGGAAGCCGATGCGCTGGAACAGCTTGGGTATCAGGCTGAATCTGGCCCGTGGCGTAACTTCTACCTGACTGGCGCGCAAGAGTTGCGTAATGGTGTGGTAAAAGGGCCGACACCTAATACCGCCAGTCCGGATACTGTTCGCGCGATGACGCCAGAGATGTTCTTTGACTATCTTGCTGTACATATCAACGGTCAAAAAGCAGGCGATGCTAAATCGGTGTTTAACATCGATCTGGGCAGCGACGGTGGCAAGTACAAGCTTGAGCTGGAGAACGGGGTGCTGAACCACACCGCAAACGCCGAAGCTAAAGATGCAGACGCCACCATTACCCTCAACCGCGACACGCTTAACAAAATTATCCTGAAAGAGGTTACGCTCAAGCAAGCCCAGGACAGCGGAGATGTGAAAATTTCTGGTGATGGTGCGAAACTCGACGCTATGCTCGGGTATATGGATAAATTTGATTTCTGGTTCAATATCGTTACACCATAAAAACTTACCCTGCGGGAGATATATCTCGCAGGGTTATTATTTCCATGGGCTGTCAATCGTCATTTGATTTTCTGGTGCTGGATGAAAACCGATATGTCACTGCAAAACGAACCATTCACTTTTAGAGATCTTCCGACATACTGATTATGTCCTCTGAGGAGATCAGTTTAACCCGTGAAAACGGGCAAAAATTCCGTGATGCGATTTTATCTCGTGGGAATAGTACGGATTTAGCTGAACTGTATCGTAACTGGCGTGGGCATGATCCAAAGATTGAGCCGATGCTCAAACATCGCAGTCTGGATGTCTGAGCCAGTAAGTGAAATGATAACCGGGCGCGATGCCCGGTTTGTTTTATATTGCATGACAGCTTACGGAAGCGATAATTTTATTCCCACCCATATTACCCATAATCAAATCGAGTAATTTCCGGTATTCCTCCCGAGTAATTACTTCAGCCCGAATTTCAGTTGTTCCTTCTGTTTTCGCAGCCGTTGAATAAATGGCCTTCAGACTTAATGTTAACTCTTGTGCCATGGTGACTACATTCTGCCGTACTGCATCTTCATGCTCATCATTGCAGGTCACTTTCAGAACATAGCATTTTTCACCTTCATGGAGCGCGGGGAGTTGATTAATCCGCTGTGCGGCTTCGCGAAGCAATATGTTAGCGCAAAGGATAATTAAACTTGCCATCGCGGCATTCCAGAATTGACCTAATCCACATAGCACCCCAATGCCGGCAGAGCACCACAGCGTTGCAGCGGTATTCAGACCCCGAATATTCATCCCTTCACGCATAATGACACCCGCGCCGAGAAATCCAATCCCGGAGACGATCTGAGCCGCGATGCGCCCGGGGCTATCGGGTGACGTCGATACGGAACTTAAAATAAACACTGCCGCGCCTGTAGCAACCAGTGCATTGGTACGAAGCCCGGCCATACGCTGGCGCCATTGTCTTTCTGCGCCAATAATTGCGCCCAGCAGCATTGCTGCGAGCAGATGTGAGATATAAGGGAACATCAGCCTGTCGCCTGTTTACGTTATTAAATACTAAACGTCAGTGCTAAAGCACAATATGACGTCATTTAAATACTACGTATTTTCAGAGCGATGGTGGCGGGAAGAGTGAATGTGTAAACATGAACATAGCGATTACCCACATTTATAGCGGTTCTTAATGTGCCGGGATGCAATCGCGTTGAAGAGATTGCTGCCCACCGTTCAGGCAAGCAGCGGGAATTCGCGCTAGCTTACCTTCGTATCATATATAAAGTGACTTTCCAACGAAGGACTCCTGTGTAAATTTATCGCCAGTATAATAAGGCTTGATAATGAGTAAAGCGAAAAAACAACGTTCGTTATGAATTGTTTAAGTTCGGGGAAAAGATTTTTTTGATGTCATCTCATTTTCACCGATACCCGGTATACTCCATTGAGTTTTTAACAGGCATGTACCATGCAAAGGAAAGCAGTATGTCTCTTCGTTCACTGCGGGCGCTATGCCTGACAAGTTTTTTTATTGCAGATGTCCGCGATGGACTCGGCCCTTTTCTCGGTATTTTTCTGACCGAACGCCACTGGACCCCCGATGATATCGGCATATTGATGACGGCCGGAGGACTGGCGGGTTTACTGGCCACGTTGCCGGCGGGATTCATCACCGATACCTCGCGCAGTAAACGGTCTGTGCTGGCGCTGGTGTGCCTGCTCATCACCCTCAGTACGCTCCTGCTCTGGTTTAGCCAGCAGAGCGGCGTTGTTGCCGTTTCGCAAATTGTCAGCGGTATCTGTGCGGCGTTTGTGGGGCCGCTGATCGCCGGGATAACGCTTGGGCTGACCGGCCAGAGCGGGTTCAGTGCGCAGATGGGCAAAAATGAGGCATTTAATCATGCGGGTAACTTTATGACTGCCCTGATAGCTGGCGGTATCGCCTGGTACTGGGGCGTCGGCGGGATTTTCCTGCTGATGACCTGCACGACGCTGCTCACACTCTGCGCGCTGTTTGTCATTCGCAATAAGGATATTGATAACAAAGCCGCGCGGGGGTTGTCATCTTCAGTGAAGCAACCGGTTCCCGGTTTTGCAGTGTTGCTTAAAAAGCGAGCGCTTTTTGTTACCGGGCTGACGCTTCTGCTGTTCCATCTGGCGAACGCGGCACTGCTGCCAATGCTGAGTATGAGGGTTGCCGCAGCACCTGCCTCAATCAATCCCGGTTTGTTCGCGGCTGGCACCGTCATCATCTCTCAGGCCGTGATGATTCCCGTCGCCATCTGGGTTGCACACCGAACAGAGCGCTACGGTTACTGGCGCTTAATTATGCTGGCGCTGCTGGTTATGCCAGTACGCGCGGCGCTGGCGGCATCCACCGATGCGCCGTTAATGATGATCCCGGTACAAATTCTCGACGGACTGGCAGCCGGGATCCTGGGTGTCGCGGTACCGTCGTTTATTGTGGTGCTGTTGCGCGGGAGTGGTCACGTCAATGCCGGACAGAGTGTGGTGATGCTGATGCAGGGGATTGGGGCATCCATGAGTCCAGCGTTAACTGGCATGATTGCCGGTCATTACTCTTTTGCGACGGCATTCAGCGTACTGAGCGCGATTGCACTGATGGCCGTCCTGCTCTGGTGGCGCTTTGCTCATCGGTCATGGGAAACTGACCGCGCACCAGACAGCGTGTAGGTTTTTGGCCGGGCAGGGCGTCGCCCACCCGGCACAGGTGGTTTACACTATCGCGTTAGGGCAGTCTTCACCCTCTTCCAGCTGCTGCAAATTCCCCAGCGTGGTTTCCGAAATGCTGATCAACGCTTCGGCAGTCAGAAACGCCTGGTGTCCAGTGAACAGAACGTTATGGCATGCGGAAAGGCGACGGAAGACGTCGTCCTGAATCACATCATTAGACTTGTCTTCAAAGAACAGATCGCGTTCGTTTTCATACACGTCCATCCCCAGCGCACCAATTTTCTGCGTTTTTAGCGCTTCGATGGCGGCCTGAGAGTCAATCAACCCGCCGCGGCTGGTGTTGATGATCATCACGCCATCTTTCATCTGGTCAAATGCCGCCTGGTTGAGCAGGTGGTAGTTTTCCGGTGTCAGCGGGCAGTGCAGGGAGATCACGTCAGACTGTGATAACAGGGTCGACAGGTCAACATATTCGACGCCCAGTTCCAGCGCAGCAGCGCTTGGGTAGGGATCAAACGCCAGCAGACGCATGCCAAAACCTTTCAGAATACGCAGGGCAGCCACGCCAATTTTACCTGTTCCGATCACGCCAGCGGTTTTGCCATACATGGTAAAGCCAGTCAGCCCTTCTAGCGAGAAGTTGGCATCACGGGTACGCTGATAAGCGCGATGAATACGACGGTTCAGGGACATCATCATGCCAATAGCATGCTCTGCGACCGCTTCCGGAGAGTAAGCGGGGACGCGTACCACCTTCAGCCCTAACTCTTTCGCCGCGTCGAGATCCACATTGTTGAAGCCCGCGCAGCGCAGGGCGATGTATTTCACACCCTGTTTTTTCAACTCTTCCAGCACCGGACGACTACCGTCATCATTTACAAAAATGCAGACGCCTTCACAGCCGTGCGCCGTTTTAGCGGTTTTTTCGGACAGCAGAAAGTCGAAAAATTCAAGCTCAAACCCGTAAGCCTCGTTAACATGTTGCAGATACTTTTTGTCGTACTGCTTTGTGCTATATACCGCGAGTTTCATAAGACTTTCTCCAGTGATTTTGCATTCACGTTAGCATGATTAAAATTATCTTACAATTTATAAAATATTATTTAATTCAATAAGTTCTATCAATTATTCTAGAACATACACACACCCTAACTCCATGATATTCATATTCAACACTTCATTAAGTGGGCGTTTTACCTTGGGTATGCCTGTTAGTCCTAACGTAGGGGGCGATGATCGGAGCTTAAGTCACCAAAAGTGATTGTGTTTGTGTAAACGGTTTAACAAGGCATGAAAATGTGATGGCAGCTTATTTATCGTGAAGATCGATCAGGGACTCTAAGAGATGCGTATCGTTATGCGGCTGCAAAGCTTGGATACGGAAATAATGAAGCTGATATGGCCTATGGTGTCGTTGATATTTCATTATCGGCATACGGTGCGGGTAGGCGAGTTCTGACGCCCAGAGAGAAATCATGGAGTCTGTTTCGTAACATCGAATCCGATTATATTAGAGGCTGGCAAGAGGCCTCAAAAACCGCAATGGCTCTGGACTTGACCAGTGGAAGCGTTACGGGTTGGCAGATGTACCAGATTGCTAAAGAGAATTGATTATGTCGCAACAGTTTGAATTGTCATTGACCCCTCCCATTTGGCCCGCAATTTACTACTTTGCAGTATCTATTGCGATTTTCTTCTTATTGTACCTGGGCAAGTTAAAGGTGAATAAGTTACGCAAATACCCCCTCTTCATTGCATACTCATTGTTCGTGATAGCAATTGCAGCCATTCAGATTAACATTTTTGCTAACGGTCATGATTTTGTGAATGGTTTTTTACATATTGATTTTGACCCCTGGCGATATGACCTGGTGTATTGGGGATCCTTAGTTTTTGCCATGCTTTACCTGCTGGCGATGCCCCGGAACAGATATTAGCTTCGCAACTTCCTGTTTACACCTGAATTTATGCATAACCTGTTGAATATCAAATAGCTTCTTTAGATTACGCATAATAAAAATTCTACAGCATAACGCTAGAGCATCTATCCTTAAATTGTCGTTAACTTCAACTCAAGCGCGAAACATGCGACAATGATCGGCAATGTCGGCTTAATTCTTTCGCTAAATCAGGATATTAACTGCCCATGAAGGGTAAATACAAAGCCGCAATTGCGCTTTTACTGCTATTCATTCTCTTGCCGCTGACGCTGCTGATGACGCTCGCCCAGTGGGTTCCGACACTTGCCGGTATCTGGCTGCCTGTCGGGACACGTATCGCTTTTGAACAAAGCCCCAAAATCACCCGCCACGCGCTGGTCATTCCCGATGTTCGCTATCTGGTTGAAGACTGTGAGATCGCCCGGGTCGATAACGTGACGCTGTCACGTCCAAGCCGCTGGAAACTGGATATCGGTGCGCTTGAGCTTAATTCCGTGTGTTTCAACAAAATTCCTCAGTCTGCGCCATCAACGGTTGCCCCCAAAACGCTGGCCCAGTGGCAGGCGGTTTTGCCAAAGACCTGGATCACCGTTCATCGTCTGACGCTCTCGCCCTGGCAACAATGGCAAGGCGAGCTTCATGCCTCGCTGACGCCAGCCATCCAGGAGATAACCTATAAAGGCGAGCAGGTCAGTATTAAGGGGAAACTACGTGGACAGATGCTTTCAGTCAGCCAGTTCGATGTGCAGCTTCCCGATCAGCCTCAACCCATAAAACTGGTGGGCGAGTTCACTCTGCCGCTGGTTCCCGATGGCGTGCCAGTGAAAGGCCACGCGGTCGCGACCTTTAACGTGCCACAGCTTACCTCGCTGGTCGATGCCGATCTGGACTGGGAGGAAAATCAGGGGCAATTGCTGGTAATGGCGCGTGATAACCCCGATCCGCTACTTGATTTACCCTGGCAAATCACGGCACAACAGCTGAACATCAGTGACGGACGCTGGAACTGGAACCTTTCCGGTATGCCGATGAGTGGTCGCGTCGGTCTTCGTGTGGATAACTGGCAGCAGGGGCTGGAGAACGCCACCTTTACCGGACGCCTCAATGTCCTGACTCACGGTGATGCCGGGAAGGGTAACGCCGTGCTAAATCTTGGACCGGGCAGGCTCAGCCTGGAAAACAGCGACATGCCGCTTCATCTGAGCGGGGAGGCCAAACAGGACGACCTGGTGCTTTACGCCAAACTCCCGGCCAGACTAACCGGCGGTTTGAACGATCCTCAACTCGCCTTTGAGCCGGGAGCGTTACTGCGCTCGCGCGGTCGCATTATTGATTCGCTGGATATCGACGAAATCCGCTGGCCACTGGCAGGCGTCAAGCTCACGCCAAAAGGTGTCGATGGACGTTTACAGGCCATCCTGCGGGCGCATGAAAACGAGATGGGTGATTTCGAACTTCACCTGGATGGTCAGGCTAACGACTTTTTACCCGATAACGGTCTGTGGCAGTGGCGCTACTGGGGGAAAGGGGGTTTTACGCCGATGAATGCGCGCTGGGATGTCGCCGGGAAAGGCGAATGGCGTGACAAACTCATTGAGCTGACGGCGCTCTCTACCGGTTTTGACAAACTCCAGTACGGCACCATGGAGGTCAGCAAACCGCGTCTGGTATTGGATAATCCGGTGCGCTGGTACCGTGACCCCGATAAACCTTCCTTCAGCGGCGCGCTGTCGCTCAACGCAGGGCAAACCCGTTTCTCCGGCGGAAGCGCGTTACCGCCGTCGGTACTGACCTTTAGCGTCGACGGGACAGACCCAACGATTTTCCAGTTCAAGGGCGACCTCCATGCAGACAAAATTGGCCCGGTACAGGTGAATGGTCGGTGGGATGGTCAGCGTCTTCGCGGGCAGGCCTGGTGGCCAAAACAGTCGCTTACCGTATTTCAGCCGCTGATCCCGCCAGACTGGAAAATGACGCTGCGTGACGGGGAACTCTATGCGCAGGTCGCTTTCTCAGCGGCGGCCGATCAGGGTTTTGAAGCCGGTGGGCACGGCGTGCTGAAGTCTGGTAGTGTCTGGATGCCGGATAACCAGATCAATGGCGTCGATTTTGTGCTGCCATTTCGTTTCAGCGAAGGGACCTGGTCCCTGGGCACGCGCGGTCCGGTAACGTTGCGCATAGATGAAGTGGAAAACCTGGTCACCGCACGAAATATCACGGCGGATCTCCAGGGGGACTACCCCTGGACCGAGGAAAACCCACTCCTGCTCACCAACGTGAAGGTGGAAACCCTCGGCGGGAAAATCACCATGCAGCAACTGAGGATGCCGCAACACGATCCGGCCTTGCTGCGCGTAGACAATATCTCTTCCAGCGAACTGATTAGCGCCGTCAATCCGAAACAGTTTGCCATGTCAGGCCCGGTAAGCGGGGCGCTACCGTTCTGGCTGGACAATGAAAAATGGATCATCAAAGATGGCTGGCTCAGCAACCCAGGGCCCATGACGCTGCGTATCGACAAAGATACTGCTGATGCCATTGTGAACGATAATATGGTCGCGGGTGCCGCGATTAACTGGCTCCGCTATATGGAAATTTCGCGTTCGTGGACGAGAATCAATTTAGATAACCTGGGGCAATTAACCATGCAGGCCACCATCAAGGGGACCAGCCGTGTCGATGGCAAAAGCAGCACCGTCAACCTGAACTATACCCATGACGAGAATCTCTTTACCCTCTGGCGCAGCCTGCGTTTTGGAGACAACCTGCAAACCTGGTTTGAGCAGCACGCGGCGATACCCGGTCCCCGCAGTTCGACTGGCAAGGAAAGTGAGGAACAACAATGAAAAAGATGGCTGGTGTACTCACCGTTGCCGTTGCCGCGCTACTGAGTGGCTGTACGCCGCGCATTGAAGTCGCGGCACCGAAAGAGCCGATTACCATCAATATGAATGTCAAAATCGAACATGAGATCCACATTAAGGTCGATAAAGACGTTGAAACTCTGCTGAAATCGCGCAGCGATCTGTTCTGAGGACGCCATGAAACGATTAGCTCTGATTTTACTGGCACTGGGGATGAACGTGCAGGCGGCTGCGCTCACCTTAAATGATGCCCGGGCGCAGGGGCGTGTAGGGGAAACCCTGAGCGGGTATCTTGCCCCGATCCAACAGGATGCGGAAACGCTGGCGCTGGTTAACCGTATCAATGCCGCGCGCACGGAAAACTACCAGAAGCTGGCTGACAGCAATAATTTACCGGTCGATGAAGTGGCGAAAATGGCGGGACAAAAACTGGTTGCCCGTGCTCAACCCGGCGAGTATGTGAAGGGCATTAACGGAAAATGGCTGAAAAAATAGTTAGCGGTAGCGCTTGCGGTATTCACCTGGCGAGACGCCAAAACGCTGCTTAAACGCCGTGGAAAAATGGCTATGGTCGGTAAATCCCCAGCTGTAGCCAATCCCCGCCAGCTTTTCGTCATCACTGGTAGAGCGTAGCACCTGTGCGCACAGATCCAGACGACGGTTTTTAATGTACTGTGCCACCACCAGTCCTTTCTCGGCAAACATGCGGTAGAGGCTGCGCACGGACATACCGCTTTCGGCGGCAATCCATTCCGGGCGCAGAGATTCAGATTGAATATGCTCGTCAATCAGCGCCACCACATGCTGGAACTGACGTTCCTTACGCGGCTGAATTAACTCTCGCTGCTGAAAAGCGGGGCGCAACAGGCAGACCATCGCTTCGAGTGCTGCTTCACTTTCCCTGTCACTCAGATCAGCATTGTTCATACTTTCCATCAACAGACGATGACTCAGCTGTACTGTTGGCAACGAACGGGAAAGTGGGAGCGCGCAGCTGATCTCCTGAAACCGACACTGCTGTTCAATAATCTGACGGGGTACCAGAAGTGAAATCTGGCGGGATTTTTCCTGCCAGTTGATTGAGCAGGGACGTGATGCGTCAAGCAGCGTGATATCACCGGTTTTTAGCACAGAGCGCCGGTCATCCTGTTCAATTTCCGCGCTGCCTTCAAGCTGGAACACGGTATAGAACCAGGCATCATTACTCTGTGTGATCTCCAGGCGTGAGCGGAACAGGTTAACGCCGCCTGCGGTAACGGTACTGAGCTTCAGGCTGCGTGCGTAGCTGGTTTCCAGTTCCCCGAAGAATTTTCCCTCCAGAGGACGCGCGTTAAAGCGTCCGCAAACCTGGTTAATTTGCGCCAGCCACTGCTGATACTGTTCCTGCTCACTTGCACACGCCATCGTTTCTCTCACTGCGCCGTCAACGTTTTCGCATTGTTGCATTTGTGTTGCATTTTGTCAGAGCTATGAGGCTGACTATAGGAAAGAACACTCACCGGGAACAGCAATATAAGGCGGAATTATCACGATTTGCGGAGCCTGTCACAGGTGGCAAAGCGAATGTCACACAGACAAAAGCGAGAATGCGAAACCCCTCTTAGACTGGATTAACACCCGACGAATAATAACGAAGGAGTACCCTATGTCTGAATCACTGGTGGCAATCCAACCTGCTGTGCAGCAGTTTTTAGACCGACATCATGGCCTGTGGATTGAAGGGCGTCAGGCCGCGTCAGACAGTGAAAAGCGGCTGAATGTCTACAACCCGGCTACGGGCGAGGTGATTGCCTCGACTGCCGATGCCAGCGTTGACGATGTTGACCGGGCTGTGATGTCCGGTTGGCGTGCGTTTGTTGCCCGCAGTTGGGCCGGAAAATTACCGGCGGAACGCGAGCGGATCCTGCTCCATTTTGCCGATCTGGTTGAGCAACACAGTGAGGAGTTGGCTCAGCTTGAAACGCTGGAGCAGGGCAAATCCATTAACATTTCCCGCGCTTTTGAAGTTGGCTGCACCCTGAACTGGATGCGCTATACCGCAGGGTTGACCACCAAAATCGCGGGCAAAACGCTGGACCTCTCCATCCCATTGCCACAGGGGGCACGCTATCAGGCCTGGACGCGCAAAGAGCCCGTTGGCGTGGTAGCCGGAATTGTACCGTGGAACTTCCCGCTGATGATCGGGATGTGGAAAGTGATGCCTGCGCTGGCAGCGGGCTGTTCCATTGTGATTAAACCGTCAGAAACCACGCCGCTGACCATGCTGCGCGTGGCGGAACTGGCCAGCGAAGCGGGCATCCCGGATGGGGTGTTCAACGTGGTTACCGGGAGCGGTGCGGTGTGTGGCGCAGCGTTGACCTCGCATCCGCACATTGCGAAAGTGAGTTTTACCGGTTCAACGGCAACGGGTAAGCAAATTGCCCGCACAGCGGCGGACACGTTAACCGGGGTGACCCTGGAACTGGGCGGGAAAAACCCGGCCATCGTGCTGAAAGATGCCGACCCTGCATGGGTGATCGAAGGCCTGATGACTGGCAGCTTCCTGAACCAGGGACAGGTCTGTGCGGCGAGCTCCCGCATCTATATTGAAGCACCGCTGTTTGACACGCTGGTCAGCGGGTTTGAACAGGCGGTGAAATCACTGAGCGTCGGGCCGGGCATGTCGCCGGAAGCCTTTATTAACCCGCTGGTTTCGCGTGCGCATTGCGACAAAGTGCAGACTTTCCTCGATGAAGCGAAGTCCCGTCATGCGGAACTGATCACCGGTAACCGTGGCCCGGAAGGTAAAGGCTATTATGTTTCACCAACGCTGGTGGTGAACCCGGATGCCGCGCTGCGGCTCACCCGTGAAGAGGTCTTTGGCCCGGTGGTCAACCTGGTGCGAGTGGCCGATGGAGAAGAAGCCCTACAGCTGGCAAACGACACTGAGTATGGCCTGACGGCCAGCGTCTGGACGCAGAATATCAGCAAGGCGCTGGAATATACCGACAGGCTGCAGGCAGGCACTGTCTGGGTAAACAGCCATACCCTGATCGACGCCAACCTGCCGTTTGGCGGGATGAAACAGTCCGGCACCGGACGTGACTTTGGCCCGGAGTGGCTGGACGGTTGGTGCGAAACGAAGTCGGTGTGTGTGCGGTATTAAAAAACAAGCCGGGTGGCGGCTACGCCTCACCCGGCTTTATTATCGCGACCATCGATCCCGCCCGGCCTCTTTCGCCCGATACAACGCTGCATCAGCCCGGGCGATGATCTCAGGGCCAGCCAGACCATCTTCCATCCCCGCAATCCCCATACTGGCGGTGACAACCCCGCTAATCTTCGAGCCACTGTGCGGTATCGCGGCGGAATGCAGCTCTTCCTGAATGCGTAAAGCAACTTGTTCTGCCATGTTCTCAGGGCAGTCAAACAGGATCACCACAAACTCTTCACCACCGTAGCGAGAAACAACGTCGTGAGGTGTACGCACTGACTTTTTCAGCACCTGTGCCACCTGCGCCAGACAGTCGTCACCCGCCTGGTGGCCATAAGTGTCGTTGTAGAGTTTGAAATAATCGACATCCAGCATAATCAGTGAGAAGGCTTTTTTCTGATCAACCGCGTTTTCCAGCACGGTCTCCATCGCCCGGCGGTTTGCCGTCTGGGTTAACGCATCCAGATGCGCCAGCGCGTCCAGCCGCAGAATGAGTCGCTGATTCTGTTGGTTACGTCGCCAGGCTTCTTCAAACCAGCTCAGGAGGATAAAACGTCCGCAGATGAGGATCAGCGTAAAGACAGCCCAGAGCACTGCGAAGCGAATGTTAATTCCTTGATTGAGTATAAAACTGGATACAGGAAGCGCTATCCAGAGAGGGGACACAAAAGATAACAACCCGGACGGGTGAAAATAGAGCGCGGTCATTCCCGCCAGGATCAGAATAACGAAAATTGGCCATGCGTGCGGAATTTGCACGTCGCTTATGATCCAGTAGCCACACATCGACCAGAGGAGGCTACAGGTGAACAGCACCACGCTGATACCTGCGATACGCCGCCAGGCCATAATAATCAACGTTGATGAAAGGATAATGACGCCCAACATTGACGCATCAACCATCAGCGAAAGCTGTTTTGAGGTACCTGTCATGCCATCGATGTTTCCGAACAAAACGTTGCGCAGCAGGATCATCAGCGCAAAGCTCAGGTTCACAAAAGCCAGCCACGGCAGGTTCATTGCCAGGCCGTGGCGCACCATGGCCTGACGTGTTGGCCAGGTGGCTAGTTCGGGTGTGTAATTTTTTCTTTTTTCCATAAAGGTTGTTTACCCGTCCGGGGGCGTGAAGGTGAGATATCATTAACTATAAGCAGGCTGGATGAATCATCAAAATGAAAGGCAAAAAAAACCGGGCATTACGCCCGGGTGGTGATTATTTCTGTTCGTCTTTCTTCTTGCCAAGCGTCGGCGTCTCGTCGAAGAAGTTCCACGGTTTGAGCAGAGTATGTACCCATTCCGTCGGCATGATCGGCCACTCTTCCGCGCGGGCGACGTGGGTCGTCCCGGTGGTCATCCAGACGACATCATCCTGGTTGTTCAGCGACTCGTTATCTTTGCTGTATTGTCCCAGGCCCGTATCGTGGATTGAGCGGTTAGGGAATTTGCCTTCCGGGTAGAGTTCTTCCGGGTGATAACGGGTGACCCACAGCTGTTTATCCATAAAGCTCAGTCGGTGGTAAATCCACTCGTCCGGAGCAAATTTCGCGCCAGTCGCTACCGGGTGTGTACCGCCCGCGTACGGGATAATCTGGTACGAGACTGGGTTGCCCATGCGGTTCTCTTTGCTGGTATTGCTCAACAAGCGAATGGTGCCCGGGTCGAATTTCTGTGCCGCCTGCTGCTCGGTATCAATATCGTACTGATTGATCTGCATGGTACTGGTGCGCGGGCCACCTGCGGTATTCGGTTTCACTTCCGGATCCATCGCCACCAGTTTGTTGTTGATGCCATCCACATCCATATCAAGACGGAAGTTATAGATATGCTGGTGAGTGGTGCCCACGATGTTGTGATCGATAAGAGTGCCGTATTTGGTGTCGTCTTTGGCAGTGGCGTCATGCATGGTTTTCGCCTGTACACCTTTCACGGCTTCAATACCCGTCGCACCGGCATCAATCCCAATGGTGCCATTTTCATGGAATACCCAGTCGAAGATGTAATCGTAGTTACCGACAGTACTCACCCAACGCACCACCAGTTCACGACGCTCGGTGCTGACGTTTGGCTGTCCCATCTCCTGATGTTTGTATTCCGGCCCGGCGTAGCGTTCGAAAATGGCGATTGCGCGCGGGATCTCCATTGGTGCACCGGTGTAATCCGGGATCGTTTCATTGAGCATCACGGCGTTAGACGGCACGTCTTTACCCCGCACCAGCGGAGAGGTCAGGGTGCCCATGCCATAGTCGCCTGAATCCAGATAGGCTTTGAAATACCAGCCCACGTCCGGGTCGCCGTAAGGGACGATCATGCCACCTAAGGAGCCCTGATACATAACCTGGCGCTTTTTGCCGTTATCGTTGTACGTCACAGTCGAAATCATCGGGCCAACGCGGGAATCCAGGCTCAGGTGGAAATCCCAGTTCTGCCAGTGCACCATATCGCCGGTAATGGTGTAGTTCTTGCCTTCTGGCTCAACGATCTCGAGGGGCTTTTTCGGTGTTTCGATACGGTCACGGCCGTCATACGGACGCGGAGCCATGGGAACCGGAATAACAGCGCCTTCTTCAATTTTCTGAATTTTTTTCTTCTCAAGATCGACCACAGCCACCAGGTTCTCAATCGGGTGTGCCCAATAGTTGCCGTCACCGACGTCCAGGTAGCTGACCACTTTCAGCAGGCGATCTTCCTGCTTCAGGCCGTCTTTGCCGTCGAAATAGCCAACGGTCAGCGGCGTGGTAATCACTTTCTTCGTATCGGTGATACCGTGTTTTTTAAGCACCTCTGCAAACTCAGTGCTCTCGTTGATGATCTGCTGAACCGCGGTGAAGTCATCCAGCAGCACCATACCGTGTGCGTCTTTTACCGGTTCCCAGCTCAGGATCTTTTTGTCCTTCAGATCTACCCGGCTTTCGATGACGTGCTTCCCGTCGAGCATAACCACGTTCGCCTGGCGGGGAGAATCCACTGCCGTACCGTTAAGCACAAAGTCCCACACTTTGGTCTTATCTGGCTCAGCAAGGGCTATCTGGGTAAAACGGGTATTCGGTTTGAAATCCGCAGAGGTTTTGACGATCTCTACGGCTTGTTTGATTTCATCAGCCGTTAGCGCGTTTAACGGGTGAGGGCGTTTTTCAACCTGGAAGGTCTGGTCGAGGCCTGACTGGAAAACGTCGTTGATGAAGGTGTCAGAGATAAAGGCCTTTTTGCCTTTCATCACCACCGGTACCTGCAGCTTGAGGGTTTTACCGTTGACGATAGCGGTTTTCGCCCCCGGTTTGACCTTCACAAAGGCACCGTCTTTCGCAATCGTGAACATTTGTGCGTAATCATCCCACTGGACATCTGCGCCAAAGTCCTGCAGCGTTTTGTCCATCGGGACCATATGCGCCTCACTGCCGTGGGCGAAAACAGGGGATTGCCAGGCGCAACACAGCGCAACAGCCATAGCCAGTGCCGTTCTACGGGCAGAAAAAGAAGAATTGCTTCCCATCGTAGACCTCATCTTGTTGTGTTTATTGTGTGGTGACAGCCTTATCCTGACAGGCGCCTGAGAAAAGCGTTTGCCTGCATCTGCCAGATTATTTGTCAGTCTTGCCAGGTTAAAAAAAGACCGGGGTGGCATCACACCCCGGTCAACGTGCGAGAGAGGAAAGTGTCAGGCGTCACCCTGCTGGCGCGCCACCAGCGTCAGAATGGAGTAGAGCGCCACGGCCTGTTGATGCTGGTTAAAAATCTCAACGGCCCACTCCACCACGCCCGTCGGTTTTTCTTCGGCGGTGCGTTGTTTCTTCAGCGTTTTACGTTTGCAGGTCAGACGAACCTGAATGGTATCGCCCGGTTTAACCGGCTCGATAAAGCGCAGGTTTTCCATGCCGTAGTTGGCAATCACTGGCCCGACCCCCGCATCAACGAACAACCCCGCTGCGGCGGAAATCAGGAAATAACCGTGGACCACGCGTTCGCCAAAGATTGACTCTGCCGCGCCGATCTTGTCCATGTGCGCGTAGAAGTGGTCGCCGCTCAGGCAGGCAAAATTCACGATATCTGCTTCTGTGAGCGTACGACGCGGCGTCAGCAGGCTGTCGCCCGGCTGCAACTCCTCGAAGTATTTACGGAACGGATGAACGCGATCTTCCTGCACGTTAGCACCGCGTACCCACTGTTTGCCAATCGCAGCCAGCATGGATGGACTGCCCTGAATAGCGGTACGCTGCAGATAGTGTTTCACTGCGCGCAGACCGCCCAGCTCTTCACCGCCACCTGCACGACCCGGACCACCGTGAACGAGTTGAGGAAGCGGAGAACCGTGGCCGGTGGACTCTTTCGAAGACTCCTCATTGAGGACCTGAATACGTCCATGAGCGCGTGCCGCGCCGGCAATAAACTGACGGGCGGTTGCCAGATCCGCGGTGACCAGCGTCCCGGCCAGGCTTCCACCGCCTGCGCGGGCAAGCTGCATCGCGTGGTCTGCATTGCGATACGGCATCAGCGTCGCAACCGGGCCAAAGGCTTCAGTCGCGTGGACCGCCGGTGTTTCATCCGGCTGCGGACAGAACAGCAGGGTCGGCGGGAAGAAGGCGCCAGCAGCCTGCAAATCCGCTTTGCCCCCCAGACGGATCTCACAGCCTGCGGCAACCAGCTGATCCACTTTCTCCTGAACGTCTGCACGTTGTTCGCTGTTCACCAGCGCACCCATTTTCACCCCTTCCTGCGCCGGGTCACCCACTACGACTTTTTCAAGACGCGTAACCAGCGCCTGACTGACGGCATCGAGCTGGCTTTGCGGGACGATAATCCGGCGAATGGCCGTACATTTCTGTCCGGCTTTGGTGGTCATTTCACGGACGACTTCCCGAATGAACAGGGCAAATTCTGGCTGTTCCGGGGTGACGTCTTCCCCCAGCACGCAGCAGTTCAGTGAGTCAGCTTCCATGGTGAACGGAATGGAATTCGCCACAATATTCGGGTGCACACGCAGGCTTTGACCGGTACTGGCGGAGCCGGTAAACGTCACCACGTCCTGACTGTCCAGATGATTCAGCAGATCCCCTGCGCCACCGCAGATCAGACTGATGGCACCGTCCGGCACCAGGCCGCTGTCAATGATGGATTTCACCATCGCCTGGGTTACCTGCGCTGTGGCGGTAGCGGGTTTGATGATGGCAGGCATCCCGGCGAGCCAGGTGGGTGCCAGTTTTTCCAGCATGCCCCAGCACGGGAAGTTAAAAGCGTTGATATGGACCGCCACGCCTGATTTTGACGTCAGGACATGGCGTGCGGCAAAACCACCTTCCTTCGACAGAGGGATCAACTCATCCTCAGGCCACAATGTGTCATCCGGCAGTTCGCGGCTGCCCAGACTGGCATAGGTGAAGAGGGTACCGATACCGCCTTCAATATCCACCCAACTATCAGCCTTTGTCGCCCCGGTCTGGGCAGACAGGGCATAAAACGTCTCTTTCTGACTAAGCAGATGTTTCGCCACCGCCTTCAGCATGGCAGCGCGTTCGATAAAGGTCATTTTGTGAAGTGCTTCGCCGCCACGCTCAATGGCATAGCGACGGGCGGCCGCCATATCCAGCCCTTCGCTGGTCACGTTCCACAGCGCTTCGCCACTGATGGCGTGATGAATAGTGCGTTCGCGGCCCCGACCAGACTGCCAGGTACCGGACAAGAAGCTGGCTAACTGCTGCATTGCTTATCTCCAAATGTTACGAAAAATCACTATTAATAGTTTGATCGTGAATCATAAAAATCAAGCTGAGTTTTAATGAATTGTTAACATTGTGATCCAGTCTGATGAAGTGCAGTACGCAAACGTCTGGGCTGTCGGGTGTGCCGCAAAAGCCTTGCGAGCGACATCACAAAACAAGGAAACAATTCTTGGGATTATATTTAACCTTTGTGTAACTTTTAAAAAACAAAGTGATTCAACATTTCGCTTTGGATTGCAAACTAACGAATCATAAAGGTGATGACGTGACGCAAGAACAACGGTTTGAGCAGCGCATAGCGCAGGAGACGGCGATAGAGCCCCAGGACTGGATGCCTGAGGCCTACCGCAAGACGTTGATCCGCCAGATTGGTCAGCATGCGCACTCCGAAATTGTCGGCATGCTACCCGAAGGTAACTGGATCACCCGCGCACCGACGTTGCGTCGTAAAGCGATCCTGCTGGCGAAAGTACAGGACGAAGCCGGACACGGTTTGTACCTCTATAGCGCGGCAGAAACGCTGGGCTGCGCGCGGGAAGACATCTATCAGAAGATGCTTGACGGCAAAATGAAATACTCCTCCATCTTCAACTACCCAACCCTGAGTTGGGCCGACATTGGCGTGATCGGCTGGCTGGTGGACGGTGCTGCCATCGTTAACCAGGTGGCGCTTTGCCGTACCTCTTACGGGCCGTATGCCAGGGCAATGGTGAAAATCTGTAAAGAAGAGAGTTTCCATCAGCGTCAGGGCTTTGAAGCCTGTATGGCGCTGGCACAGGGAAGTGACGCTCAGCGTCAGATGCTGCAGGACGCCATCAACCGTTTCTGGTGGCCGGCGCTGATGATGTTTGGGCCGAACGATGACAACTCGCCGAACAGCGCCCGTAGCCTGGCCTGGAAAATCAAACGCTTCGGTAATGACGAACTTCGCCAGCGTTTTGTCGACAACACCATTCCTCAGGTGGAGATGCTGGGCATGACAGTGCCCGATCCCGACCTGCGTTTTGACGACGAGAGCGGTCACTACCGTTTCGGCGAGATCGACTGGCAGGAATTTGACGAGGTGATTAACGGGCGTGGCATCTGTAACCACGAACGTCTGGCCGCCAAACGCAAAGCCTGGGAAGAGGGGGCGTGGGTGCGTGAAGCTGCACTGGCGCACGCAGAAAAACAACATGCCCGCAAAGTGGCTTGAGAGGAATCACGATGAGCAATGTCTACTGGCCGCTGTACGAAGTCTTCGTACGTAGCAAACAAGGTTTGTCCCACCGTCACGTGGGAAGCCTGCATGCCGCCGACGATCGCATGGCGCTGGAAAATGCGCGTGATGCATACACCCGCCGCAGCGAAGGGTGCTCCATCTGGGTGGTCAAGGCGAGCGAGATTATCGCTTCGCAACCGGAAGAGAGCGGTGAGTTCTTCGACCCGGCGGAAAGCAAGGTCTACCGCCACCCGACGTTTTACACCATCCCTGATGGCATCGAGCACATGTGAGGTTGGGGATGAAAACAGTCACTGCATATGCCCTGCGTCTGGGCGACAACGGTCTGGTGCTTTCGCAGCGTCTCGGTGCCTGGTGTGGTCACGCGCCGGAGCTGGAGATCGACCTCGCGCTGGCCAATATTGGTCTCGACCTGCTGGGTCAGGCGCGCAATTTCCTGACCTATGCCGCGGAGCTGGAAGGTCAGGGCGATGAAGACACGCTGGCATTTGGGCGTGATGAGCGTCAGTTCCGCAATTTACTGCTGGTGGAGCAGCCGAACGGCAACTTCGCCGACACGATTGCCCGTCAGTACCTGATGGATGCCTGGAATGTGTCGCTGTATGAACGTCTGGCGCACAGCAGCGACAGTCAGCTTGCTGCCATTGCCGCAAAAGCCATTAAAGAGGTGCGCTATCACCTGCGCTTTAGCCGCGGCTGGCTGGTGCGTCTGGGCGATGGCACCGAAACCTCCGCGCAAAAAATGCAGCAGGCCATCGACAACCTGTGGCGTTTTACGGCGGAGCTGTTTGACGCCGATGACGTTGAGCTGGAACTGATTGCCACCGGCGTAGCTATTGACCCGCGCACCTTGCGCCAGGCGTGGGAAAGCGAAGTGTTTACCGGCCTGGCAGAAGCCAACCTGAAGGTACCCGACGAAGTGGCGTATCGCACCGGGGGCAAGAAAGGGTTACATACCGAACATCTGGGCCCGATGCTGGCGGAAATGCAATATCTCCAGCGCGTGTACCCGGGTCAACAGTGGTAATAGCGGAGGTCATGATGCAGCGTTTTGCTGAGATTGCACCTGCGGAGATCCCGCAGATCTGGTCGCTGTTAAGTCAGATCCCGGACCCGGAAGTGCCCGTGTTAACCATCACCGATCTGGGCATGGTGCGCAGCGTCGCACCGCAAGGTGAAGGCTGGGTCATTGGTTTCACGCCGACCTACTCAGGTTGCCCGGCGACGGAACACCTGCTGGGTGCTATCCGCGAAACGATGGCCGCACACGGGTTTACGCCGGTTCATATTGTGCTCCAGCTTG
Organism: Enterobacter sp. 342; assembly: GCF_036663495.1. NCBI lineage: Bacteria > Pseudomonadati > Pseudomonadota > Gammaproteobacteria > Enterobacterales > Enterobacteriaceae > Enterobacter > Enterobacter sp. 342. Next base: position 38,826 of record NZ_JAWUEI010000006.1, read on the forward strand.
AACCCGCCTGGACCACCGACTGGATGACTGCTGATGCCCGCGAGCGTCTGCGTGAATATGGCATCAGCCCGCCGGTCGGCCACAGCTGCCATGCCCATGTGCCCGCAGAGGTGACGTGTCCGCGCTGTGCGAGCACCGATACCTCACTTATCAGTGAATTTGGTTCAACGGCCTGCAAAGCGCTCTATCGCTGCAACACCTGCCGTGAGCCTTTCGACTATTTCAAATGTATTTGAGGCTGCCATGACAACGTTTCATTCATTAACAGTGGCAAAAGTGGAACCCGAAACCCGTGATGCGGTAACGATCACCTTCGCGGTGCCGCAGGAATTACAGGACGCGTACCGCTTCCGTCCGGGTCAGCACCTGACCCTGAAAACGAAACTGGGCGGGGATGAACTGCGCCGCTGTTACTCCATCTGCCGGAGTAGCGCACCGGGTGAGATCAGCGTGGCGGTCAAAGCCATCGAGGGCGGACGATTTTCCCGCTATGCCCGGGATGAGATTAAACAGGGTATGGCGCTGGAGGTGATGGTTCCTCAGGGCCAGTTTGGCTACCAGCCGCAGGCGGAACGTGAAGGACACTATCTGGCGATTGCCGCAGGCTCCGGGATCACCCCGATGCTGGCGATTTTATCCGCAACGCTTGCCACCGAACCGAACAGTCATTTCACCCTGATTTACGGCAACCGCAGCAGCCAGAGCATGATGTTCCGCCAGGCGCTGGCGGACCTGAAAGACAAATACCCGCAGCGGCTGCAGCTGGTTTCCATCTTCAGCCAGGAGCGTCTGGACAGCGATCTTCTCCATGGTCGTATTGACGGGGAAAAACTGCAGGCGCTGGCGAAAACACTGATCAACTTCCGCCAGTACGACGAAGCGTTTATCTGCGGTCCGTCGGCGATGATGGATGATGCCGAAAGCACATTAAAAGCGCTGGGGATGCCGGAAAAAGCCATCCATCTGGAACGTTTTAATACGCCAGGCTCTGCGGCTAAACGCACGGTTAGCGTGCAGGCAGAGGGGCAGAAAGTCACCGTTCGTCAGGACGGCCGTGACCGTGAAATCACCCTGACGGCGGACGATGAAAGTATTCTTGATGCCGCCCTGCGCCAGGGGGCGGATCTGCCGTATGCCTGTAAAGGCGGCGTGTGCGCCACCTGTAAATGTAAAGTGCTGCGCGGCAAAGTGGACATGGTGACCAACTACAGCCTGGAGCCGGACGAGCTGGCCGCCGGGTATGTGCTGAGCTGTCAGTCGCTGCCGTTAACCGCTGACGTGATCGTCGATTTCGACGCAAAGGGGATGGCATGAGCGAACTGATTGTCACCCGCCATGGCCGCGTGTTGCAGTTGACACTGAACCGACCGGCGGCACGCAATGCTCTCAATAATGCGCTGCTGACGCAGATTGCGGAGCAGCTTGAAGCGGCGGCCTGCGATAGCGACATTTCTGCCTGCGTTATTTATGGCAACGAGCGCTGCTTCGCGGCCGGGGCAGATCTCAATGAAATGGCAGAGAAAGACTTACCGGCCACGTTGAACGATATCCGTCCCCAGTTGTGGAAGCGGATAGATGCATTTAACAAACCGTTGATCGCCGCCGTGAACGGTTTCGCGCTGGGAGCTGGATGTGAACTGGCACTGCTCTGCGACGTGGTGATTGCCGGGGATAACGCGCGTTTCGGTCTGCCGGAAATCACCCTCGGGATTATGCCTGGCGCGGGCGGCACGCAGCGTCTCATTCGCAGCGTGGGTAAATCCCTCGCCAGCAAAATGGTGCTGACCGGAGAAAGTCTCTCCGCACAACAGGCGCTGAGTGCTGGTCTGGTCAGCGATGTCTTCCCGGCCACCCTGACGCTGGAGTATGCCCTGAAGCAGGCGGCATTGATGGCGCGTCATTCGCCGCTGGCATTGCAGGCCGCGAAACAGGCGCTGCGTCAGTCTCAGGAAGTACCACTGCAGGCAGGGCTGGCACAGGAACGTCAGCTTTTTACGCTGCTTTCCGCGACCGAAGACCGCCGGGAAGGTATCAACGCCTTCTTACAGAAACGTACCCCCGATTTTAAAGGACGCTAATTGTGGAATTTATTCTGAGTAACGTAGAGCAGGGCGTGATGACCATTACGCTGAACCGTCCGGAGCGTCTGAACAGCTTTAACGACGTGATGCATCAGCAGCTTTCGGAGTGCCTGAAACAGGCAGAGCGTGATGACACCATCCGCTGTCTGTTGATCACTGGGGCAGGACGCGGTTTCTGTGCCGGTCAGGATCTGAATGACCGCAATGTCGACCCCAACGGCCCGGCGCCGGATCTGGGCATGTCCGTTGAGACGTTTTACAACCCGCTGGTGCGCCGCCTGGCAAAACTGCCGAAGCCAGTCATTTGTGCAGTCAACGGCGTGGCCGCTGGTGCCGGGGCGACGCTGGCGCTCGGGTGCGACATGGTCATAGCGGCGCGTTCCGCCAACTTTGTGATGGCCTTCAGTAAGCTCGGGTTAGTCCCGGACTGCGGTGGCACCTGGTTGCTGCCGCGCGTTGCCGGACGCGCTCGCGCCATGGGGCTGGCGCTGCTGGGGGACAAACTCAGCGCCGAACAAGCGCAGGCCTGGGGGATGATCTGGCAGGTGGTGGACGACGAGCAGCTTTCCGCCACGGCACAACAGATGGCGCTGCATTTTGCCTCACAGCCGACGTTTGGTCTGGGGCTGATCAAGCAGGCCATCAACGCGGCGGAAACCAACACCCTGGATGCGCAACTTGATCTCGAGCGCGACTATCAACGCCTGGCCGGGCGCAGCGATGACTACCGCGAAGGCGTCAGCGCCTTCCTGGCAAAGCGCACGCCGAACTTTACGGGGAAATAAGATGTTGAACATACGTACTGTCGCCGTGATTGGCAGCGGCACGATGGGGGCCGGAATTGCCGAAGTTGCGGCCAGCCATGGGCACCCTGTTCTGATCTACGACATCTCCGCAGATGCGATCTCGCGCGCCATTGACGGCATTCGCCAGCGTCTGGCTTCCCGGGTGACGCGAGGAAAACTCTCCGCAGATGCCGGCAGCCAGATCCTTGCCAGACTGCTTCCGGTGACCGATATCGAGGCACTCTCGGCGGCAGATCTGGTGATTGAAGCGGCTTCTGAGCGTCTGGAGGTGAAAAAGGCGCTGTTTGCACAGTTGGCCGCGATCTGCCCGGCACAGACGGTGCTGACCAGTAACACCTCGTCTATTTCAGTTACCGCGATTGCGGCCGACGTGCACCATCCGGAGCGCGTGGCGGGGCTGCATTTCTTTAACCCGGCACCGGTGATGAAGCTGGTAGAAGTGGTCAGCGGGCTGGCGACCTCTCCGGAAGTGGCTGATGCGCTGTGTGAGCTGGCGCTGAACTGGGGTAAACAACCCGTTCGCTGTCAATCAACGCCGGGGTTCATCGTGAACCGCGTTGCGCGTCCGTTTTACTCTGAAGCCTGGCGTGCACTGGAAGAACAGGTGGCCGCGCCGGAGGTGATTGACGCCGCACTGCGCGAAGGTGGCGGTTTTCCGATGGGGCCGCTGGAACTCACTGACTTGATTGGTCAGGACGTTAACTTCGCCGTGACCTGCTCAGTCTTTAATGCCTTCTGGCAGGAGCGCCGTTTTCTGCCTTCTCTGGTCCAGCAGGAGCTGGTACTGGCGGGGCGACTCGGTAAAAAAAGCGGAAAGGGCGTTTACGACTGGCAAGGGGATAAACCCGACGTGCAGTGGGCCGAGGTTGTGGATGACAGTTATCGTCCGATGCACATGGAGAAAAGAAGTGACGGTGTCACGGAAATTGACGGTGTGCATCTGATGGAAACGCAGGGTGAAACCGCTCAGGCGCTGGCGTTGCGTCTTAACTGTCCGGTGGTGATGGTTGACCGTATTGAGCGCGATGTGGCGGTGATTGCGGCGGCAGCCAGCAACCCGCAGACCGCGACGCTGAAAGCCATCTGGTACCTGCAACAGCAGGGCAAACGGGTAATACAAATTGCCGATTATCCGGGAATGCTGATCTGGCGCACGCTGGCAATGATCGCCAACGAAGCGCTGGATGCCCTGCAAAAAGGGGTGGCCAGCGAGAAGGATATTGATACCGCCATGCGCCTCGGCGTGAACTACCCGAGCGGTCCGATTGCCTGGGGGGAGCGTCTGGGCTGGCAACGTCTGCTGACGCTACTGGAGAACCTGCAACGTCATTACGGCGAAGAACGTTATCGTCCCTGTTCACTGCTGCGCCAGCGTGCGCTTCTGGAGAGTAGCTATGAGTCATAACGCCTGGCATAACGCCCGCACGATGTACGAACGGGATGCCTGCGCGCAGGCGCTGGGAATCGACATCATTGAAATGGACGAAGGTTATGCGGTGGTGACGATGACCATCACCCCACAGATGCTTAACGGCCACAAAACCTGTCACGGTGGACAACTTTTCTCGCTGGCGGACACCGCCTTTGCTTACGCCTGCAACAGCCAGGGGCTGGCGGCGGTCGCCTCCGGTTGCTCGATTGATTTTCTGCGTCCGGGCTTTGCCGGGGATACGCTGACCGCCACCGCGCGGGTAAAGCATCAGGGCAAACTCACCGGCGTGTATGACATTGAAATTCAGAATCAACAACAGAAAACCGTCGCCCTTTTTCGCGGAAAATCGCACCGCATTGGCGGCAGTGTGACAGGAGAAGCCTGATGCGTGATGCATTTATTTGTGATGGCGTACGAACCCCGGTGGGGCGTTACGGCGGCGCACTTTCCGCTGTTCGCGCTGACGATCTGGGGGCAGTTCCGCTGCGTGCGCTGCTGGCACGTTACCCGCAGCTCGATCTGGAGCGGATTGATGATGTGATCCTCGGTTGCGCCAACCAGGCGGGGGAAGACAATCGCAACGTGGCGCGCATGTCGGCCTTGCTGGCGGGATTGCCGCAGACGGTATCCGGAACCACCATTAACCGCCTGTGCGGTTCGGGGCTGGACGCAATTGGCTTTGCAGCCCGCGCTATTAAAGCAGGCGATGGCGATCTCTTGCTGGCGGGCGGCGTGGAGTCCATGTCCCGCGCGCCGTTTGTGATGGGGAAAGCCACTGCCGCGTTTCAGCGTCAGGCGGAGATTTTCGATACCACTATCGGCTGGCGTTTTGTGAATCCGCTCATGCATCAGCACTTCGGAACTGACAGTATGCCGGAAACGGCAGAGAATGTAGCTGAATTGTTAAATATCAGCCGTGCCGATCAGGACGCTTTTGCGCTGCGCAGTCAGCAGCGAACCGCCGGGGCGCAGAAGAACGGTATTCTGGCACAGGAGATTGTGCCGGTGCTGGTGCCGGGTAAAAAAGGCGCGGTAACGGAATTTAGCGTGGATGAACATCCACGAGCGGATACGACACTTGAACAACTTGCCGGGCTGAAAACACCGTTTCGTAAAAATGGGGTGGTTACGGCGGGGAATGCCTCTGGCGTGAATGACGGCGCAGCGGCGCTGATCATCGCCAGTGAACAGATGGCGCTCGCGCAGGGATTAGTCCCGCGTACGCGTATTGTGGCGATGGCGACGGCAGGCGTGGAGCCGCGTCTGATGGGCTTAGGCCCGGTGCCTGCCACCCGCAAAGTGCTGGAGCGAGCCGGACTCAGTATCAACGATATGGACGTCATCGAGCTTAACGAAGCTTTTGCTTCGCAGGCACTGGGTGTGCTGCGTCAGTTAGGGTTACCCGATGATGCCGCTCACGTGAACCCAAACGGGGGAGCCATCGCGATAGGCCACCCGCTGGGGATGAGTGGTGCCAGACTGGCGCTGGCTGCAAGCAATGAATTGCATCGACGCAACGGGCGCTATGCGCTGTGTACGATGTGCATCGGTGTGGGTCAGGGCATTGCCATGATCCTTGAGCGTGTTTGAGCGAATAACAATGTGAGTACCCTACAATGACAAATACAACAAAGCTTGACCCGATCGAAACAGCATCCCTTGACGAATTACAGGCGTTGCAGACCGAGCGTCTGAAATGGACGCTGCACCATGCCTATAACAACGTACCGATGTATAAACGCAAGTTCGATGCAGCGGGCGTTCACCCTGACGATTTCAAAGAGCTGGCGGATATTCGTAAATTCCCGTGCACGACCAAGCAGGACCTGCGGGATAACTATCCATTTGATACCTTTGCCGTGCCAATGGAGCAGGTGGTACGTATTCACGCATCCTCCGGCACCACCGGCAAACCGACCGTCGTCGGCTACACGCAAGGCGACATCGACAACTGGGCCAATCTGGTGGCCCGCTCCCTGCGTGCCGCGGGCGGCAGTGCAAAAGACAAAATTCACGTGGCCTATGGTTACGGGTTGTTTACCGGCGGTCTGGGCGCGCATTACGGTGCGGAACGTTTAGGCGCAACGGTGATCCCGATGTCGGGTGGTCAGACGGAGAAACAGGCGCAGCTTATCCGGGATTTCCAGCCAGATATGATCATGGTGACGCCATCCTACTGCCTTAACCTGATTGAAGAACTGGAACGCCAGATGGGCGGCGATGCTAGTACTTGTTCTCTTCGTGTGGGCGTGTTCGGCGCTGAGCCGTGGACGCAGGCCATGCGCCACGAGATTGAAAAACGTTTAGGGATCACGGCGCTGGATATTTATGGTCTCTCCGAAGTGATGGGCCCCGGCGTGGCGATGGAGTGTATCGAAACCGCCGATGGTCCGACAATCTGGGAAGATCATTTCTATCCGGAGATCGTCAACCCGAACGACGGTACGCCGCTTAATGACGGCGAGCAGGGCGAACTGCTGTTTACCACGCTGACCAAAGAGGCGCTGCCAGTGATCCGCTACCGCACCCGCGACCTGACACGCCTGCTGCCAGCAACCGCGCGCAGTATGCGTCGTATGGACCGGATCAGCGGTCGCAGTGACGATATGCTGATCATCCGTGGCGTTAACGTCTTCCCGTCACAGCTGGAAGAGGAAATTGTGAAATTCGAACATCTCTCGCCGCATTACCAGCTGGAGGTGAACCGTCGCGGACATCTTGATTCACTTTCCGTGAAGGTGGAGCTGAAAGAGAGCAGCCTGACGCTGACGCACGAACAGCGTTGCCAGGTGTGTCATCAGTTGCGCCACCGCATTAAATCCATGGTCGGGATTTCAACCGACGTGATGATCGTTAACTGCGGCAGTATCCCGCGCTCAGAGGGGAAAGCCTGCCGGGTATTTGATTTGCGTAAAATCGCGGCCAACAGCTGAGTTTCTTCTTCCCTCTCTCCTTCGGAGAGAGGGAGTGTAGAACTATGCTATGATTCATCCGGGACAAAAATTACAACAGAATGAATCACATGAAACTCGACGCCTTTATCCAGCACGCAGTCAGCTCCGTTCCGATCAGCGGGACATCCCTTATCTCCTCGTTATACGGTGACGCGCTTTCCCATCGCGGGGGCGAGATTTGGCTTGGGAGCCTGGCGGCATTACTGGAGGGAATGGGGTTCGGCGAACGGTTCGTGCGCACTGCGTTGTTCCGCCTCAACAAAGAGGGTTGGCTGGATGTCTCGCGCATTGGACGCCGCAGCTTTTACCGCCTGAGCGACAAAGGGCTACGTTTAACCCGCCGCGCGGAGAATAAGATCTATCGCGCGGAGTTGCCCGCCTGGGACGGAAAATGGTTATTGCTGCTCTCTGAAGGTCTGGACAAAACTACGCTTGCTGATGTCAAAAAACAGCTGATCTGGCAGGGGTTTGGCACGCTTGCGCCGAGCCTGATGGCTTCACCATCGCAGCATCTGGCAGATGTGCAGTCCCTGCTTCATGATGCTGGCGTGGCGGAAAACGTTATCTTCTTTGAAGCGCATTCGCCGCTGGCGTTGTCCCGTGCCGCGCTGCGTTCGCGGGTGGAAGAGTGCTGGCAGTTAACCGAACAAAACACGATGTACGAAACGTTTATTAGCTCGTTCCGGCCGCTGCTTCCTCTGCTGAAAGAGGCGACACCAGAGGAACTGACGCCAGAACGTTGCTTCCAGATCCAACTGTTGCTGATCCATTTTTATCGTCGCGTGGTGCTGAAAGACCCGCTGCTGCCGGAAGAGTTACTGCCAGCGCACTGGGCCGGGCAAAGTGCCCGACAGCTCTGCATCAATATCTATCAGCGTGTAGCACCGGGGGCGCTGGCGTTTGTCAGTGAGAAAGGCGAAACCTCCGTCGGCGAATTGCCCGTGCCTGGCACGCTCTACTATCAACGCTTTGGTGGTCTTACAAGCGCATAAGGAGTGAGGATGCCTGTTTATCAAATTGATGGTCTGACGCCGGTCGTGCCTGACGAGAGCTATGTTCACCCGACAGCGGTACTCATTGGCGATGTGATTCTGGGGAAAGGTGTTTATGTCGGCCCGAATGCCAGCCTGCGCGGAGATTTTGGCCGTATCGTGGTGAAAGATGGTGCAAACATTCAGGATAACTGCGTGATGCATGGTTTCCCTGAACAGGACACGGTGGTGGAAGAGGACGGCCATATCGGCCACAGCGCTATTCTGCATGGCTGTGTTATCCGCCGGAACGCACTGGTAGGAATGAATGCTGTGGTGATGGACGGCGCAGTGATCGGTGAAAACAGCATCGTCGGCGCGGCGGCATTTGTGAAGGCGAAAGCGGAAATGCCAGCAGGGCATTTGATTATTGGCAGCCCGGCCAAAGCGATTCGCGAGTTGAGCGAGCAAGAACTGGCGTGGAAAAAACAGGGTACAAGGGAATATCAGGTGCTGGTGGAGCGCTGTAAGCTGACCATGCACCAGGTAGAACCGTTGCGTGAAGTGGAGCCTGGGCGGAAACGGCTGACGTTTGATGAGAATTTAAGGCCGAAGTCGGCGGTGTAAGGTGAGGTATTGAAACAGGGGCGGATGGAACCGACCCATGCTGCGGTTATCTGTTCAGTTGCAATTAAATGAGGCTAATTATTTAATCCCTGCTGCCGATAATGTTTTACTCTGGTTATATATGAAGGAACATGTATGCATTACGCACGGCCTTTACTACGCCCTCTGTTTTTACTTTCTCTGTTGCCATTTTCTTTTGCGCAGGCCGCTGAAAAGCCTGAACTTATTGGCGGCGGTATTAACCCCTTGTCTGTTACCCGCATCCACGATCGTGTGAGTTACATGGTGTCGTTAAACTTTAATAACGGCAAAACAGCGCAACAATGGCGTTCAGTAGATTGTAAACAGGGCAAGTCACAGCTTCTGTACAAGGATTTACTGGATGATGAAGGGTTAACCAAAGTCCGTTTTTACGGCGACAGCTACCTGCGGTATGCGCCTGCACAGGATGATAAGCTGATGACGGCAGAGGATATCCGTAAGATCTGCCAGCTACCGGTAAAAGAACCTCTGTGGGAAAGATTATCTGCCACCTCTGCAACGGGCATTACCGATCTCGTCGATGTTAACAGCATTCATCGCGTTGGCGACATTTTAACGGTACGCATGGGATATGATTTTGCAGATATCATCTGGGAACCGCCTTATGACGCGCCGCTTGAATTAAAGATTGAGCACTATTTCTATAACTGCAAAACCCATCAGGGCGACGCTGTCGCTGCAATGAATTTCGATGGCCAGGGTCACGTAACGGACTCACTCATCACGGCTGATATTGTTCGTCGCAAAAGTAGCTTCAAGATTGACGCTCAAAAGGCTCAACACTTTGAGCAACTCTGCCAGCTACCTGCAGGCAAAACATTCACCGCTGAAGGGCGCTTTGTACCCGCGGTGAACAAGTCAGCATCCACGTTGATCGGGCCCTCAATGCCCGATCTGAGCAATAATAATCCGCAATGGTTGAGTAAACCCCCCCTTTCTGCTGCTATTGATCACCAGGCGCAGGCATTGATCAAATCCTGGGCGATGCCGCGTTTTAAACAGGTTCGGTATACCGAAGTCAGCGCGCTCGGTAAGATTAAAATCCAGCTGGATGCGCAATCGGATGGTTATATACGTAAGCTTGAAGATTATGGCATCTGGAAGGTTCAACGTTTAACGCTGGCTAATCTGTTGCAACTGAAATTCGCCATGTCCATCAGTAGCGGTGCCATGTTGCTCAACACATTGCAGACCGATCTGCATTTCCCGTTAGTACAGGGTCAAAAATATCAGGCGCAACTGGAAAATATTGATGCGGATAAGAAAGTCACATCGTCAGCGATACGCTGTGAAGTGACGGGGGAAGGGGATGCGCAGCGTATTGCACCTGAGTTTACTGGGAAATATTTGTTAGTTGAGTGTCATGAAAGTAATGCGGGGCAACCAGATAGCAGAAGCAAATTAGCCTGGCTGCAGGACCTCAATATCTTCGTCCCTGTTGCTCAGCAACTGGGTGATAAGCCTGAAAGGTTGGTGACGCTGGAAAATGTGAGTGTGACACGATAATCAATAATCAGACCTAACCGAGCCATTATGAAGTAAGGACATAAAATGACCAATTCAACGTTTCAATGGACGTGCATTAAATGTGATAAAGAGATCCCGCAGCATCTTGAATATTGCTCTGAGTGCGAAGAAAAACGATATCGCAAAATAGGTGGTTTGTTATATCTGCCATTTGTCAATATGCTGCTTATCGCTTACGCCTACTTCAACTCTATGGCAGTAACGTTAAGTGCAGGGATGGAAACGGTAGGGCGTCTTCCGGTCTCCCAGACGACCTATCTCTTTGTTGCTAGTGGGATTAACTTAGTTTTCCTGCTCTTTATCATTTATATTGTTTCTCTGTTTTTGCGGAAAAAGAAAGAGTTACCTCTGGCTTATTGTGCTTTGCTTGTTTCGGGTATCGCTCTGATGCTAATTGACAGGGTCGCCACGTCTTACATCTTTCCGCAGATCTCCCTGAATATGGCTCAGATAATGCCTATTATTATGCATGTGATATACGCTTGTATCTGGATCCCATACTTCCGCACCTCCGTTCGGGTTAAAAAGACGTTCATTCGGTAGACGGGGCAGAAAGGTAAAATCTGTGATAACCACTCGGGGCGTACTCATGGCTCTGGAAGTCCAGAGATTCATAGAACAATGACCGTCGGTGTCAGGGCTGCAACAGCAGCCCTGTGAAAAAGCAGGGTTTACTCGCCTTTAACCAGAATGGGGTTTATACAACATCCTCTGATTCATCCTCGCTCACACTCTCTTTGCTTTGAATGAAGCGGAGTGCCAGATAGAGGTCTGGTGCCAGAATCATGTCATCATCATTCATTGTTGGCCGACTTTCTTTAAACCAGCGTGTTAATTCCGTTTTCCTGCCCGCCAGGATTAACTTAATCTGTCGACCCTTCAGGTCACGCTTTAGCTCATTAATGGTTGCCAGGACACTGATATCTGAATAGGTGAAACAAGCCACGGCATCAATGACCACCCATTTAGGTTGTACTGCAGCACCTTCAACTAAGTTCAATACGCGGCGTTTAAAATAAGCCACATTAAAATAGGTCAACGGCGAGTTAAAACGATACATCAGCACGCCCGGAACCATTTTAATATCGGTTGTATTCCCTAATGAGTGGATCATGCCATTTTCGTCAGTTCCCAGTAAGTGCTCAGAGGGACGAAAGACTGTGCGCAGGAACTGTAACAGGCCAAGTAGCACCGCAAGGCCGATACCCTGAATAACGCCGATAATTAAAACACAGCCAAACGTGAAAAAGGCCAGGCGAAATGCCTGTTTATTTCTTCGTCTGAGGTTCCATAGTCCACGTAAATCAATCAATGACCACGACGCATACATTAGAACAATACCTAATGCAGATACCGGAATAAATTGTAAGGGTTGAGTGAAAAAGAGTAGTACGACTCCAATGAGTAAGGCTGCAACAATGGATACCAGCTGACTTTTTCCCCCAGTGGAATCATTAACCGCGGTCCGGGAATCGGCCCCACTGATAGCAAACCCCTGAGATAACCCCGACATGATATTCGCAATACCCAGCGCTCTGAACTCTGCATCTGCATTGATTTCATAGCCATTTTTTGCGGCAAAACTGCGAGCGGTCAGCATCAGACTGACAAAACTGACCAAAGCCAGGTTTAGCGCCGGGATGACTAAATCACGCATCGGACCCGGCTGGAACGCCCCCCAGTTAACGACGGGTAATCCAGGCTGGAAACCTTCGCCCCCAATAGTGGCAATACCATATTGTTGTGCAGATGTCCCCCATACCAGAAACGTCGTTATCACTATGGCAATCAAAGGGGCCGGCCAGTGACTGCGAAACGTTTTAATAGCCATTAAAATAGCTAACGTTAAAATGGATATTCCGAAGGTTAATAAATGGCTGTCTGAAATTCGGCCTGGCAAGGCAATAATTTTCTCAATAACCTGCGCTTCATCAAGCTTGATCCCCAAAACCTTACCTAATTGCCCGACAATAATCGTCACGGCTACGCCATTAAGCAGACCAGTCAGAATAGGGTGAGAAAGCAGATCAGCAAGGGCGCCCAGGCGAAATTTACTGGCAAGCAGACACCATCCGCCCATCATCAATGTCATGACGATCGTCAGTTGCCAGTGCAGTTCGGGATTTCCGGCAGAAAGAGGAAACACGACGGCGGCAATCACCGCGCAGGTCGTGGCATCAGGGCCAACAATAAGCTGACGTGAAGAACCAAACAGCGCATAAGCTATCATCGGTAAAACGCATGAATACAGCCCGACGATAGCCCCAACACCCGCCAACTCAGCATAAGCAATCGCTACGGGTAGTGCTACAGCCGCAACGGATAACCCGGCTTTAACATCATGTTTTAGCCAGCTTTTATCGTAGGCTAATAAATTTTGTAGCCCTGGCATGTAGTTTAATAAAAATTTTCCGAACACGTTATTCTCCGGATATTGATCTTACCTACGTAATGATGGCACGCTTCTAAATAAAATTTTTGCTTTAAAATGATTCCAGGCTGTGCCGGCATTGACCGTTGTTACTCTCAGGAGCGCGATATGACCACCTTTTATCAATTTTCTGCCACCAGTCTGCGCGGCCAGGTTATCTCAATGGCTGACTATGCTGGCAAACTGGTTTTGGTGGTGAACACTGCCAGTCAGTGTGGATTCACGCCACAATACTCTGGCCTTGAAGCGCTCTACAAGAAGTATGCTGGCCATGGGTTTGTGGTGCTGGGTTTCCCCTGCAACCAGTTTGGTAAGCAGGAACCCGGCGGTGCTGAAGAAATCGAGCAGACCTGTCATATCAACTACGGTGTGAGCTTCCCGATATTCGAGAAAGTAGAGGTCAACGGCAATGCCGCGCACCCGGTGTTTCGTTACCTGAAAAATGAATTGCCCGGGGTGCTGGGTGGACGGATCAAGTGGAATTTCACGAAGTTCCTGATAGGTCGCGACGGTACACCGCTTAAGCGTTTTGCACCGTTCACGACGCCGGAGAAAATGGAAGCCTCTATCCTTGCTGCACTCAAGATCTGAGTGTTTCTGTTATTCGAAACATTCCCTTTTCGCGTACTTTCAGCAAACGGAAGATAGTATGACCGCCAATTGGCAGGGGGCGTCTTCATAACCACCAGGGATAAACTGATTGAAGCCGTCGCGTATAATCACTTATTCTTTGCCGTTTAAACATGCAGGAGATGCGTCATGACCGGCGAAACGCGCGGGCGGGGAAGACCACGAAAAACAGAAAGCACCTATGCAGATACCCGTAATGATCTGATCCGCAGCGGACTTGAACTCCTGACGCAGAATGGATTTCTTGCGACGGGAGTCGATGCCATTGTCAAAAATGCCAGTGTTCCAAAAGGCTCATTTTATTATTACTTCAAGAGCAAAGAAGAATACGCCCAGACCGTGCTGAGTGCTTACGACAGTTTCTTCGAGCACAAACTAAAAAAACATCTGCATGTGCCATCCTGCGCACCAATGTTACGTCTGGAAAATTTTATTCACGATGCCTGCGACGGGATTAAAAAGTACAATTTTACCCGGGGCTGCCTGGTTGGAAATATGATGCAGGAAAGCCCGGGGCTTCCTCCATCCTTTATTAAACAGCTACAGGATATTCTTGAAAGCTGGCAAGCGCTTGTGGCGACCTGTTTGTCCGATGCATTATCTTCCGGTGAAATATGCTCTGATATGAATGACAAACAACTGGCCGCTATTTTCTGGAGTGGTTGGGAGGGGGCTGTAATGCGTGCCAAACTTTATTGTTCCACCCAACCTGTGTACGACTTCTGGAGCTACTTCAAAACGTCTGTACGCTATCAGCCATCGCAGGTTGCGGCACCTGAACAGTAAAAAGAGAGGGGCTGACAGCAGCCCCTCAAGAGAACGTTAATCCTGTCGCTTTAGCTACATTTAATCACTGCCCGGCCACGAATGCCGCCACTAAGAAGTGCTTCAGCCACCGAGATGGCCTCACTGAGCGGATATTCGCGGGTCAGGCTATCCAGTCTGGATTCTGGTAAATACTTAATTGCTTGCTGCCATATCGCCGCTCTTTTCTCTTTCGGGAACATCACACTGTCAATTCCTTTCAGCGTAACGCCACGCAGAATAAACGGGGCCACATTACCCATCATATCCATACCCTGGGCCATACCGCAGGCTGCAACAATACTGCCATAGCGCACTCCGGCGCAGGCATTACAGAGCGTGTGACTGCCGACCGTATCAATAGCGGCAGCCCAGCGTTCTTTCTGTAACGGTTTACCTGGGCTGGAAAGCTCAGTGCGATTAATAACCTCATTTACACCGACCGTTTTATAAAGCCACTCGGATTCTTGCGGGCGACCGGTAGACGCGGTGACCTGAAAGCCCATTGACGCAAGGATCATGGCCGCAATACTTCCGACGCCTCCGCTGGCTCCGGTAACAAGTACCGGCCCATCTTCAGGCTTAACACCATGGTTCAGCAGGGCGTCAACACACAGCATCGCGGTAAAGCCTGCAGTTCCGATGGCCATGACGTGTTTACTGTTTGCGCCAGCCGGAAGCGGCGTCAGCCAGTCGCCTTTTACCCGTGCCTTTTCGGACAACCCGCCCCAGTGTTTTTCCCCTACACCCCAGCCGGTGAGGAGAACCTTATCACCGACCTGATATTCCGGATGCGAACTGGCAAATACAGTGCCAGCAAAATCGATGCCCGGCACCATCGGGAACTGTCGGACGATGGGGCCTCGCCCGGTGATAGCCAGAGCATCTTTGTAATTGATGGAAGAGTAGTCAATCTCGACAGTGACATCCCCGTCAGGCAGATCGCTTTCAGCTGTCTCAACAAATTGCGCAGAGTAATGGTCGTCTTTCTTGTTGATTAATAATGAGTTAAACATTTTTACCTCGTATGTTTGGTTGTATGGCTACCCGTAAACAGCAGTATAATTAAAATATTGACCGATCGTCTAATAATCAGCGCTACTATCCCAGCGTTTTAGCAATATTCAAGAATTGTTTGTTAATTCATTGCATTATCGAGTGAGCTTTTGATTAGAATCAAAATGAGGGGCTAAATGCAGATTATGTTTGCTCGTCTCAGTCGTGAACCGGGAGGTAAAACCTACGTCCGACTCTGTGCAAATGGCGTTGGGGGGAATCAGCGGGGCGGTTATCGGGTCAAACCCGCCGGCCTTTGCCAGCGGGGGAACTGAATCCTTACTCCCAGCGTTTCAACAGCAGGCTAGCGTTGACGCCACCAAAGCCAAAACCGTTAGACAGCGCGTAATTCATCTTCTGCGGACGAGCCACCCGCGCCACCAGGTTCATGCCTTCCGCGTCTTCATCGGGGTGAGACAGGTTCAGCGTCGGCGGCACTATCTGGTCACGCAACGCCTGAATAGTAAAGATGGCCTCAATTCCACCGGCTGCACCTAACAGATGACCGGTTGCTGATTTCGTCGACGTAATAGCAACGGGATGCGTGCCAAACAGGCTTTTAATCGCTGCCAGTTCACCTTTGTCTCCTACCTGAGTCGAGGTGGCGTGGGCATTGATATGGTCAATCTCTTCAGTTGAGACTCCCGCCTGACGAATGGCCATTTCCATGGCACGACGTGCGCCGTTACCATCTTCCGGGCCAGCTGTCAGGTGATACGCATCTGCACTGGTGCCGTAGCCGACCAACTCTGCCAGCGGCGTGGCGCCACGCGCCAGTGCATGCTCAAGCGACTCAATCACGATAAGCCCGGCACCTTCCCCCATCACAAAACCATCGCGGTCACGGTCAAAGGGGCGAGAGGCCGCTTCCGGCTGGTCATTGGATGCGGTGGAGAGTGCTCTTGCTGCGGCAAACCCGGCAAGGCTAACGCGATGAATCGCCGCTTCTGAACCGCCGCAGAGGGCGATATCGGCCTCGCCGCTGCGGATCATCCGTGCAGCATCGCCAATGGCCTGCGCACCTGCCGCACAAGCGGTGACTGGCGCACCGATGGGCCCACGAAAACCGTGGGCAATAGACACATGTCCGGCGGCGAGATTGGCAAGAAAAGAGGGGATGGTGAACGGAGACAGGCGACGCGGTCCGCGCTCATCCGTCGTATGTACCGCATTGGCGATCTCGCCGAACCCGCCGATCCCAGTTGCGATGACGGTTGCAGTACGATCTTGTTCTGTCGTTGATGCAGGCGACCACCCGGCCTGAGTCAGCGCTTCACGCGCGGCGACCAGCGCAAATTCGATAAAGCGATCCATCTTTTTACGTTCTTTGGCCGGGATGGTTGCCAGCGGATCGAAGCCGTGCAACGGGTCGTTCTCAATGGACGGAACCTGTCCGGCAACTTTGCAGGGAATATCTTCGACTAACGTCTCGCTAAGTTTTGTAATACCTGACTTTCCTGCCAGCAGCGACTGCCAGACGTGTTGTACACCGCAGCCCAGGGGGCTGACAATCCCCATCCCGGTTACAACAATGCGTTTAGCTGAAACGCCCATAAACAACTCTCCTGTATGAGTAATATGTCGGCGACTTTTTCATCAATGAAACCAGCAGCGCGACAATCAAAAAACCGATCATGATGAAGTAATTTTCATCGGAAAATGCCTTGCTTCGTTCCTCTCGCTAAATCAGGTCGGATTCATGGCTGGCATCTCTGTAAGGTTCGGGTTGGAATTTTTGCGCGCTATCGCCTTCGCGTTTGCGCAGAAGATATTCGTGGCGGTATTTCATCATCGGTGAGGCTGCGGGTCCCGGTACCATGGCGTATTTACCCGTTAAAATCTCTTCACCGGTTGCTTTATCGACCAGGATCGGTTCCACAGTTCTCTGAGTTTCACTTTCCACCAATTGCATCTGACGGCCTTCGGGCGAAAAGTGGCGGCTACCCCATTCCGCCATCGCCAGCAGAACCATGCGAAAATCGCGTCCGCTTTGAGTGAGGTGATATTCGTAGCGCGGTGGTGAACTGCTGTAGCAAATCTTCTCCAGCAAACCGTCATCTACCAGCGATTTAAGACGGCGCGAAAGAATATTGGGCGCGACGTTACTGCTTTTCTGGAATTCGTCAAAGCGGGTAAAACCCGAGGCGGCGTCGCGCAGGATCATGATGCTCCAGCTGTCACCAATACGGCCAAGACTACGGGCGATGGGGCAGGGAGCGTGGCAAAGCAGTTCATTTTTCATGGGCTGACCTGGATGAATAGGTGGCTTTCGCAAGCAAATTGACATAGTAACTATCAAAATGCAAGTTACTTAAGAGCCAATCAATATGTTGCATCCAGGTTCAGCACACAGATAAAAACGGATGAAATGCTAGTCAGTGATGGGGTGGTCAACCTGGATAAGACGTTTAGCCAGTTTCTTTTGCAGAATAACAATAATAATTGGGGAAACTGATGCGAAAATTGCAGATGCTGCCAGCAACGTGTTGATATTTCGTGGTGCCATGACGTGCCCTGGTAACAGGTAAGCAGAGAGGAAAAATGCGACTGTTGTAGTCAAATACATTATTGATGTCTGTAATGAAGCGAACCCGGCTCGTTGTTTGTCATCAGGAAACTGAATCGTCACCACCGAAGTCGAAACCAGACGGCTGTAAGATGCGCCAAGGAATAAAGTAATAAACAGTGCCGGATGCGGATAACCCAGGATGGGTATGAGTAAACTCAGGATAAAGACGATGGTTGACCCTGAGGCCAAAATCAAAGCAGATATTCGGGAAGCTAACGCGCCAGTCATTTTTGTAGACAGATACCCACTCGTCCCTCCAACGAAGAACAGCCAGGGTAACAGATCCTGCGAAGCGCTCAATTGCTGTGTCATTACCGGTACCAGAACGGGAATGACCAACATCGAACTAAACTGTACAAGCGCATTACTGGAAGCAAACAGTAAAGTATCAGCGTCGAGAGGGAGTGTGTGGGGTGTCTCGAAAGAGACGGGATCCTGAGGGATGATGGAAACAATCAGCGGCAATGCCAACAAACACAGTGTACTGATTAACCACAAAGCGATGTGCCAGCCATAATGAGTACACAAAAATAATATCGTGGGCATTCCTGCAATGCTGACTATCGAAAATGATGCAATCACCGTCGCCAACATTTTCCCCCGCAAGTTAGTTGGTGCGTGGTTTATCAATATACTGATACCCACCCCCATTGTCGTTCCTCCGACTAATCCTGCGCAGAATCGTAATATAAGCAGAAGGCTAAAATTGGAGGTGAATGTAGTCAAAAGTGTCACCAGGCCTAGTAATGCCATATTGGCAATTATAAAACGTTTCCTGTTGAAGTGACCTATCCAGTAAAAGGCGATAATTCCAGACAGCACGGCTCCAGCTGTGTACATGCCGGATACATAGCCAGAATATGATACGGGGACTGCGAAATCTGCGGCCATAAAAGCAAAAACAGGGTTGAACATCATATATTCCAGTGCATTAGTGAACTGGATAAAAGCCATTACAATCGCTATTCGTATAAGGGCTTTATGATTAAACATTGTGGTGATCAGTGGCATAGCAAGCAACCTGTGGATGAAAGATACCCGAGTTTAACTACTATCAATGCAGTTCATTAGATGGTAAAAATGGCACTTATTATTATCATTTTTGGGATAGTTGATGCGCTCGGCTCTTGATTTTAATACCCTTAAAGTGTTCACGGCTGTGGTTGAAAGAGAAAGTTTTATTGGGGCCTCTAAGTTCCTTGAAATGCCTACATCTAATGTAAGTCGTTGTATTTCTCAGTTAGAAGACAAACTGAATCTTCAGCTTATCGAGCGCAGCACCCGACATATGAAACTTACTCAGGCGGGGCACTTACTCTATGCCCGGGCTAAGCCACTACTGGAGGCGCTTGAGCAAACTGAAACAGAATTAACGTTACGGCAAATGCAACTCAAGGGTCCATTACGCATTTGTATTCCGAATGAAATAGGTCCTGCATTGCTGGGCTCTGTTGTTGCCGATTTCGCTTGCCAATATCCCGAGTTGGAAATAAGCTGCGTCACAAATTTGTCTGGTTTTGAATCCCTGCGAGATGATCTTGATTTAGCTGTTATCGTTAGCCGTGGTCAAATGGATGACTGTGACTACATAGCCCGTCATCTGGTGACTATCCCTTGCACTATTGTTGCAGCCCCCTCCGTTATTCAGCGTTATGGTACACCTTCTCGGATACAGCAATTTGAAGAGTTACCCTGTATTACAACGGTAAGTGCACTTAGAGGTGCTCCCTGGCAGTTTGTTAATAAAAAAGGGGGATTTGAAACCATTAAAGTTAAAGGTCATTACCGGGTAAACAGCGGAGAAATGGCAGGGCGAGCGGCGGTCGCAGGTGTCGGTTTTGCCATTCTATCGAAACAAGCCTGTCAGCCATACATTAACAATGGACAGTTAATCGAAGTTGAGTTTGAACAATCGCCAGCGCCATTGCAATTGTTTGCACTTTATTCCGAACGACGCTATTTGCCCGCTAAAACACGAGCGCTCATTGATTTCATGCAGCAGAAATTGAGCAAAAATCCTGAGTAACACAAGCTAATCCAGATACGGAAGCTACCTGACGTACACTCAAGAACCTTCTATAAAAAAGAAATGACTTTTGGTGGTGAATAAAAACATGATAGCTTTACGGTTGATAGAACAACTCTCACGCTTTAAGTTAATGAGTGAACTCAGGAATATAAATGATCGATGATATCCGTTACCTGATAGTTTTTGCAAAAATTGTACAAGCTGGATCGATTTCAGGTGGCGCAGACGCTTTAGGGCTTACTACCGCGACAGCAAGCACGCATCTTTCTAAGCTGGAGAAAAATCTGGGAAGTGCTTTGCTATACAGAAATACGCGCAAATTATCCCTGACACATGATGGTGCAAGTTTGCTAGAAACCGCTAACGCTATGTTGGAACTCTATGAAAAGGGGTTTATCGAGTTTAAACAGCGTTCTATTTCAACAAGCAATAAGCTGAATCTTTCTATTCCTGCAGTTTTTATAAATAGTGTATTCACACGCCATCTTGCAGATTTTATAAAGGAATACCCGGACGTTTACCTGAATATTTCTTATTGCGATACGCGCAAAGATATCATTGCCGATAGTATTGATGTTGCATTTCGAATTGGCGAACTACCAGACAGCGCACTCAAAGCACGGCATCTTTTTGTATTGCCCCGACACGTTGTTGCGTCAAAGAAATTTCTGAGCAATTACCCGCCTGTCAACCATCCTGATGATTTAGAAAAAATGCCCTGGATTGGTCTGAGCATGCTGCAGAGCAGTCGAGAGTTCAGGCACAAAAATGGCGAGGTAGCTGTAATTAAGTATACGCCAACGGTTTACGTTGATAATGTCGAAGCTGCCTATACTCTTGCAAAGCATCAGGTTGGAATCGCTGCTCCTCCTTGCTATCTCAGCAAAGAGGATATTAAGCGAGAAGACATGCAGTTGGTTCTCCCGGACTGGTCACTTGAGTCACTAAAAGTCTACGCGGTTTGGCCTTCGAATATATCTACCAGCAGTATCGCATACACGTTGATTAATAATATTTACAACTCTTTTGAATCCCAGTCATTATGATTGATTTAAAGGTGTGGTAATTTGATGGATTAAATGCAGTCAGTGTGTGAAAGAGTTATTCATTGGGCGAAAAGCATGTAGGAAGCAGTGATGATCAGTGTTCCGCCCATACATAAATTAAAGGCGCGGATGCGTCCAATACTATTAAGTAATGCTGAAATATTCTTCCCAAGAACAGCCCATGCAGCTAATGAGAGATAACATACTAAAAAATAGATTGTTATGAAAATTATCAATGGGATATTGTTTGAAGGATCAGAAAATAATACTACTCCAGATGCGCAGGCAATCCAGGCTTTAGGGTTGAGCCATTGAAGTAAAAAGCCCTGAATGAAGCCAGGTGCCTCTGATTTTGTTAATGACAACTCAGGCTGGGATGAGGCTATCTTATAACCTACGTATATTATAAACGCTGAGCCAGCCACGCTGAGGTATTTGAAAAAGAGTGGGTGTTTATCAATGGCAGCATAGAGCCCAAAACCCATTATTATCAGTAATAGAGTAAATCCTATTGTTGCACCTGAGACGAATGGGAGAGTTCTTCTAAATCCATGGCTCGCGCCTGATGATATAATGACCATATTGACTGGTCCTGGCGAAATGGACATGGTGAGGGAGAACAAAAACATTGCAAAAAATAAAGTCATTTTATCTCCGTATTCTTATCGACGACTCTGTAATAAAGCACATTTTTAATGCACGACTACATTCCTGTTATTCTCATAGTCTATAGATAAAAATGACCAGATAAAGTGGGTTTTCTATAAAGGTGTATTTGATTTTTCGCATGTTTAGCCATCAGCATATCCACCAGGCTGGTAGCAAAACGCAGCAGCAAAACTATCAAGGGCTCCCATCTGAAGCCCTGATTTATTGCTCAGGAGCAAGCTTAAAAATCCTACGCTCCCGGTTTTGCCACGCACTGTGCTGGGTCAAACACGGTCTTTGCCTGGAAATAGTGCTGAAATTAAGGTCTGGCTGGTTTAAACATCTGGTATCTCTTTCACTGTATCGGGCTCGCCGACACGGGTTTAAATTTAAGGGCGATGACGATCAACAGCACGACCCCCGCACTCATGACCAGCCAGGCGCTGGTCAGTGAAACCGCATTGTCGCGAACGATCCCCGCAATTAATGGCATGAGTGCCGCAATCATATACCCACCACCTTGCACTTTAGAGAGCAATTTCCCGGCCTGGGCAGGTGTTCGTGCGTGATCGAATGTGACGATGAGCGACAGCGGGAACAGGGCGCCGATACCTGTGCCAAGCAGCAACGTTGATAATACAGGCGTGGTTCCCGGCGAAAATACCAGACACATTAACCCCGACAGCAGCAACAACAGAACAGTGATCAGCGGAACGCGACGGTCGGGGAATTCACCAATCAGTGCAGAAACAACAAACCCTGCGACAACTTCGGTTAAAGTTAGCCAGGCCAGCATATAACCGCTGCTGCGTGCGCTCCATCCCGCCTGAATATAGAGCGGTGGCAGCCACGCCAGAACCAGCGTGTAGGCTCCCGTCCCCACACCGAAAAAGAGCAGCAATAGCCCGGTACGGGAAGAGGAGAGTGTCACGGTTGCCTGCGCTGGTGCTTCCCCGTGATGATGCTTAACCAATGTCAGCCACAGTACCAGTGCAAGCAGTGTTAACGCGCCTGCCATTGCCAGCGCGGGCTTCAGCTCCAGCCACGAAAATAACGGCTCAGCACTGGCGGCAGCTAATGCGGCCCCGGCCATAATGCCCGTGCTGAACAGGGACATCACCGTGCTGGCCGTCTGCGTATACTCCCTTTTTATCAGCGCAGGCATTAACGCCTGGATCATGCCTATACTGGCCCCGCCCATTAATGCTGTTGTCATCAGGCCCGTCAGTGAAGCACTAACCCCGCGGAATAAACAGGCCAGGAGCAGGATGAAAAGTCCGATCATAATCCCCCGGACGGCACCCACTCTGGCTAAAAGCCACGGGCCGCTTAATGCCGCCAGCCCCATCATGGCGACAGGTAGCGTGGTTAGCAGACTGAATTCCGTGGCTGATAACCCCACTTCGCGCTGGAGTACTGAAAACAACGGTCCGACAGAAGCCAGAATAGGGCGCAGGTTCAACCCGACGATAAAAGCGATAACGGCGAAGAGTAAAGGCGATGTACGTTTCAACATGAGATCCTTTTCGGTAGTAAGCAGCCAGGGCAAAACACCACAAGCATTTATCTTAACGTTAAGATAAAATCCTTTTTTGTGTAAGGTGTACCGCACAACAGGATAAATTCCCGCATTATCAGGGGTGAAAATGAAAGACCACGTAGACTTTGTTGTTGATCAATGGGGCAGTGCCATGCCGGAACTGGATGTCTCATCGATGAAAATTTTTGGCCGAATGCTCAGGTTGATGAAGCATCTTGCAAAAAAGCGTGCTCAGGCCATGGAGGCGTTCGGTTTTCGCGAGGGCGAATTTGATGTGCTCGCCACGTTACGTCGCGCCGGTGAGCCCTATTGCCTTTCGCCCACACAGTTGTATAAATCGCTGTTGATCACCTCAGGGGCGATGACTAACCGGCTCAATCACCTGGAACAACAAGGGCTTATCAGGCGGATTGCTGACCCGGAAGACAAACGCAGTACCCTCGTCAGCCTGACACCTCACGGGCAGGAGTGTATTGAACGCGCGTTGATCGTTCATACAGAAACACAGAATGCACTACTGAGACCGTTATCAGGTGAACAACACAGGCAGCTTGAATCACTGCTGAGGGATTTACTGCTGACATTTCCTCCGGAGGAGTCGGGAGGTAAATGACTGAACACTGGCCTGTATACCGGGAATAAAAAATGAGGGGAAAGATGTCATTACCACCACTGTATGCCCTGCGCGCGTTTGAAGTCGCCGCGCGGTTGAACTCATTCAGTAAAGCCGCTGAAACGCTGAATATTACACCGGGTGCGGTCAGCAGGCATGTCCGAACGCTTGAGCTGTGGTTCGACTGTGAGCTTTTCAAACGGCAAGGCCCAAGAGTTGAGGTGAGCGAGGCCGGGCGTATTCTGGCCGGGCAACTTAGCGAAAGTTTCTCCAGCATGGAGTGGGCCTGTCGCGCATTCAGAAGTGAACATCACCTCCTGCGCCTCAAAGCCCCCAGCTCGCTTACCATGCGGTGGTTGCTCGATGTCCTGAGAACCTTTCGCGAGAACCATGAGAAACCCAAAGTTGAAATAGCCAGTGTCTGGATGGACATTGATACCGTTGATTTCACTCGTGAACCCTATGATTGCGCGATCCTTCTCGGAAATGGCTATTTTGGCGAATCTACAGAGAGCCGGTTGCTTTTCAGTGAATGGCTTATCCCCGTGTGTGCTCCTTCTTTGCTGGAATCTGCCCGGGATCATCTTCCTCAGTGCGATCTTATCCATCCCTCACCGGACAGACGAGACTGGAGACGGTGGCTAAAAAGGACGGGGAAATTTCCCGGGCTCGATGTAAGTGGCGGGATCGTCTTTGACACTCTTGAACAGGGAAGTCTTGCAGCCATGAGTGGTCATGGTATCGCGATGGCCGATCTTCGTCTCTCGGCAGAAGCTCTGAAGGGGGGCCTTCTCGTCTCTCCCTTCCGGGAAGCTATCGCAACAGGAGATGGCTACTATATTGTCTGGCCAAAAAATTCGCTCAGAAAGCAAAGTATCGAACATCTGCAGGACTGGCTTAACCTTAATACTCCGGTTGTTCCCTCTCTGGATATTGTGTGTCTTGATTACAATGATAAACGTCCGTAATGAAAAAGGATATTCCCTGCGGAATATCCTGCGTGCCAGTGTTATTTATGCGTAGGGGATGTTAGCCATTTTCTTATATCTTTCCGGCAATGCACTGTTCAGGTTAAGTAATTTATCCAGAATGTAGAGGGCAGGCGTTCCCTTTGCCCGCTCGGCATCGATCAGTGCAGTGCGTAATACGTTGGCAGCCGCTGTCATTTTATGGAAATAGTCCACTGCTTCAGGTGTCTGCATTTCATCTGACGCGATGTTACGCACCCGGGACCAGTCAGCGAAGTCAGGCAGGGGGAGGGTTGCGTCGTCTGTGGGTAAATACGCAGAAAGCAATTCCTCGGCTTTACCAGGATCGCTATGGGCGAAAGAGAGCAGATGCAGGCGATGTATAAATTGCGAAAGTGCTTCAGATTGTTTTTTTTCAGCTGAAAGTACTTTTATAAAGGCATGTAAATTTTCAGTCGTAGTACTTTTATGTGGCGATACTATTTTCATTAAATGATGCAAAATATCCAGCGTCATAGGTGTCTCATCAACTCTCATTATTATTTATAGTTGCATCTCGATGTTTATTTCATCGCTCAGCAATCTAGCAGGTTGAAAGGATGATATTTCAGTACGGTTAAATTGAAAAACGACAAATAGTAAGACTCAATGTGAGTTTTACTCATCATCGCATTTTACCCATCACGTGCTGCGGCAATCGAGTTGCCGTAAGCTAACTACACTCCAAAAGGTTTATATGAAACTTCAGCCCCCGGCCCACCGAAAGGAGAGCCGGGTAGGTGGTACAGGATCTCAACTGATTTATCTGACCTGACCAAAATGCCAGTTCTCTGCGGTTGAGAGCGCTACAAACGGACCCGCCAGCGTGCTGTTGTGATGAGCAATAATGTCACTGGCAGATAAATGTTCATTATCCATTGTGGTATGCGCATCTGAAATCAATATTGTCCTGAAACCCAGCTCTGGTGCTGCCCGGCATGTGGTGTCGATACAAAACTCTGTTTTCATTCCGGCGATGACCAGCTGTTTGATGCCTCTCTGATTAAGCTCACGCAACAACCCTGTATCCCGGAAACAATTGGGGTAGCGCTTCGTGAAAACAATATCCTGCTCACCTTTTACCTCCAGTTCGGGCACCAGGCTTGTTAACGGACTCTCCTCAGAAAACGGTGTGTTATCAGGCCCGATATGGCGGGCAAAAAAGACGGGCACCTGCGCTTGCCGCGCTTTAGCTATCAACAAATGGATATTTGCCAGAACGGCGTTGGCGGACCAGGGGGGAACCGGGCCCCGGAAGAGGCCCTGCTGCATGTCGATAACTAAGAGTGCATTGTCAGAGGAAATCATTTTCTTTCTCCATTTATAACGTCATGAACGGAGAGAGATTTCCCCGTCCAGTTTGGCGGGGAACGAGGATCTGTTTGTCAGTAGTTCGCTACAGATACGCTCACGCCGCCGAGGGTGTCGGTGGTGGTGAGCGTGAATGTTGGCTGAACTGGCTGATACATATAATGACCTTGAGTTATTTATTTCGCGCTCGGCGAAGAAGTCCATTCAGTTATAGCGCGGGTGATATATGTCCTTCAATTCACTAATTTGAGTAGGTGTGCCGTTAGCATTGTGCTCTATTATTTAATACTCTCGAGTCCTTGCAGGAAATCTTCAACCTGAGCAGGTGTCGCTGTATCTGCCTGGAAAAGAATATCGAGCGTGACGTTCTTCAATCCGCAGAAACCGAAAATACCCTCGATTATCTGCGTCTGAATCGCCGTTGAGTAACCATGCTTGTCGAATCCGCTGAGATCGGTACCCGCTGTTGCCACAAGGTGAACGGGAACGTCACGTAAATTCCCCACAATCCGGCCATCTTCAGCCACCTTATATGCCCAGTCGAGCGTCAAAACGCGATCAAACCAGCCTTTTAACAGACCGGGGACTGACCACCAGTACACCGGGAAGACAAACACCAGCCTATCCGCTCGCTCGACACGCTGCTGCTCGCGCAGAATATCGTCGGGAAGGGCGCTGGGATCGCCGTGATACAAATCAAGATCGGGACGAGACATGGCCGGATTAAACCCTTCGGCATGCAGATCGGCAATTTCAACCTGCGTACCTTGCTCGCGTAATTTCCCGGCAATATGGGTTGCCAGCGAATGGGATAACGAATTGTCGACAGGGTGAGCCGTCACGATCAGTGCGTTATTAATGGCATTTGTAGCAGACATAGCGACCTCGAATGGGTGAGAATTGACGCCTATATTACCATTGGTAACTTAGGCGTCAATCAACCCCGAGCGATCATTTTGTGCTATTCACGTAGGTCTCCAGCACGCCAGACATGGCACCGCTGAGCATATCTTCTGCAATATTTCGGGCGAGCGAGCCGTTACCTGCGGCTGTGCTGAGAGCATCTGCTGCACCAATGATGGCCGTCAGTACCGCTTCACCCTGGACACCTTTCAGAACGATAAAAGGGGAAAGCGCGGTACGCAGACAGTCGGCACATTCGGCCACGCAGGCTTCCCGAAACGTTTGCAACGCGCGGGAGCCGGACAGTGCCGCGGCGATCGGCCCGGTTTCAGGCCCGGCGGTAATGGCGCAGTCGATATAGGCAGCGCTGAAAAAGCGGATCGTCCTTTCCAGCGTTTTGCTGTCGACCGCCAGCGTCTCACGGAATTTCGCCAGTTGCCGATCGCTATAATCCTGGTACAACGCCATCAGCAGCCCTTCACGATCACCAAAGTGGTCATAGGGGATAGGTTTTGTCACATTGGCCCGTTCAGCCAGATAACCCAGCGTCAGTGCCTCCGTGCCTTGCTGGCGGACAATACCACGCGCAACCTCCAGCAGTTGCACGCGGCGATCCTCTTTTCTTAAACGCTTAACTACCATGCTTTCCTCGGGTCAGTTATCTACTGAAGGTAGTTTACACGTTTTCGGTGAGACGCGGCACGCGTTGTTCAACCGGGCGGATCCTGAACCAGATCGCATACATTGCAGGAAGGAACACGAGCGTAACGATGGTTCCCCCTAACGTTCCGCCGATTAGCGTATAGGCCAGCGTCCCCCAGAAGACCGAATGCGTCAGGGGAATGAATGCCAGCACAGCAGCCATTGCGGTCAATAATACCGGTCGCGCCCTCTGGACCGTCGCCTCGACTACCGCCTGGAACGGGTCGAGACCTGCTTTCTGGTTATGGTCGATTTGCCCAATCAGGATCAACGTATTGCGCATAAGAATGCCTGAAAGGGCGATCAATCCGACCAGCGCATTGATGCCAAACGGCTGATTGAAAACCAGCAGTACAGGTACCACGCCAATAAGCCCCAGCGGAGCGGTTAAGAACACCATCACCATGGCCGAGAGTGAACGCACCTGGAAAATGATGATGAGAAGTGTCAGAGCAATCATGATCGGGAACAGCGGTAGCATGGCTTTTGTCGCTTTCCCCGATTCCTCAATTGAACCTGCCATCTCGATACCGTATCCAGGCGGTAGGGCGTCAACAATCGGCTTGAGCTGTTTCATGATGGCGACAGACACATCCGGTGGCTGAAGATTGTCGGCGATATCGCCCCGCACGGTAATCGTGGGGGTACGATCGCGTCGGCGCAGTATTGGGTCTTCCATGCCAATCTCAATTTTGCCGATTTGAGACAGCGGAATGCGCTGCCCCGCGTTGCCGACAAGGGTGAAACCCTCGATTTTCGCCGGGTCAAGACGGATATCACCCGCGGCACGGCCAATGACCTCTACCGAGCGAATATCTTCCCGCACAGAAGTAATCGGCACACCGGATAACAGGAACTGCAACTGCTGAGCGACGGCGCTGGAGGTTAAACCGGTGGCCTGCAGGCGGTTCTGATCGAGGGTGAAATGTAATACCGGCACGCGTGCCCCCCAGTCGGTATTGACGGTTCTCATCATTGGGCTGGCCTGGAGCACGGCTTGCACCTGATCAGCAATGTCACGTACTTTATCGACGTTCGGCCCTGAGACTCGCCAGGCAACCGGGAAGGGCGAGTACGGGCCAAACACCAACTGCGTCACCCGCACGCGCGCTTCGGGCGCAAGTCCGTTGGCGACGGCGTCCCTGAGCCGCAACTTGAGTGCCTCGCGCGACGTTTCACCGTCCGTGAGGATCACGATTTTCGCAAATGAAGGGTCGGGCAATTCGGGGGCCATCGCCAGATAAAAACGGGGCGAGCCCTGACCAATATAGGCAGTGACAATTTTGGCTTCCGGCTGCTGGCCAAGCCACGCTTCAATTTTTGCCGTTGCGGCGCTGGTTTGCGCAATTGAGGTGCCGTAAGGCATCTGTACCTCAACCAGCACTTCCGGGCGATCGGAGGTCGGGAAGAACTGTTTTTTTACCAGCCCCATGCCGAGCACGGCCAGCATGAAAATGGCGACCACAGAACCGGCCACCTGCCATTTTCTGGCGATAACGCGGCCAAGTAGCTGGCGAAAACGGTTATAGCGGGGCGTGTTATAGATGGCGGCATGACCCCCTTCCACTTTGGGGATATTTGGCAGGATCTTCACACCCAGATACGGTGTGAACACCACGGCGACAAACCACGACGCAATCAGTGCAAGGCCAACAATCCAGAACATATTGCTGGTGTATTCCCCGGCTGTCGACTGGGCAAAACCATTCGGCATAAAGCCAATGGCCGTTACCAGCGTACCGGCCAGCATCGGCGCGGCGGTATGGCTCCAGGCGTAGGCAGAAGCTTTGATTCTGTCGTAACCTTCCTCCATCTTCACAACCATCATTTCGATGGCGATAATGGCATCGTCAACCAGCAGACCGAGGGCTAGGATCAGGGAGCCCAGGGTGACGCGGTCAAAGTTTATTCCCGCGGCTTCCATCACCACGAAGACGACTGCCAGCGTTAGCGGTACCGCCGCCGCAACGACCACCCCCACGCGCCAGCCCATGCTGACAAAACAGACCACCATGACCACAAGCAGGGCGACGAAGAATTTGATCATGAATTCATCGACCGACGAGCGAATATTCACGGACTGGTCGGTGACTTTGCTCAGGGACATGCCAAGCGGCAGGCTATCATTTATTTTTACCGTTTCCGCATCCAGCGCTTTACCCAGCGCCAGACCGTTCCAGCCTTCACGCATCACAATGCCCAGCAGAAGAGCGGGTTCATGCTGATTACGAATCAGCATCGTTGGGGGATCTTCATAGCCGCGTTCAACCGTTGCCACATCGGATAACCTGAGCGTTTTGCCCTGAGCCACAAAGGGTGTATTGCGGATCTTCTGCAACTCATCGAATGCCCCGTCCAGGCGGATAAAAATCTGTGCGCCTCGGGTTTCAATGGAACCCGCAGCGGTTAACGCGTTCTGGCTGTTGAGTACATTGAAAATATCCTGTGGTGAGAGACCCATTGTCGCCAGACGGTCATGAGAGAAGGAGATATAAATCCGTTCGGCCTGTTCACCAATAATGTTCACTTTCTTCACGCCAGGTACGTGCAGAAGCTGCTGGCGCAGGCCTTCGGCATCACGTACCAGTTGCCGCTGTGGCTCGCCTTTCGCTTTCAGGGCAAAGAGGGCAAAGGTGACATCCGAGAATTCGTCATTGAACATCGGGCCAAGGACACCCGTCGGGAGATGTTGGGATTCATCCCCAAGTTTCTTCCGCGCTTGATAGAACTCCTCCTGCACCTCAGGAGGGGGGGTCTTGTCCTGCAATGATAGCGTGATAAACGCCATGCCTGGACGGGTATAGGTTTCCGTACGGTCATACCACTTGAGTTCCTGCAGCCGCTTTTCCAGCGGTTCGGCAACCTGATCCTGGATTTCTTGTGCGGTCGCACCCGGCCAGACGGCTATAACCGTCATTTGTTTCACCGTGAAAGGCGGATCTTCCGCGCGTCCGAGCCCAAAAAAGGCGTAAATACCGGCAATCGTCACAAGAACGATCAGGAACAGCGTGATGGATCGCTCGCGGACGGCCAGCGCTGACAAATTGAAGCGATTTTCGCTCATGGCGTGTTCTCCGCCGGGGCCGCATTACGCTCTACGGCGAGCCTGACGATTTCACCTTCATGCAGAAGATGGGCACCTAATGCAACAATCTTCTCGCCGGGTTTCACACCACCTGTAACCTGCGCCGCATCTTCACCCACGCTCAGTACTCTGACGGGCGTCCATGCGACCTTTGCCGGTTGGGTGGAAATGCGCCAGACGCCGGGTCCTTTACCTGCATCATAGAGGGATGCCAGAGGGACCTGCATGATCTGACCTTCCGCTTTATTATCCTGAATGTTCAGCGAGACGGTAGCTCCCAGCGGTGCATTCGCCATTGCACCTTCCAGTACGTACCGTGCTTCAAAAGTGCGGGTTGTGGCGTCGGCTGAATCTGACAGCAGGCGCAGTGTTGCGGTGACCGGGTGTTTTTCATTGCCATAAAGTGTGGCTTGCGCTGCGCTGCCGACGGCAGGGCGCAACGTTTCCGGAAGCTGCACGAGCGCTTCACGCTGTCCTGATCTGGCGAGCCTGATCACGACCTGCCCGGCGCTGACGACCTGACCCGGCTCGGCGAGCGTCTCCATCACCACGCCGTCTGAATCGGCCAGCAGGACAGCATAGCCCGTGGCGTTTTGCGCTACGTTGGCTTGTGCCCGGGCGGCGCTGAGATCAGCCCTGGCCGTATCGGCCGCCGCTTTGATCTGGTCATACTCCGAGGCAGACACGGCACCGGAGGCCACCAGACCGCGATAACGCGCCTCATCGCTGGACGCTTTTCTCGCACGTGCCTGGGCCGCGTCTACCACGCGTTGTTGGGCCTGGGCCTGTAATCTCAGGTCAACCGGATCCAGGCGCAGTAAGGGTTGGCCCTGTTTGACAGTCTGCCCCGTATCAACCAGGCGCTCGAGGATTTTTCCCTGAACCCTGAAACCTAAATCGCTTTGTGTTCTTGCGACCACCACACCCGTAAAAGCGTGGACAGACTTGTTCGCAAGCTCAACGGAGGCCGATCTGACAAGCGGTGGCCTGGTGCGTGGGTCGTCACTCGCGGAAATATCGCCGCACGCCACAAGGGCAAACGGCAGGAGACAAACGGCAACACGGGCAGAAGTGAGCCTGAGCATGGGAAACCTTTTTGAAATAACAGGACGGTATCCGCATTCTCTGACTAGTGACCAATATTGTCAATGGTCACAAATCAGGGGGCCAGGCTTCTTAAAATCAGTGAGGAGAGAAGTACCGCCGCAGTGGGAGCCATTTCGAGGTTGTACTGCAACTGAATGGGGTTAATGAAAGGGCACATCACCATGTGTATGGCATGGGTGACTTCATCCAGTGGTGTTTTTCTTTCGAACTCGCCGGTCTGCCTGCCTTCAATAATGATGCTCTCGATCAGCTTCATCAGGCTTTCCGCGTACCTTTCTGTCGAAGGCCACTGCTCGCGTGCGGCGACGGCGGCAATGTCGTAAAGCTTACGGTCGTGGAAAAACAGTTCGCTTCCCGCTTCGGTAAGCGAACTGAAAAGACGGCGTAATTTTTCGCTTGCTGACGGTGCATCATGGATGGCGGAAAGCACTGCCGCCATAATCAACTCCAGACGGTTAGCGCAAATCACCTCGCCGATAGCCTGCTTGGAATCGAAAAACTTATAAATGTAGGACTTTGAAAAGCCGATGGATTTAGCCAGTTCGGCCACGGTGGTTTTTTCATAGCCGTAGTGACCGAAGTGCTCAAAAGCCGCTTCGACGATTTGCTCTCTGACAGAGTGGTCAAGGGGACCACGTGTTGATGGGGCGTTCATATTTTTAGTCATTATTTAAGCTTAGCGTGACAGGCTTTGATTGACAACGAGTGACCATTTTATACTTTGGTTACCTGCTGTTTTGTCATAAGCCATTCAGACGGGACGATCAACCAGATGGGGTAAGTGTATCACTGTTTTTTGCGCGCGATGGCATCTATCTTTGGCGATATGTGAGGGTTTCAGTGCAATTCTCTTGCACTGAAACGAGAGTCTTTTGCTTAAGGAGAGCGTGGACGTAATATTTTTTCAACGATGAGCAACAGACGTTTGCGTGTTACAAATCGGTGCAACTGCCCCAGTAGCCAGTTGCCACACCCGGTAATCAGATAGCTGCGGTTAGCATCGACAGCCCTTAATGCCTGGGTAACGACTTTATCCGCTGGCATCCTTTTACCTACCGAGGCTTCCTCGGCATTCACCACATCAAAAAAGGCCGTGTCCGTTGCGCCGGGGCATAGCGCCAAAATGCGTATACCCTGTGAGCGGTATTCTGCCCAAAGCGCACTTGAGAAGGAGAGCAAAAATGCTTTTGTTGCGCCATAAATCGCCATATAGGGGTCCGGTTGTAGGGCTGCGGTTGAAGCCACATTGATGACCACTCCAGACCCTTTCTTGAGCATTCCTGGTAGTATCGCGTGAGTAAGTTCCACGGGGACCAGGCAGTTCACGTTTATCTCGTCACGCTGACGATCGATGGACAGTTTTTCGAAGGAACCATAGGTGGCGAACCCGGCGCAATTGATCAGAATGTCGGGGTAACGTCTTAATTTTTCCAGCCGTTCTGTAATGTTAGAAATGGCATCTGGTTCCACTAAGTCCTGGACAATAATAGCGATTGACACCCCATGCGTATTGACTAGCTCTGTAGCAAGCGCCTGTAGCTTTTTCTCGGAGCGGGCGATCAGAATCAATGACACGCCGCGGTTCGCGAGTTGCCGGGCGAAATCACGACCAATTCCCGATGACGCCCCGGTAATCAACGCTGTTTTTCCTGTATAATCAAAAGAATTCATATTTTAAATCCCGTATCTCTGATAGGTGCAACACAGGATAAACCGTGCACTTAGGTACACGGTCAAGCGTGATTTTTATAAGGTGAGGGCGGCGTGATGCGAATTGGTGAACTGTGTGCGAAAACGGGATTGTCAAAAGAGACAGTGCGTTATTATGAAAGGCAGGGGTTGTTAGAGAATATCCCGCAACCTAATCGTAGCAATAACTATAAAGTGTATTCCGCGGTTGATTTACAGCGATTGAAAATGATCAAGCATGCCAAAATGCTGGGCTTTACCTTAGCCGAAATATCAGATGTTTTAGCTGTTTGGATCGATGACAAATTTACTGCAGAGCAGAAAAAAGCGTCTCTGCACCGCAAGTTGCAGCAGCTGGAAGAGAAAGAAGCGGTGTTAATTGAACTCAGAGCCAGGATAACTAACGCCATTAATAAGGTTGGCGAACCTTGCGTAGATGAATTTTGATAGACTGAGAGAGGAGGCCGCAAAAAACGATGCGGCCTTATATGTCAGGCAGCCAGTTCAGGCATCTGCTCCTTCACAAAATTCAATACCTTTTTCGCGTCCAGAGACGCATACGGTAGACTCTCAATAATGGCGATTGCACGGGTATTACCCACAGTTTGTTTTATCTCATCGAGTTTGTACTGAATGTGGGGCGCAATGAGGAAACCATCGAAAGCGGGAGCGACACTGGCGAAATTATCCAGCCCTACAGCGCTAATCATCAGCGGATAGCCTTCGCGTTCTGCCAGAGACTGCATCTTTTTGGCGAGCGAGTTTGCGGTATTACCGAACAAACAACATATCAGAAGCTTTTTCATGTTTTGTTCCTCCTGAAAACCGCTCTTAGGGTAGTCCTGAGGGTGTCACCAAAATGCGCGCTATCTCTTATTTCGGCGACAAATTAACTATTGCCGCCTGAAGACTCGTATTTTGGCTTTTTTACACTATGTCATGGCATGGTCACGCCATTTCTTTCCACTGATAAAATTTTTTCGAGGCAAGAGACAGCATGTCTAAATCTTCCTTCGTATCGCCATAGGCATAGACGTCTTTGTATGTAGATAAATCATAATTATCAATTATCTTCGTTTTTTTTAAGCGGGCGCTACAGTCACCCTTCTTGTATTTTCCGGTTGCTTTTCCACCTGAAAATGCCACTTCACTGCATAAGAGTTCCAGCCCATTCTGCTCACACCAGGGTTTAAGGTATAAATCAAGCGAGGCTGAAACCACCACCACCGTATCCCCTTGAGATTTATGCCAGCTGATTTTCTTCATGGCATCCTCCCGCAACAGGGCAGGAATTTCTGTTTTACTGTAGAAAAGTCCGGCCTTTTTTAATTCAGTTTCAGACTTGCCTGATAACGCGATTCTTACCACTTTTTTCCGTAAAACCGATCCCGATAACGCACCCATTTTATAGGCGAGGATGTAGGGAAGAAGGCGCAGTTTCCCGCACCGTAGCGTTTTTTTATCAACAGACCGATAAATAAACGGAGTGAAGGTGTCGGAAAACGTTATCGTTCCATCGAAGTCAAAAAATGCGATATTTGAAGTCATAAGTCGTTCAGACGGGATAATGAGTTGTTACGGGCGAGTATATCACTGTTTATTACGTTAATGGTTTTTTAGCCAGTCGAGAAAAAACTGACTAAATGCCGTGACCTGAAGCGGCTGTAATTTGCGTTGTGGGTAAACAAACTGCAGCCCGACGTCTTTGCGGTCGTAACGGCTAAATCCGGTGAAACTGTCGGCAAATAGCACCGTAAGTTTACCGGTCTCAACATCGTCTTTGACGTCCCACCACGATTTCCCCGCGATGCCAGCCCCGCTCAGAGCCCACTGACGAAGCAATGCTCCGTCGTCACACACCATGGCAGGTTCTATACGAACGATGGTTTCTTCTCCCTCACTTTCAAAACGCCATTCGTTCATCACCACGCCCTGAGACTCGAGTGCCAGGCATCGGTGCTGGGCTAAATCGGCAAAGGTGGAAGGGGTACCACGATCGCTAAGATACGTCCCGGAGGCGACCAGAACCCGATGATTCGGACGGATATTTCTGACGACAAGGCTGCTGTCTGGCAGGTTGCCGAAGCGAATGCTCATATCCAGCCGGTTAGCGACCAGATCCTCAACATGTTCCCTTAAGTAGATGAAAAATTTCACTTCAGGATGGCATCGCGAAAATTCAAGAACGGCGGGGCTAAGATACTGTCTGCCAAAGTCAGAGGGTGCAGAAAGGCGAATGTTGCCGCTGAGTACACCTTCTTTTTGCGTCAGTAACGACTCGGCGTGATGCATCTCTTCCAGCACGCGAAGCGCGGCATGGTAAAACTCTTCGCCTGCACGGGTCAGCGTAATGGCGCGCGTAGAACGATGGAACAGACGTGTCTGGTAACGCTCTTCAATCGCTTTTAACCTGGCCGTCATAGTAGCTGGTGAAAGTGACAGGCGTCGTCCGGCGGCGGAAAGACTACCCGCCTCGGCAACTTCAACCAGTAATGCCATGTCTTCAAGTTTGCCCATTATTCATATTTTCCGAAAAGTGCATCTGTTTTTGCTGTAATTATCAAAAGAAGATGTGAGCTGTAAAGTGATTTCATCCAAACCACTCGAGATGAAATCATGAACCGAACTTCACTTTTTGAACGTTACAGGTTAGGTGAGCAGAACCTCAAAAATCGTATCGTTATGGCGCCGATGACCCGTGCGCGTTCCTTTCAGCCAGGAAATATTCCGACCTCACTGATGGCTGAGTATTATCGACAGCGTGCCAGCGCGGGATTGATCATCACGGAAGCCACGCAGATCTCGCCTCAGGGCCAGGGATATTCATGGACACCCGGCATCCATTCGCCGGAGCAGGTTTCAGGATGGCAACTCACGACGGGTGCCGTGCATCAGGCGGGCGGGGTGATTTTTTCTCAACTCTGGCACGTCGGCCGGATGTCGCACGCCAGCTTTCATCAGGATGGCCAGCCCGTCGCCCCTTCAGCACTGGCGCCGGACGCCAAAGTGTGGGTGGTGAATGAACAGGGGGAAGGTCAAATGGTTGACTGCCCACAGCCGAGAACGCTCTCGCGAAAGGACATTCACAGTATCATCGCGGACTATCGTCAGGCGGCACTGAATGCCATTCAGGCCGGGTTTGACGGCGTGGAAGTCCACGGCGGAAACGGTTATTTGATTGACCAGTTCCTGCGTCAAACCTCTAACAAACGCACGGATGAGTATGGCGGCACGCTTGCTAACCGGATCCGCTTTGTCCAGGAAGTGTTGAACGCGATTGCGGAGGCTATTGGTCCCGAGCGCACGGGCATCCGGCTTTCGCCGTTTATTACCCAACGTGGGATGAACGATCCGCAGGTGACGGAAGCCATACTCGCTCTCGCGGCCTGGTGTGAACAAAAAGGGATCGCGTTCATCCACCTGGCGGAAGCTGACTGGGACGATGCGCCTCAGGTGCCTGATCATTTCCGTCAATCGCTTCGCGAGGCGTTTAGCGGAACAATTATCGTCGCAGGAAACTATGACCTTGATAAAGCAGAAAAAATACTTGCTGCTGGTTATGCCGATTTGATTGCGTTCGGACGGCCGTTTATCGCCAACCCGGATTTACCTCACCGGCTGGCGCACCAGTTGCCTCTGGCTCAGGTGCGTGACCCTGCCACATTGTTTGGTGGCAATGCGACGGGATA
The DNA here is from genome assembly GCF_036663495.1 of Enterobacter sp. 342. Taxonomy (NCBI): domain Bacteria; kingdom Pseudomonadati; phylum Pseudomonadota; class Gammaproteobacteria; order Enterobacterales; family Enterobacteriaceae; genus Enterobacter; species Enterobacter sp. 342. Next base: position 76,125 of record NZ_JAWUEI010000006.1, read on the forward strand.
TACCGATTATCCAATATACGACCTGCAAGAGAATGATCTGCAGTTATCTAAATAACGTGTCGAGAGAGATTATGAAATATTCAACCTTTTTTGCCCCAGGCATAATGGCGCTTATTCTTGCTGGTACCACGGGAACCGCATTTTCGGCCCAGCTTGAACTGGTTAAACCGGAACATCTTATTGTCGATAAAAGTCTGACGCAGACGCAATTAGCGGCGAATGAATATGTTGCCAGAGAGTATGCAACGTTCTGGAATACGGGGGAAGAGTCCCTGGCCCGTAATGCCCTGGCGATTAATTTCATTGATAAAACACCCCCTGAGGGTCGTAAGCAAGGTCCTGAAGGCGCGATTTTAGCCTCCCGGGCATTTCGTACCGCTGTGCCTGATTTACGCTGTGACGTTGAGCAAATGATTATTTCGGGTAACCGTGCCGTATCCCATTTACATTTTCACGGCACATTCACCGGGACATTTGGCAAGCTAAAAGGAAAGGGGCAGAAAATAGATTTTATCGCCACGGATATTTATGAAATCAGTGACGGCAAAATTGTGGCTAACTGGCATATTGAGGACAACCTGACGCTGATGAAACAGCTGGGTGCGTTGTAAATTCATCACTCCGGGGTCTACCCGGAGTGATACGAAAAACTATAAACCCAGATCGCTCAAAGAGGGATGATCGTCCGGGCGTCTGCCCAGCGGCCAGTGGAACAGTCGCTCTGATTCCTTGATCGGTATATCGTTGATACAGGCAAAACGGTGCTTCATGAGCCCATCTGGTTCAAACTCCCAGTTTTCGTTGCCGTACGAACGGAACCAGTTGCCTGAATCATCATGCCATTCATAGGCATAGCGAACCGCGATCCGGTTATCCGTAAATGCCCAGAGCTCTTTAATCAGACGATAATCCAGCTCTTTTTTCCATTTCCGATCCAGAAACGCCTGGGCTTCTTCACGATTGGTAGCGAATTCGGCGCGGTTGCGCCATTGGGTATCAAGTGAATAGGCCAGAGCGATTTTCGCCGGATCGCGACTGTTCCAGCCATCTTCAGCCAGTCTGACTTTTTCGATAGCACTTTCACGAGTGAAAGGCGGTAAAGGAGGACGTGTGTTCATGGCGATTACCTCATGGTTATATTATGTAGACAGGTCTGTCTACTTGAGGTAATCTATTCCTGTGAAATAACGTTGTCAACATACGTTTTGAGGCTACCGAAAAGTGAAAAGAGAACCCGTAAGCAACGATACAAAAATCAGCGTCAGGGATAAGATATTACTGACGGCGCATGATCTGTTTTATTCCACAGGCTTCAGAGCTACGGGCGTGGATACGCTGATTAAAGCGTCGAAAGTGACGAAGGTGACTTTCTATCGCTATTTTCCGAGTAAAAGTTTACTAATTCTTGCCTATTTGCACTATCGGCATGAAATATGGATTAGCTGGTTTGAGTCCACGCTGCGTCGACATCTCGTCGAAGGTAAAATACCTTCTGATGCGATATCTGAAACGCTTTGCGAATGGTTTATTTCGCCTGAGTTCCACGGCTGTGCGTTTATTAATGCAAGCGCAGAGGCAAAATCGGAAGATATTGAAAGCGAAATAAAAGAGATATGCCGCGATCATAAAATCGAAACAAAGAAAATTATCGCATTGCTGACGAAGATCGCGGATGAGCGCGTCGTCAACGAAATCATGTTGCTCATTGACGGCGCAATTATTCATGCACAAATGGGCATGGATACGGATGATGTCATCTCTCCGTTGAAGAGGGCATTAGCAGGCTTAATCGGGGGCTAACGGGGGCTCCTTAGCTCTCCACGCAGCAAGCTCAGTATTTATCGTTACTCAAACCTGTAAACGCCGGCTCCCCAGTATCCCTTACCCGGGCGAGTCTGTTCTTTCCAGCCTGATGCGATCAGTTCTTTTGCAATAAACCGATTCATGATCCCGTGTCCCATGAGCAAGACGGGTCCGTCGGAGCCCTTAGCCGCCGTCACGAGGAACTCTGCCGCCTTAACGGCACGACTTTTTGCCATTCTTACGCACTCTACCTCTCCCGACAGGCCGCAGAGCCAAAGAACGCGAAACAGCGTCGCCCAGTAAAAAGGCGATAGCCGTAACCCAGGAATACTGAACACCGGCAGTTCTGCTTCCCGAAAAACCTCATCAATTAAGCCAGGTTCACACCCCAGCGTTTTCAACGATGAGAGGGCTCGCGGGAGAGGGCTGCTGAGAAACGTGAGCGCGCGGTATGCGAGTATTTGAGCCATTTCCGAAGGTCTGTCGCTGCCCGTTGAAGAGCGGTTATAGCTGTCGATCCATTCGGTCATTTCCCTGCACGAGACCCTTGGCGCCCCCCTGTAATGGGGTTCTCCATGCCGCATCAAAATAATTTCCATACGTTCTAATCGCTAGTCCTGGTCATCCATTCAACACAGGCAGACTAGCGCGATCTGGTGAGGGTTTTCACCCACCCGTTTTGGTGTATCGGGCGAGATCCATAACACGCGGGCTGTACTTAACGTCGTTCACCGCAATAATATATGCGGCAAGAATGTAACTGTTTTTGTCTTTCTCGTTTCGCACGGCATCACACCTAAAGCGGTTAGTAAGGATACCCTCCATGTCTCTTCGAATTCGACAGGCCACCGGGGCCGATTCAACGCTGTTAAGCGAGCTGGGATATCGCATCTATCCCGCCCATTTTCAGCATCTGTGGGTGTCAGAGGCAGAGATGAAGGATTTTCTGCATGGAGAGTACGCGCTTCCTGTAGTTGAACAGAGCCTGAAAGAAAACGCGGTTTCCTGGTATGTTGCAGAGACCGATCGGCCAGTGGGATTCATAAAAGTAACCTGGGAAGCCACGCTTCCAGAAACGGACAAGAAGGGTGTTCTCCTCAATAAGCTCTACCTTGATCCCGCCGAAACCGGCAAGAACTATGGTCAGGTGATGTTCAACAACATCACAGACATGGCCCGGAGCAGGGGGAAAGACTATCTCTGGCTGGAGGTGCTTGAGCAGAACGCGGGAGCGTACCGGTTCTACCAGAAGCAGGGCATGCTCTGCGTTAAGAGCGTCCTTTTCGAAACCACCTCACAGCAGAGCATACTCAGGATTATGGGGATGCCTCTTTAGAAAGCGTGTCATGCTGTGCCAGCGACAGCGCGCTTGCGCTTGCGGGGTCGAACAGTGAGATGCTCTCAATCTGATTGAGTAAAATCACCTTGCGAAATGACATGGCGCTGCGGGGTTCAGAGTCGAGCGTAATGTCATGCTCCGCATACCACCTGCTGTAATTATTCTCGATGCGTAGATTCATGGTCTTCGCGTCTCGGTACCCGCTCAACATCGGGATCAGCACGATATTGGCCGTTTTTTCATATTCCAGCGTTGCGGTGTGGATCATGCCGACGTAGATCCGCTTCGACCGGAGCGTGACCTGTGCCAGTTCGCCTTGCTCCATGCACTGGTACAGCAGTTGTTCAATCCCGCTCGCCTGCGCCAGACGTTTGTAGAGCGTTTTCCGGCTTTCACCGTCCAGCCTGGCGCTGCCTGCCCAGTTAGAGCGGTAGAGGCAAAACAGGATGGCAAACGCCAGCATCACGACAACCGGTGCCTGAATGCCTAAAAAACTCCAGTTCATAAAGTCGATTTGCCAGTCGGTGTATTTCGGTGAGGCAAAGTGAAAAGCGTTATTGGCGGCGGATAGGGCGAGCAGGAGCAGCCAGAGCAGACCGGTGGCAATCACGCCCTGCAGAACGAAAATGCAGCCGTATAGCGCCACAAGAAAATAGACGTCCCAGCCGAAGGAGCGCTTGATTTTAAAGCGGGTCGACAGATCGCGACTGGTGTACCAGTACCCGCATACCATTAGCACCATAAATATCGCCGTTCCCATATCAGGCCCTCTTCAGGGCGTTGACGTGACGCATAAAATCCTGCCGCACCTCGTTGCTTTTGTCGTTCACCGAGGCGTTCCCGTCCTGGTCGATAATGATGCGGTCGCCATCTTCGACGGCTTCAATAATTTCCTGCTGGCTCATCACCTGCAGTAAAGATTCCGGGCTTGAGAATAGGGAGAGAAAGAGACGTTTCATGCGGGCATCCTTGTGAATAAAAAGGATAAGCCTGGAAGAAGAACGGTGAATTCGCCTTAAGGATATCCTGAAAGTGAAAGCCGGGACGCGAAGCCTGATTCGACCTACAAAAGTCACTTTTTGTCCGTAATTAACTAATTGATATTTATTTAAAATAAAAAATACCTCACCACAAACTTGGACAAATAACATGGTTTGTGTAAGTTTTAATTATGCGATTACGCCACGTTATATACAGCCGGGATGTGACCCATGAGCACGTTGCACACTGTCGTGAGTCGTTTTGTGAAATACTACACCGCACTGGATAGCCAGCCACCCTCTGCGCTGGCGGAGCTTTATCATTCAAATGCCACGCTTATCGATCCGTTCGGCGAACATCAGGGGATTTTTGCGCTTCAGCGCTATTTCACCCATCTGCTGGGCAATGTCGAAGATTGCCGTTTCACTATCGATCCTCCGCTGTGCAGCGAAAGTCGCTTTGCTGTCACCTGGGTAATGCACTGGTCGCACCCGCGCATTGCGGGTGGAGAGCCGCTCGAACTGCCGGGGTGTTCGGTAGTGGAGACGGAAAACCATCTCATCACGCGTCAACGTGATTACTACGATGCGGGAGAGATGCTCTACGAACACCTTCCTCTGCTTGGCTGGGCGGTACGCGGCGTGAAGCGGAGGGTGAAATCATGAAGACGGTACTCATTACTGGCGCAAGCTCGGGTATTGGTGCCGGGTTGGCGAAATCATTTGCCGCTGATGGCTACCACGTGATTGCCTGCGGGCGCGATCCGGCGCGTCTTGAGGCTCTGCACCAGAGTTGCCCCAATCTTACAGTTCGCCTGTTCGATATGACAGACAGGGACGCCTGTCGCCAGGCCCTGGCCGGCAGCTATGCCGATTTGATTATTCTTTGCGCCGGTACCTGCGAATACCTCGATCATGGCGAGGTAGATGCGGCGCTGGTGGAACGCGTTATGGCGACAAACTTCCTCGGCCCGGTGAATTGCCTTGAGGTGCTGCAGTCGCAGCTGGCTGTCGGCAACCGTGTGGTGCTGGTGAGCTCAATGGCCCACTGGCTTCCATTTCCACGCGCGGAGGCCTACGGCGCGTCCAAAGCGGCGCTGAGCTGGTTTGCCGAGAGCTTGCGCCTTGACTGGGAGCCAAAAGGGATTGCTGTCACGGTTGTTTCTCCAGGTTTTGTTGACACGCCTCTGACGCGGAAAAATGATTTTGGCATGCCTGGTCGGGTGACTGTCGACGACGCGGTTAAGGCGATCCGCACCGGGCTGGCGGCAGGAAAAATGCATATCGCGTTTCCTGACGGTTTCGGCCTGATTATGCGATTACTCTCCGGACTGCCTGCGTTTCTTCAGCGCGCACTGCTGCGCAGGATGGTGCGCTCATGAACATTGCGATTATCGGCAGCGGCATCGCCGGCCTGACCTGCGCCTGGCGCCTGGCCGGGCACCATCAGGTGACGCTGTTTGAAGCGGGAGCCACGCCCGGCGGTCATACCGCAACGGTTGATGTTACGACACCTCAGGGCACATACGCGATCGATACCGGGTTTATCGTCTACAACGACCGCACCTACCCGCGGTTTATGGGGTTACTCAGTGAGCTGGGCATCTGCGGGCAAAAAACGCAGATGAGCTTTTCGGTGCACAATCCCGCGACGGGGCTGGAGTACAACGGACACACCCTGACATCGCTGTTTGCCCAGCGTCGAAATCTGGTGAATCCGACGTTCTGGCGGTTGCTCGGGGAGATCGTCCGCTTCAATCGGCTGGCGAAAGAGACGCTGGCAGGGGAGGTGAACCCGAACGCCACGCTACAAACGTTTCTTGATCAGCATGGCTTCACACCGTTTTTTGCGCGCCACTACATTCTGCCGATGGGGGCCGCCATCTGGTCATCGTCGCTGCAGGAAATGAAGCGTTTCCCGCTGCCGCTCTTTTTACGCTTCTTTCATCATCATGGCCTGCTGGATATCACCCATCGCCCGCAGTGGTACGTGGTACCCGGCGGCTCGCGAGAGTATATCCGCGCCATGCTGGACAAATTGGGCGAGCGTCTGACGCTGCACCTCAATGCACCGGTGCAGCGGGTGAGCCGCCACGCACACGGGGTTACGCTTCAGCTTGAAAATGGCAGCCATACCTTCGACCAGGTCATTTTTGCCTGCCACTCCGACAGTGCCCTGGCGATGCTTGATGACCCAACGCCCGCAGAGCGCGAGGTGCTGGGCGATATTGGTTGGCAGCGCAACGAAGTCGTTTTACACAGCGATCCGCGCTGGCTGCCGGTGCGGCAGCGGGCATGGGCCAGCTGGAACTACCGCCTGAGCGCACACGAGCAAGCCAGCGCCTGTGTTACCTACAACATGAATATTTTGCAAGGGTTGCCTGTGGGTAGTCCGTTGTTCTGCGTCACCCTGAACCCGGACACGCCGGTGGATGAACGCTTCGTTCTGCAACGTTTTGTTTATGAACATCCGTTGTTTAACCCGAAAAGTTGGCGAGCACAGGCGCGGCGGGGCGAGATCAACGGCTACCAGAGAAGCTGGTTTTGCGGGGCCTACTGGTACAACGGTTTTCATGAGGATGGCGTGCGCAGCGCGCTGGACGTTGTCAATGCGATAGCGGCCGGAGAGAGGAACTGAGATGAACAGCTGCCTCTATCATGGCGTACTGCGCCACCGTCGCCTTCAGCCGAAAACCCATGAGTTTCGCTATAGCGTCTTTATGGCCTGGTTGGATCTGGATGAATTGCCGCTGCTGGCATCTGTCGGCGTGCGGCGCAATCGCTTTGCCGCCGCCTCGTTTTACGACGCAGACTATCCGCTCGGCTCGCCGCTCAAAGAGAACGTGCTGAGCAGGCTGGAGAGCTTGACCGGAGAACGTCCTGACGGGCGGGTGATGCTTCTGACTCAGCTGCGCTATTTCGGCTTTCATTTCAACCCGGTTAATTTCTACTACTGCTATGACCGGGACAAAACGCTGCGCTGGATCCTGGCGGAAGTCCGCAATACGCCGTGGAATGAACGTCATTACTATGCCGTTAACGGACAAAATGCGCAGCCCACGGAAAAAGCGTTTCACGTTTCCCCCTTCAACCCGATGGACATGGTCTATCACTGGCGCTTTAACAGCCCGCATAACACGCTGCATATGCACATTGAAAATCATCAGGAAACGAAAGTTTTTGACGCCACGCTCGCGTTGCGTCGTGAGCCGTTGACGCCCCCCGCGCTGCGCTCGCTGTTGCTGCGCATCCCGCTCATGACCCTGAAAACCGTTTTCGCCATTTACTGGCAGGCGCTGCGCCTGTGGCTGAAGCGTGTGCCGCTGTATCACCATCCCGTCAGCAGGAGTGAACGCTCATGACCGATCCTGTCTTTGCGCTTGAACCCGATATCCCGCGCAACGTCCGCATCGCGCGCTGGCTGCTTTTTCGTTTGCTAAGCGGTATTCGCGGCGGCTCGCTCACGCTGCGCGAAGGGGCACAAACTTTCCATTTTGGCGAGACATCCTCCGCGCTGCATGCGGATGTGCAAATCCTTTCTCCCGGCGTCTACTGGCGCGTCTTAACCGGCGGTAGCCTTGCCGCGGCAGAAGCCTGGATGGACGGCGAATGGGAAACCACGCAACTCACGCCGCTTCTGGAGCTACTGGCGCTTAACGGCGAGGTACTTGGCCGTCTGGAAAAAGGGTTTCGGCTGCTCGGCCGACCGCTGGAGCGGCTCCGTCACTGGACGCGGCGTAACTCCCGCTCGCAGGCACGTGAAAATATTGCCGCCCATTACGATCTGGGCAACACCTTTTATGCTCATTTTCTGGATAAGGAGCTGCTCTATTCCAGCGCGCTGTTTACCGCGGACGAGCAGGATCTTACGGCAGCGCAGCAGGCAAAAATGGCGCGTTTGTGCGAACAGTTGGCTCTGAATGAGACCGATCACCTGCTGGAAATTGGCACTGGTTGGGGCGCGATGGCGGAATACGCCGCTCGTCATTACGGCTGTCGGGTAACCACTACCACGCTGTCGAAAGAGCAATATCTCTGGGCGACGGAGCGTATCGCCCGCGCCGGATTGCAGGATCGCGTCGAGGTACTGCTTTGCGATTACCGTGACCTTACCGGACAGTATGACAAGCTGGTCTCAATAGAGATGATTGAAGCCGTAGGGCAGCGCTACTTGCCAGTGTTCTTCCGTACCTGCCAGGCGCGGCTGCGTCCGGGAGGTCGCATGGCAATTCAGGCCATTACTATTCAGGACCAGCGCTATCGTGACTACAGCAAAAGCGTCGATTTTATCCAGCGCTATATTTTTCCCGGCGGCTTCTTGCCAAGCATTACCGCGATGAATGAGCTGATGACACGCCACACCGATTTCGTGGTGCGTAATCTCTTCGACATGGGGCCTGACTACGCCCGCACGCTGGCCCACTGGCGGCAGCGCTTTATCCATACCTAGCAGGAGATTGAAAAACTCGGGTTCGATGAGCGTTTTCGCCGGATGTGGCTTTACTACTTTGGCTACTGCGAAGCCGGGTTTAACGCTCGCACCATTAGCGTGGTGCAGTTGACCGCTGAGCGCGTATGAAACGATACCTTCAGGTCTTCCTGCTGGCCATCGCGTTCGATCTTTACTGGGCGCTGGTGGTGCTCTTTCGCGAGCAAGGCCTGATTATCTGGCTCGCGCTGGCGATCCTTGCCTGTCTGTTGTTGCCGTCAGCATACCGTCTGTACGCAATCGGTCTGGCCGCAGCAGGCTGCCTGCTGGATGCACTCTGGGCGTTAACGGGGCTGATTTCCTTCACGAGCGAGTCCCTGATACCGCTATGGATGGTGGCATTGTGGCTGATGTTCGCCACCGTCTGGACACAGCTTACGCTCACTACTACCTTACCCGGCTGGCTGATGACCCTGCTGGCAGCCGTAGGAGGGCCGGTGGCCTACCTGATTGGTGAGCGGCTAGGTGCCATCACGTTTCTGGCGCCGACCTTTATCGTCGTCAGTTGGATGGTGCCGGGCTGGCTGGTGTTGATGCTGTTTTTTCACCTGCTATTGGGGAGACAAAAATGAGGTCTGCCGTTTTGCTTATCTGGCTGATGACCATGTCCCCTCTTGTCCAGGCGGCCGACTGGCTGGCCTGGCATAAGGTGGGGGATGCCACGCTGACCTGGGGACCGTTTACCGTCTATACCTCCCAGCTGTGTACTCCGGATGGTCGATACAGCCGGGAAAATCAGGATCAGGCGCTAATTATTACCTATGCGCGCGATATCGATCGCGATGAGCTGGTTGAAGCGACCCGCGACCAGTGGAAGGCTCAGGGGATCCTGGCGCAGGAGCCTCAAAGCGAAGCCTGGCTGCGTATGCTTCAGTCGCTGTGGCCAGATGTCAGACCGGGTTCGCAACTGGCGTTTGTCCTCAATGATAAGCAGGGGCAGTTCTGGTATCGCGAGCCCGCCACCCGGAAAAGTTTTATTCCCCTGGGACCACGCCAGTCAGAAGCATTCAGTACTCGCTTTCTGGCGATCTGGCTTGGCCCAAGCACGCAGTATCCAGACCTGCGTCAGCAGTTAATCGGAGACCAAAAATGAAACGAATCCTGATGATGGCGCTGGCATTCTTGATGCTGCTGGCCGGCTGTAGCACAGACGTGACCGAGTATCGCCAGCAGCAGCCGCGGCTCGATATCTTCCACTACTTCCAGGGCAAAACCGAAGCGTGGGGGATGGTGCAGGATCGCGGCGGCAAACAGATCCGTCGTTTCCACGTTGAGATTGCCGGGGATGTTATCGGCGATACGCTAACGCTCAATGAACACTTTGTTTATGACGACGGTGAAAAGCAGCAGCGGGTCTGGCATATACGCCGGGTGGGGAACGATCGCTACGAGGGTACGGCAGGGGACATTGAAGGGGTCGCCACCGGGCAGGCAGCAGGCAACGCCTTTAACTGGCATTACAGCATGAATGTGAAGGCGAACGGCAGTACCTGGCTGCTCAAGTTTGACGACTGGATGTACCTGCAGGATGAGACACATCTGTTCAATAAAACCGAGATGAAGAAACTGGGCGTCACCGTCGCCACGGTGACGCTGTTCTTTACCCGGAACGGCGAGTGATGCGCCGTTATGCGAGCTCTTTGCGAATAATCTCCGCCCCGGCGCTCAGGGCTTTCAGCTTACCGTTGGCAACCTGACGGGAAAGTGGAGCCATACCGCAGTTGGTTGACGGGTAAAGCTTATCGGCATCAACAAACTGCAGCGCTTTACGCAGCGTATTGGCCACTTCTTCTGGCGTTTCGATACTGTTTGTGGCGACATCAATTGCACCAACCATCACTTTTTTACCGCGGATCAGCTCCAGAAGATCCATTGGTACGCGGGAGTTGTGGCACTCCAGGGAGATAATGTCGATGTTTGATGTCTGCAGCTTCGGAAATGCTTCTTCATACTGTCGCCACTCTGAGCCGAGCGTTTTTTTCCAGTCAGTATTGGCTTTAATACCGTATCCGTAGCAGATATGTACCGCCGTTTCACATTTCAGCCCTTCAATGGCACGTTCTAACGCGGCGATGCCCCAGTCGTTCACCTCATCAAAAAACACATTAAAAGCCGGCTCATCAAACTGAATAATATCGACGCCAGCTGCTTCTAATTCTCTCGCTTCCTGATTCAGGATTTTGGCGAACTCCCAGGCCAGCTTTTCACGGCTTTTATAGTGCGCGTCGTAGAGGGTGTCGATCATGGTCATTGGCCCCGGCAGGGCCCATTTGATCGGCTTGTCCGTCAACTGGCGTAAGTATTTTGCATCGTCCACGAATACCGGTTTCTGGCGCGCAACGGCAGAGACCACGGTCGGCACGCTGGCGTCATAGCGGTTACGAATGCGCACGGTCTGGCGGTTCTCAAAATCAACGCCGCTCAGGTGTTCAATAAAGGTGGTGACGAAGTGCTGGCGGGTTTGTTCACCGTCGCTGACAATATCAATACCCGCACGGATCTGCTCATCCAGAGACAAACGAAGTGCGTCCTGTTTCCCCGCGAGTAATTCCTGATCCTGTAATTTCCAGGGTGACCACAGTGTTTCAGGTTGAGCAAGCCAGGTCGGCTTAGGCAGGCTGCCAGCCGTAGAAGTCGGGAGCAATGTTTTCATAATAAAAGACCTTTTTTGATGAATTAAAGCGTGTAGTTATCAGACCACTGCTCAAGAATGTGTTGGTAAGGCTTAATGAAGTACGTTTCAGTAAATCGACCCTGTTCAATCGCCAGACGGCTTCGCTCTTCGCGGTCATAAACAATTTTTGTTAATGAGTGATCCTGCTGGTTCAGGTCCGGTCGATAGAAAAGTCCCGCCGCCGAGTTAGCGTTATAAATTTCCGGTCGATAGATTTTCTGGAACGTTTCCATCGTGCTGATGGTGCCGATCAGTTCCAGATCGGTGTAATCACTCAGCAAATCGCCGGTAAAAAAGAACGCAAAAGGTGCGACGCTGTTTTCAGGCATGAAATAGCGTACGTTCAGGCCCATCTTCGCGAAGTACTGTTCTGTTAAAGACTCGCCATCTGGCTGATACTCGATGCCGAGCACAGGGTGCTCGTTTCCCGTACGGCGGTAGGTATCTTTGCTGGAGACGCTCAGGCAAATTACAGGTGCCTTTTTGAAGTTCTTTCTGTACTCAGATGAGCTCATAAAATGGCGGAAGATATTGCCATGCAGCTCGCCAAACTTTTCCGGAATGCTGAAGTGCTGCTGGTTCTTGTTGTGCTCGAGCAGCAGCACGCTGAAATCATAATCCCGCACATACGACGAGAAGTTATTCCCGACAATGCCAGGGATACGCTGGTTGTTTTTCTTGTCGACAATAGTGGTCTGCAGTATCTCAATGGCCGGGAATGCTTTCTCAGCACCGATGTTCATCTCAACTGAAATGATTTCAAGTTCGACCGCATAGCGATCGGCGTTTGGGTTATCCCAGCGCGCCAGGGCGTTAAAACGGTTATTGATCATCACCAGCGTGTTTCGCAGGTTTTCCTGACGTTTTTCCCCACGCGCCAGATTGGCAAAATTGGTGGTGGTACGCGTATTTTCTGACGGGTTGTAATTCTCATCGAAGCAACTGCGCTTAAGGGTATATGTAAAAGCTTTACTCATTGTGGTTATGCATCCTAAGTTCATGTTGCCAAGAAGTTACCGATGCATAATTTATGCCTGAGCCCGTGGCGCAGGGGAAGTGACTTAATTTCACTGCAACATGAGGGAAATTCATTAACAGGATTGCGCACAGGCTGGAGAGTGAAGTGGAAGAGGAAGGGGCATCGCGCCCCTTAGCGTTAGGCTGTAGGCCGTTCGTTCCAGGCGTCGCTGTGCATGATGTTCCCATCGACGATGCGCCAGGTAATTTTTTCGTACTGCAGGCTTACGCTTTCAACGTGGTTCATTTTATCGTTGGCAGCGATCTTCACGTTTGGCACGCTGCAGTTAACACCAGTAACCTTTACGTTCTCCATTAGTACGGAGTAATAACAGACTTCCTGTCCGGCATCATTAATATGATAGAACTTGATTTCAGCGCTTTTAAGCGCCTGACCGGTAGATGCTGCTTTGTAGAGATAGGGCGTGGAGCTATCAACTTCCTTTTCAATCCGCATGGATGAGTGTTGACGCGTGCCGGTGATCTTGCCGTTAGCGCTGTCTACCGGGAGGTTGATGCCATGGCTCAGCCCTATGATCTCAATGCTGCCTTCACGGTCCTGAACATCAACGGAACCTTTAATATGTGCTCCACCGTCGTCTTTTAGCCACATGTAGGGGGGAATTGGCATTCGTTATTTCCTTATTTTATTGAATAGCAGAGTTGTTAAGCGATAAATAACCGTGGTGAGGGTCAGTACAATTAAAATATCGATATTGGTATATGTGTCATATATTGTTTCAGCATTCACATCGCCATAAATAAAATCACAAATAGATGAGGCGACGTCGTGGTTTAGATAGCGTTCAGCGGGCCCCAATGTGCGGCCTACTATAATGCTGATGCATATAAACCAGGCCGTTTTCAATAGCCTGATACCCCATTTACAGGCAAGTGCTGGTATAGCCACTTTCACTCACCTCAACCCAGCCGCGTGCCATCAGCGAACGCATACAGGGAACTTCAATAAGCTCTGTACTCATGAGAGCATTCCGGATCAATGCGTAATCAGAATTATGGGCAATCGTGATACATCCCTCAGATACCGTACCCGGATGCAGCCGAAACAAACCCCGGTAGACGTTATCAATCCAGGTACCATCATCGATTCCCCAGTCATCCTTGTATAAAGCAAACCACTCATCGCGGCCAAATTCTGCACCAGATCTCACCTTGTTCCACCGATCCTGAACCTTCGCTTTTAATCCTGAAAAGAAACCTCCAGTCCCTCTGTCAACAATCCAGTATTTACCTGGGGGAATTGGACCCGATCCTTTGACTGCACCACATAATCCATTGTTTCTGTAAATTCCCTGCCCGGAATGCGCCATAAACACGCCAACGCCGTGCAGGTTAAAAGGCGCATAGTCAGCACCGTTAAGCAGCATTGTTCCTTTTAAGGCCATATTTTCTCCTTAGTATTTTAATAAGAGAAAAAGCAGCCTACGCCTGATGTGGGTACAGATATTCAACTCACATCATATTTCTGCGCTGCTGATTTTTTTAAGAAAATGACCTGACAATTTTTAATCACTCTTGCGGCTGTAATGTTAGTAAACACTGAATAAATAATAAACACGGCTCAGGCAACAAAACGCTATGCCTACTTCTCTGGCACACGCTCCGCAATTCCCGCTATAATCCCCAAAATTTCCCATCGGTTTAGAAACAATCATGACAAAACTCACCTTACAAGAGCAGATGCTGAAAGCAGGCTTGGTCAGCAGCAAGAAAGCGGCGAAAGTGCAGCGCACGGCAAAGAAATCACGTGTTCAGGCACGTGAAGCGCGTGAAGCAGTAGAAGAGAACAAGAAAGCACAGATCGAGCGCGATAAGCTGCTGAGCGAGCAGCAAAAACAGGCGGTGCTGGCGAAAGAGTTTAAAGCCCAGGTGAAACAGTTGATTGAGATGAACCGCATCACCGTGGCGAAAGGCAACATCACCTTTAACTTTACCGATGGCAATCTGATCAAAAAAATCGAGGTTGATAAGCAGACCCAGACTCAGCTGATCAACGGTCGTCTGGCGATTGCGCGCCTGGTGATTAATGCTAATGGTGACTGCGAATACGCGATAATCCCGGCAGTGGTGGCCGATAAAATTGCCCAGCGCGATGCCGACAGTATCGTCTTAAACAGCTCTCTGAGTCAGGAAGAGCAGGATGAAGACGATCCATACGCGGACTTCAAAATCCCTGACGATTTGATGTGGTAAATCAGATTCAGAACGGGGCGGGGTGACGGGCGTTAACCGGCTCTCCGCTCACAGGATGAATAAAATTCAGTTCGCTTGCATGCAACATCAGCCGGGATGTTCCTTCAGCTCCCGGCGCTTCAAGACCACCATACAGATCGCAGCCCAGAATGGGGTGCCCCAGTTGCTGGCAGTGAATACGCAGCTGATGGGTTCGCCCGGTTTCCGGGGTGAGTTTCACTCGCGTTAACGGCAACCCTGAATCCTGATAAAAACGCGCCACCACCTGATAGCGTGAACGTGCAGGCTTGCCGTTAATGGCGCAGATCGACATCAGCGGAAACAGCGCCGGGTCTTTGGCAATTGGCGCGTCTATTATTCCCTCGTCATTTTCAACATGTCCGCAAAGCAGGGCGCTGTAGACTTTCTCTACGTTGCGCTGGCTGAACTGTTGGCACAGTGCCGCATTGATGGCTTTATTGCGCGCAATCACCATCAACCCGGAGGTACCGAAATCAAGACGGTGCACCAGCGTGCAGCCAGGAAACGTCTGGACCAGACGATAATGGACTGAATCGAGGTTTTGCGGATTTTTGCCTGAGAGGCTGAGCAGACCGGAAGGCTTATTGATCAGCAGCAGATGTTCATCCTGCCAGAGGATCTCGATGTCGTCGTGACACGGTGGGGCAATAAAAGAATCGATAATCGCAGACATCAGGCCGCCCGGCTGGAGAGTGGGAGCGGATGATAACGAAATGCGGAGAAAAGAAAAACCCTCCCACCGGGCGGTGAGAGGGGAATATCTTAAGCGGCTACGAAACTGTCGATAGCGGATTTCGCATCGGTCTGGGCTTTGGTCGCCATTTCAGGACCGTAGGCAATACCTTCAGCGAACACGAAGTTCACATCAGTGATACCGATGAAGCCCAGGAAAACGGTCAGGTATGGTGCAACCAGGTCGGTTGGGGTGTCTTTGTGGATACCGCCACGGCTGGTCAGCACGATCGCGCGCTTACCTTTCACCAGACCTTCCGGGCCATTTTCAGTGTAACGGAAGGTTACACCAGCACGCGCCACCAGGTCGAAGTAGTTTTTCAACTGGGTTGGGATGTTGAAGTTGTACATTGGGGCGTTGATGACGATAACGTCGTGCGCCTGCAGCTCAGCAATCAGTTCGTCGGACAGGGCCAGAGCTTCCTGTTGACGTGGGCTCAGTGGTGCATCGCCTGGACGCAGCGCGCCAACCAGTTCTCCATCCAGCACAGGAATTGGGTTTGCAGCCAGGTCACGCACGGTGATTTCGTCAGCAGAATGCAGTTCACGCCACTGTTCAACGAAGTAATCAGACAGCTGACCAGACTGAGAGTACCCTGCCAGAATACTGGATTTCAAAACTAATACTTTGCTCATGGGTGATTCCTGTTATTGCATTTGATTGAAGGGGGTTGCCCCGTTGCTTGTTGACACTCTATTCACAATCCTGCCATAGAGATAGCGCAATATATCGAAGCCTATGTTCGAATTTTTTGAATAAGGCGCTGAAAGCACCAATGTGGTACTCTATAGCAATCATTAAAAAGAGATTTTACCTGGCAGTGCACTGCCCGTTAACGCTATGACAGAACAACAAAAACTCACCTTCGCGATGCTCATTCAACAGCTTGATTCGCTGACTCTGCGTGATAAACAGCGCTTTGCCCGCCGTCTGCACGGCGTGAAGAAGGTTAAAAATCCTGATGCACAACAGGCCATTTACCAGGAGATGGCAAAAGAGATTGAACAGGCGGCAGGGAAAGTTGTGCTGCGTGAAGCTGCGCGTCCGGCGATCAATTACCCGGATAACCTGCCCGTCAGTCAGAAAAAACAGGATATTCTCGAAGCCATCCGTGACCACCAGGTGGTGATTGTCGCCGGCGAAACCGGTTCGGGGAAAACCACCCAGTTGCCGAAAATCTGTATGGAGCTGGGGCGCGGAGTAAAAGGGCTGATTGGCCACACCCAGCCGCGTCGTCTGGCGGCCCGTACCGTCGCGAACCGTATTGCCGAGGAGCTGCAAACGGAGCCGGGCGGCTGCATCGGTTACAAGGTGCGATTCAGCGACCACGTCAGCGATAACACCATGGTCAAACTGATGACCGACGGTATTCTGCTGGCGGAAATCCAGCAGGATCGCCTGCTGATGC
Source organism: Enterobacter sp. 342 (assembly GCF_036663495.1). Taxonomy (NCBI): domain Bacteria; kingdom Pseudomonadati; phylum Pseudomonadota; class Gammaproteobacteria; order Enterobacterales; family Enterobacteriaceae; genus Enterobacter; species Enterobacter sp. 342. Next base: position 92,803 of record NZ_JAWUEI010000006.1, read on the forward strand.
AGTACGACACCATCATTATTGACGAAGCGCACGAACGCAGCCTGAACATCGACTTCCTGCTCGGCTATCTGAAAGAGCTGCTGCCGCGTCGCCCGGATCTGAAAATCATCATCACTTCCGCAACTATCGACCCGGAACGCTTCTCGAAGCATTTCAACAATGCGCCGATTATAGAGGTATCAGGACGCACCTATCCGGTAGAAGTGCGCTATCGTCCGATTGTGGAAGAGGCGGATGATACCGAGCGTGACCAGCTGCAGGCCATTTTTGATGCCGTTGACGAGCTGGGTAACGAAAGCGCGGGCGATATCCTGATCTTTATGAGCGGCGAGCGTGAGATCCGTGATACGGCAGATGCGCTCAGCAAGCGCGACCTGCGCCACACGGAGATCCTGCCGCTTTACGCCCGTCTGTCAAACAGCGAACAGAACCGCGTGTTCCAGGCGCACAGCGGGCGACGTATCGTGCTGGCGACCAACGTGGCGGAAACCTCGCTGACCGTACCAGGGATCAAATACGTTATCGACCCAGGCACGGCGCGTATCAGTCGTTATAGCTACCGTACTAAAGTTCAGCGCCTGCCGATTGAGCCGGTTTCCCAGGCCTCCGCAAATCAGCGTAAGGGCCGCTGTGGTCGTGTGTCAGAAGGGATCTGTATTCGTCTTTACTCTGAGGACGATTTCCTGTCGCGTCCGGAATTTACTGATCCGGAAATTCTGCGTACCAACCTGGCGTCCGTAATCCTGCAGATGACCGCCCTGGGGCTGGGCGATATCGCGGCGTTTCCGTTCGTGGAAGCACCGGACAAACGCAACATTCAGGACGGCGTACGTCTGCTGGAAGAGCTCGGCGCCATTACCACCGATGAACTGGCAACGGCCTATAAGCTGACACCGCTGGGCCGCCAGCTCAGTCAACTGCCGGTCGACCCGCGTCTGGCGCGTATGGTGCTGGAAGCGCAAAAACACGGTTGCGTGCGTGAAGCGATGATCATCACCTCGGCGCTCTCCATTCAGGATCCGCGTGAACGTCCGATGGACAAACAGCAGGCTTCTGATGAAAAACACCGCCGCTTCCACGATAAAGAGTCTGATTTCCTCGCCTTTGTGAACCTGTGGAACTATCTCGGTGAGCAGCAGAAAGCACTCTCCTCGAACCAGTTCCGTCGCCAGTGTCGCGTGGATTTCCTCAACTACCTGCGCGTACGCGAGTGGCAGGATATCTACACCCAGCTCCGCCAGGTAGTGAAAGAGCTGGGTATACCGGTCAACAGCGAACCGGCGGAATACCGGGAGGTGCATATCGCGCTGCTGACCGGTTTGTTGTCGCATATCGGGATGAAAGACGCCGAGAAGCAGGAGTATACCGGTGCACGTAATGCGCGCTTTTCCATCTTCCCCGGTTCCGGCTTATTCAAAAAACCGCCGAAATGGACCATGGTGGCGGAGCTGGTGGAAACCAGCCGTCTGTGGGGGCGCATTGCGGCACGTATCGATCCGGAATGGGTAGAGCCGGTAGCGCAACATCTGCTGAAACGCTCGTACAGTGAGCCACACTGGGAGCGTGCGCAGGGCGCGGTAATGGCAACTGAGAAGGTGACCGTCTACGGTCTGCCAGTTGTTGCCGCGCGTAAGGTTAACTACAGCCAGATTGATCCGGCGTTGTGCCGCGAGCTGTTTATCCGCCATGCGCTGGTGGAGGGTGACTGGCAGACGCGCCACGCCTTCTTCCGCGAAAACCTCAAGCTGCGCGCCGAGGTGGAAGAGCTTGAACACAAATCCCGTCGCCGCGACATACTGGTGGATGATGACGCGTTGTTTGAGTTTTACGATCAGCGCATCAGCCATGATGTGATCTCTGCCCGTCACTTCGACAGCTGGTGGAAGAAGGCCAGTAAAGAGACGCCAGACCTGCTCAACTTTGAGAAGAGCATGTTGATTAAGGAAGGGGCGGAGTCAGTCAGCAAACTTGATTACCCGAACTTCTGGCATCAGGGCAACCTTAAGCTGCGTTTGACCTATCAGTTTGAACCAGGTGCAGACGCGGATGGGGTGACCGTACACATTCCGCTGCCACTGTTAAACCAGGTGGAAGAGAGCGGGTTCGAGTGGCAAATTCCTGGCCTGCGTCGCGAACTGATCATTGCATTAATCAAATCGCTGCCGAAACCGGTGCGCCGCAACTTTGTGCCAGCACCAAACTATGCCGAAGCGTTTTTAGCCCGCGTCACACCGCTGGAACTGCCGCTGCTGGATGCCCTGGAGCGAGAGTTCAGACGCATGACGGGCACGACCATCGACCGCGATGACTGGAACTGGGATCAGGTGCCCGATCATCTGAAAATCAGTTTCCGCGTGGTGGACGATAAAAACAAAAAGCTGCAGGAAGGGCGTTCCCTGACCGAACTGAAAGAGGCGTTGAAAGGCAAAGTCCAGGAGACGCTATCTGCGGTTGCGGATGATGGTATCGAGCAGAGCGGATTGCACATCTGGAGTTTTGGTCAGCTTCCGGAAAGCTATGAGCAGAAGCGCGGTAACTATAAGGTGAAGGCCTGGCCCGCGCTGGTCGATGAGCGCGACAGTGTGGCGATCAAGCTGTTTGATAACCCGCAGGAACAGCAACAGATGATGTGGCGCGGTCTGCGCCGCTTGCTGCTGTTGAATATTCCGTCGCCGATTAAGTATCTGCACGAGAAGTTACCGAACAAAGCCAAACTGGGACTGTACTTTAACCCATACGGTAAAGTGCTGGATCTGATCGACGACTGTATCTCCTGCGGCGTGGACAAACTGATCCACGAGGCGGGTGGTCCGGTCTGGACCGAAGCAGGTTTTGCTCAGCTTCATGACAAGGTACGCGCGGAGCTGAACGACACGGTGGTAGATATTGCCAAACAGGTCGAGCAAATCCTCACCACCGTTTTCAATATCAACAAACGTCTGAAAGGGCGTGTGGATATGACCATGGCGCTGGGGCTGTCTGATGTAAAAGCGCAGATGGCCGGGCTGGTGTACCGTGGGTTTGTCACCGGGAACGGCTTTAAGCGACTCGGTGATACGTTGCGTTATCTGCAGGCGATTGAAAAACGGCTTGAGAAAATGGCTATCGACCCACACCGCGATCGTGCCCAGATGTTGAAAGTGGAGAGCGTGCAGCAGGCGTGGCAGCAATGGCTGAACAAACTTCCTCCGGCACGTCGCGACGATGAAGACGTTCAGGCAGTCCGCTGGATGATCGAAGAGCTGCGTGTCAGCTTCTTTGCTCAGCAGCTCGGTACGCCGTATCCGATTTCGGATAAACGTATTTTGCAGACAATGGAGCAGATTTCCGGTTAAAACGCGGTTTTCTCCCTCTCCCTTTAGGGGGCAGAGGGAGAGGGCCGGGGTAGGGCATCAGCCCGCACTTTTTTCACCCGTTTACCATCGCCAGCGTAAACCCGTCCCACCCCTTAACCCCCACCGTCTGCAACGCGGTGGCGGTTAAACGGGGATTGTCCCCAATCATCTCGATAAACCGACGAACACCCTGCACGCGCGCATCGTCACTTTGCTCGTTAATCACTTCGCCCTCGCGCACCACGTTATCACCAATAATCAACGTCCCTGGGCGGGAGTAGTGCAGCGCCCATTCCAGATAACCTGGGTTGTTTGGCTTATCTGCATCAATAAAGATCAGGTCGAATGGCGGTATATCACCGAAATTCTCGAGCGAGTTCAGAGCCGGGCCTTCTACCAGTTCAATACGGTTGTTTAGCCCCGCGAGGTGGATATTCTGGCGGGCAATTTCGGCATGGGTTGGATCCGCTTCAAGCGTAATCAGCTTTCCGTCTGGCGGCAGAGCGCGAGCCATCCAGATGGAACTATAGGCACCGAGCGTGCCAATCTCAAGAACACGCCGCGACTGCGTCAGACGGACAAACAGCGCCAGCAGTTGACCCTGATTGGCCGCTACATCGTGTTCGGGGAGCCCGCCGCGTTTGTTGTTTTCCAGTACCTGACGCAAGACATCATCTTCAGGAATAAGCGAAGAAATCATGAAATTATCTACTGCTGACCACTGTTGTTGCATAGATTGGCTCCTGAGAGTAAAAACTGGGGGCGAAATAGGGATCTGGTAATCGTAGCACTTCAGGCATTGACCCTTCGTAAATCTGGCCCCGAAGTTCCCTGTAAAATCGTTCACGGTATAATTGAGCCGAACTGGATACTTTTTTAAACAGCATACGCAACAGAATGTTTTGAGTGATAGAAAACCAAAAGCATAATAGGTAGATACAATCCGATTCGGCGCTCGCCTGTACTTTATTAGCCAGAAGCCGTCCCCCTGAAGAGACTCACAGGAGAAGTTCACCATGGATCAGACCCATTTCCCCATTCTGCCTGATGCCACGCTGACGGCGATTAATACTCTCGGCACATGGCTGGCGCAGGATGATCTGAGCGGTTCCCGTCAGAACCCGGATGTCGACAGGGTGATTCTGGCAGGAAACGCGGTCATTCCGACCATTGATGCGGCCTGCCGTATCGCCGCGCAAAACGAGATCCCGTTGCTGATTAGCGGCGGGATCGGTCATTCGACCGCGTTTCTATATGCGGCTATTGGCAGTCACCCGCGTTATCACACGATACCGGTCTCGGGGCGGGCGGAAGCCAGTATTCTGGCCGACATTGCACGCGAATTCTGGCAGATCCCTGAGGGTCGTCTGTGGATCGAAGATCAATCCACCAACTGTGGTGAAAACGCGCGTTTTAGCTGGAACATACTGAAACAACATCAGCGAGCTACCGGGCGGGTGCTGGTGGTGCAGGATCCGACGATGCAGCGACGTACCATGGCGACGTTTGCCCGCGTGTGCCGGGATGAACCCGTTGCACCTCAGTGGATAAGCTACCCGGGTGTTACACCGACACTGCAGAACGGCAAAGATGGGGTGGAATTTAGCGAGGGCAACACCGGAGTGTGGCCCGTTGACCGCTACCTGTCACTGGTACTGGGGGAACTGCCGCGACTGTATGATGACGTTAACGGCTATGGTCCTGCCGGACGTGATTTTATCGCTCACGTTGATTTTCCTGATGCCGTGACTGAAGCATGGGCATTGTTACAGCAGGATCCGATCCTGAAAAACGCCTTATCCCGGCGCTCGCTTCTCTGAGCATCCTGCTTTTCCCCCTCCGCGAAGAGGGGGAAGGCATTACAGTGCGGCGTACTTATCCAGGGTGCGCACCAGCTGCGTCACAAAACCATATTCGTTGTCATACCAGGCGACGGCTTTCACCAGTTGCAGATCACCCGCTTCCGTTACCTCGGTCTGCGTTGCATCAAATACCGAACCAAAGTGCGAACCGATCACATCTGACGACACAATCTCTTCATCAGTATAACCAAACGATTTATTTCCCTGTGTCGCCTTTTTCAACGCGGTATTGATCTCCTCAACCGTGACCTTTTTACCCAGAATGGCGACAAGTTCGGTAACGGAGCCGGTTTTAACCGGTACGCGCTGTGCGTGGCCTTTCAGTTTGCCACTTAAGGCGGGGATAACCAGACCGATGGCTTTCGCCGCACCGGTGGTATGCGGAATGATATTTTCTGCCGCCGCGCGTGAGGCACGAAGATCTTTCCCGCGTGGCCCATCTACCAGCGCCTGGGTACCGGTATAGGCGTGAATAGTCGTCATGGTACCGACTTTGATTTCAAAGGCATCATGCAGAGCTTTTGCCAGTGGGGCGAGGCAGTTGGTGGTGCAGGAGGCGACGGAAATGATGGTATCACTGGCGTCAATGGTATCATCGTTCACATTATAAACGATGGTTTTCATCTCTCCGGCAGGGGCAGAGATAAGCACTTTCTTCGCGCCTGCATCCAGATGCGCTCGTGATTTTTCTTCGGAGGTGTAAAAGCCGGTGCACTCCACAACGATATCCACACCTGCGGCTTTCCATGGAATATGTTTCGCCTCTTTTTCGGCGTATACCGCAATGGTTTTACCGTCAACAATCAGCGCATCTTCGGTGAAATCCACGCTCCACGGGAAACCACCGTAGTTGGAATCATGCCTGAGCAGATAGGCCAATACTTTGGGAGAGGTGAGGTCGTTGATGGCGACGACGGTGTTGCTGTCCTGGGTTTCAAGAAGGCGGCGCAGTACAAGGCGTCCAATGCGTCCAAATCCGTTAATGCCAATTTTACTCATAGTGTTCTCCTGTGAACGTGTCGATACGACAGTTTGAACTCATCCAGGCTTAGACCATGACGGGCAGGGCGGCAATTGAAGATGCTTCATGCGTGAGGAAGTATTTGAAAAACCATACAGAAAAATTAATGAATTTTTAAGGAAAGGGGATTATGTTGACGCGATATCTGTTTTTTTCGGGAAATCCCATGCGCACTAAATATACAAGCCTGCAAATCGCTATTCACTGGCTGGTGTTTCTGTTAATCATCGTGGCTTATTGCGCGATGGAGTTTAAAGGTTTCTTCCCGCGTACCGCTCGGCCATTGATCAATATGATCCATGTCTCATGCGGTATCACCATTCTGGTTCTGATGGTGACGCGTCTGCTGGTTCGTCTCAAATTCCGCGCGCCACCGATTCAACCAAAGCCAAAAGCGATGGTGACGGGGATGTCTCATCTGGGGCACCTGGTGGTGTATATGCTGTTCATTGCGTTACCGCTGATTGGTATTGTGATGATGTACAACCGGGGCAGCGATTGGTTTGCTTTTGGCATGGTGATGCCGCATGCGGCGGAATCCAATTTTGATCTGGTAGACGTGCTGAAAGAGTGGCACGAGACGCTGGCAAACCTGGGCTATTTTATGATTGGCCTGCACGCACTGGCGGCACTGATGCACCACTATTTCTGGAAAGATAATACCCTTCTACGCATGATGCCGAAAAAGCGTCAATAAATGCGAAAACAGGCCGGGTAAGCGCAGCGTCACCCGGCTTTTTTTTTAGCGCAGTTGAGCACGCTCTTCAGTAGTTAACGCCAGCGCTTGCGTTGATCCGGTTTCAGACGATTTCACCGCGGCTTCCAGTACAGCCATTACCGCTAATGCCTCGACAGGATGAACAGGATTGGTGATTTCCCCAAGAATCGCATCGCGTACATTGATGTAATACTGGCGCTGATCACCTTTCGGGGTCGCAATAGTCTGCTGAGCACTGTCTGCGCCAAAGAACACCATACTGTCGCTATCTTCGCCCCAGGTTTCACTGCCGGGAATCACCCCTGAGAGTAGCTGCGCTTCCTGCTGATCGATTCTGGCTTTTACCACGCTGCCCTTGTCTCCGTGGACCGTAAAGCGTGCAGTTCCGCCGGCAACCAGCATGCTGGCATGCAGAATGACTTTATGTTCCGGATAATTTAAGACCACGTGCGCCCAGTCATTAACCTCAGCACCGTCGCGCAGTGTCGCGATATTCCCCTGTACTGACTGTGGCAGACCAAAGAGCTGTAGCGTCTGGTCGATCAGGTGCGGACCCAGGTCAAACCACAGACCGCTCCCGGGTACGTTCTGCTCGCGCCAGCGTACGCGCACTTCAGGACGGAAGCGGTCAATATGCGACTCCAGATGTTTAATTTTGCCGAGCGTGCCTTGCTCAATAATCTGCTTAATGCCGAGAAAATCACTGTCCCAGCGACGGTTGTGGAATACAGAGAGCAGAAGCTGCTTTTCATCCGCCAGAGCGATCAGATCCCGGGCTTCCTGCATATCGAGCGTGAAGGGCTTATCCACGACCACATGTTTCCCTGAGTTCAGGGCCAGGGTCGCCAGTGGGGCATGCGTGGCGTTAGGGGAGGCAATGACTATCAGATCGACATCCGGATGCTGAATGGCCTCTTCCGGTGTTGCTACCACCTGAACATCCGGAAGATCGCGTTTTACTTTCTCTTCATCACGAGAAGAGACGACCGCCAGCTTAAGTCCATCTACAGACTGGATCAGCGGAGCATGGAAGGTTTTGCCGACAAATCCATACCCGATCAGTGCAATGTTGATTGTTTTCACTTTACTCATGACCTTCTCCACATTAATTCGCGCAAACCGTGACCTGCAATGCGCTATGGTCCCCAAGCTCAGGCCAGGGACGATCTATAAACAGTTGTTGGATGTTGGATAACCCGGAAACCAGATACGGTTCGCAGCGATTGACTTTCAGGTGGTCGGCGACGATCCAGTGTGCGTGGCTGGCGGCAAGCATCGCGCGCTTGACCTCCGCATCCGCTTCTGTACTGGCACTCAGACCGAGTTCGGCATGAATCGCGCACGCCCCGAGAATCGCGATATCTGCACGATAACGGGACAGTAGCGACAGGGTGGCGCTTCCGGCAAACAGGCGTTGCTTTTGGTCCCATTTCCCACCGAGCAGGATAAGGTCAATATTTTCCCGGTCGCTAAAATGCTGGGCGATATCCAGCGAGGTGGTGATAACGGTGAGCGGCCCCTGAAGAAAGGTGGCAACAGCCATCACCGTGCTTCCGGCATCCAGAAACAGGGTGGAGCCCGGTGGAACTGCCTGCGCGACCTGCTTCCCAAGACGCTGTTTGGCTTCAGGCAGCAACGTATTACGGCCCTGACGATTCATGGCGGAAAGATTAAGTGCAATAGCCCCGCCATGATTCTTCTGCGCAAGGCCCTGGTTTTCAAGGTCAGTCAGATCACGCCGGATGGTGTCTGCTGAAACCTGAAGCTTTTCTGCCAGTTCAGTGATACTGGCCTGGCCTTGCTCACTAATAATATCAAGTACATATCGTTGACGAGCGGTTTTGTGCATGAGGTAATCCTGCAAAATACTGCAATAGTTCGCATAATACAGCATTTCAACGCAGAGAGAAGCACAATGTTGTCATGAAGGTGCGCTAATGGGGTAATGGTTCAGGTGGGTGATTATTAAAATTTTATTAAGTGGTTATAAGTAAACGGTTTTAAATGTTAATCACATTGTTATTGTTATGTTTTATTTAATGATTTGGATTATGTAACTATCTGAGTGTGTTTGTGTGGTGTAATATCTTGAGAAATATAAATTTATCAAAATAAAATCACTTAAAATAGTTTATTAATAACCTATTGTTCCGCCATAAAGGCTATCACTACTTAAATTGACACTTCTTTGAAAATCTTTGTGTCTGACCCGCGAGGAAATTAACGCAAAAATGTACACAGTGCGAATTAGGAATTTTCCTTAAATAACAGGGGGTTTATATGTTTCATTTGAAAGTCTATTTTCAAGGTTTTGTCCAGAAACCCCATGTTTTTTCTTACTTGTAACACCACATTAACATTGTGGGTGTAGTTGCCTATACCGCATTTTGTTATGCTGCTAACCAGTTTAAGAAATAAGTAAATTCTTAATTGAAATAAGTTGCAGAAAGATCTCATCTCCAATGGAAATGGGCATGGGAGGTATTACCTAAAATTCAGAGAGGAAGCCAAATAAGATATTTGTCTAATTATCTATACCTCTTTTTGGGTATTTGTTTGAGTGTCGCTCAGAGTCAGGGAGATAAAATGACGGTATTGAGAAAACCTAAGTTACTTCGATATGCAGCCGCGATGGCACTATTTTCAGTGGCCATAAATACCGCTTGTGCCAATAGTGGTCAGGTGGGCATTGCCCAGGTTTCAACAACAACTTTAAAAGAAAGTATTCTTTTTGCTATCGATCGCGATCCGTCAATTAGTCAGCAGGCCGCGCAATTAGGTATCGGTCAGGCACAAATAGATGAAGCGCGCAGCGGTTGGATGCCACAAATATCGTTGAACGGGAGTACGGGACACAGTCAGACCACTGACTCCAGCGGGTCACTGAAGAATTCCGCCGCCTGGGGGCTGAGCCTGACACAACTGCTGTACGATTTTGGCAAAACCAATAACAGCATCAATCAGTCTTCCGCCCAGCGGGATAGCTACCGTTACCAACTGATGGGCACGCTTTCGGATGTAGCGGAAAAAACGGCGCTGAGCTATGTAGAAGTCAAACGCTATTCCGATCTTTTGCAGGCAGCAAAAGAGAATGTACAGGCGCTCAAAAACGTCGAACAACTGGCAAAACTGCGCGCTGATGCAGGTGTGAGTTCCACATCCGATGAGCTCCAGACCCGCACGCGTATTGCCGGCATGCAGGCGACGGTGGCTCAGTATCACGCCGCTCTGAACAGCGCACGCGCCAGGCTTGCGGTATTAACCGGAATGCAGGCAGAGGCCTATTCACCGGTGCCAGCGAATCTTGCTGTGGAACCAGATTCGCTCAACCGCATCGATTATTCGCTGATACCGGCGGTGATGGCTGCGCAGAACATGGAACGGTCTGCTCAGTATGGCGTGGAAACGGCAAAGTCCCAGCACTGGCCGACGTTAAGTCTGAAAGGGGGACGCACCCGTTATGAATCGGACAACCGTTCTTACTGGGACGACCAGATACAGCTCAACATTGATGCCCCACTGTATCAGGGGGGCGCGGTTTCCGCTCGCGTTCGGCAGGCGGAAGGGGCACGAGCCATGGCTTCCTCTCAGGTCGATCAGGCGCGCTTCGATATCCTGCAAAAAGCTTCCGTAGCGCAGGCGGACTGGACCGGCGCACGGGGAAGAATGGAAGCCGGGAAGCAACAGCTGGAAAATGCACTGCGCGCCCGTGATGTTTATAAAAATGAATACACCCTGAGCAAGCGGAGCATTAACGATCTGCTCAGCGTTGAACAGGATGTCTGGCAGGCCACGTCAGCGAAAATAATCGCTGAGTATGATGGCTGGAGTTCGGCAATTAATTATGCTGCCGCGGTTGATAATTTAATGCCGCTTATTGGAGTAGAGAAAAACGCCGCCGCAAAACTACCCGATTTGAGTTAAAAATAGACGCATATTGTTGCGAAAAATAAGTCTGAAAATAATGGGTGATTTTTCCCAGGGATAGCTACATCCATCTGGTGGACATATCCACAGGAATCCGTACACCTGCAAGGAGAAGAAAATGAGTAACATAAAGGTTGTTGATGTCATCATTCGCAAAACGGCGGAGAAAACGAAATTAACTGGCGAAGGAAATCTGTCGGTCTCTATTTCATCGCCGAGTGTGATTGAAATCCAGGGCTCTGCTCAGGATGTAGTGCGTTATGTCCGCCAGGGTAATGACCTCCTCATTTATATGAAAGATGGCAGCGTTATTCGTTGCAATAACTATTTTGTTGAAGATCCTGAAACGCATAATCAGTCAGAGCTGGTGTTCAATGATCGTCAGGAACTCACTCATATTTCTTTTGCCGATGCCGGGGATGTGTCAGGCGTTGCAGTAACTGAATTAACCGCGCAGGCCACACCGATTAGCAGTATTGAGCCTTTCCTCGAGCAGGGAAGTGTCTTGAGCGACGCGCCGTGGGGCTGGATTGCGGGCGCTGCGTTAGGCGGTGGTGCCATCGGGGCACTGCTGGCTCACGGGGGAGACGGCGAAACCAAAACAAGGGTTGTTGATAATACCAAAGAGGTTGAAAGCGCAACGCCGACCTTTTTGCTGACAGATAAAGCGGGTGACAAGCAGGGGGTGCTGAGTGCAAAAGAGATCACGGACGATAACACCCCAACCTTTAGTGGTACCGGCCAACCGGGCGCAACCATCCAGATCAAAGACAGCAGCGGCAGTACCATCGCCAGTGCAATGGTCGCCAAAGACGGTACCTGGACGGTAAAATTACCAACCCAGACCGACGGGGAGCATACCTGGTCGGTCGTGCAGATCGACGGCAGCAAAACCACCGCTGCGGGCAGTATTACCGTGACGGTTTCTACCGCCGATGCCTCTATTACGCTGGCCACCACGGCGGGCGATAACGTACTTAACGCCAGCGAGCAATCCGCGGGCTTTACGCTTTCCGGTGCCAGCAAAAACCTGGCGCAGGGTACTGAACTCACCATAACGCTGAACGGCAAAACCTACACGGCTGAAGTGGGCGCAGACGGCGCGTGGCTCGTTAACGTGCCTGCAACTGACGCGCAGGCGTTGGGTGACGGCACCTGGACGGTCAACGTCAGCGGTAAGGACGCGGCGGGGAACACCGTGAGCGGAAGCCAGACAATTGGCGTCGATACCACCGCGCCAACGCTGTCTGTTGATACCCTCGCGCAGGACAACATCATCAATGCGGCTGAGCACAACCAGCCGCTGACGCTGACCGGTAAAACCAATGCGGAAGCCGGTCAGATAGTCACCGTGACGCTGAACGGGAAAAACTACAATGCCACCGTGGCGGGTGACGGTACCTGGACCGTCACGCTGGCGGCGAACGACGTGCAGGCGCTCGGCGAGGGCAATCACACCCTGACGGTGAACGTCAGCGATAAAGCGGGCAATGGCTCGTCTGTTACCGCAGATTTCACGGTTGATATCACCGCACCGGTTGTCACCATCAATACCGTGGCGGGCGACGATGTTCTCAATACCAGCGAGCAGGGTCAGGCACAGATTATTTCCGGCCTGGCGAACGGTGCAACTGCGGGCGATGTGGTCTCCGTGACCCTTGGCGGCCAGACTTTCACCGGCGTGGTGCTTGCGGACGGTAGCTGGAGCGTCGGCATTCCGGCGTCCGTGCTGGGCGCTCTGGGTGAAGGCAGCCACACGATTTCGGTTTCCGTTACTGACGCGGCAGGCAACACCGGCAGCGCCACGCACGGCATTACGCTGAGCGGACATCCGCCAGAATTTACGATTGACGCCATCAGTCAGGACAATGTTCTGAATGCTCAGGAGGCGATGCAGCCGCTGAGCCTGACCGGTACCAGCAGTTTGCCGAACGGCAGCGCTATCACGGTGACGCTGAACAACGTCAACTATCAGGCCACCGTCGAAAACGGTATCTGGGCGGTCCAGGTACCGGTTTCCGACGTGCTGAATCTGGCGAACACGCTTTATACCGTCAGCGTCAGCGGTACCGACAGCGTGGGTAACAGCGGTTCTGCAGAAGCGAATCTGCTGGTGGATACCGTCCTTCCGCAGGTCATTATCAATACGTTTGCGGGCGACAACCTGGTCAATAACGCCGAAGCGGGCGTCGATCAAACCCTCAGCGGTCGCGTTACCGGCGCGGCAGCGGGCGATACCGTCTCCATTACCGCAGGCGGCAAGAGCTACACCGCAACGGTTGGCAGTGACCTGACCTGGAGCGTGAAAATCCCGTCAGCGGATCTTCAGGCGTTCGGCGATGGCGATTTGACGTTCACCGCGTCGGTGACCAATGGGCACGGTAATACCGGTAACGGCGAGCGTGATATCAACATCAACGCAGCACTGCCGGGCCTGCGCGTGAACACCATTTCCGGCGATGACGTGATCAACGCCATTGAGCAGCAGCAAGATCTGAGCGTCACCGGCTCCAGTACGCATCTGGCTGCGGGAACGCAGATTATCGTCACCATTAACAACGTCGAGTATGTCACCGCGGTTAACGCCAGCGGCAACTGGCAGATCGGCGTACCCGCTGCGGACCTGCAGGCCTGGACGGCGGGGGGCATGACGGTCAGCGTCAGCGCTGAAGATACCTGGGGCAACACCGTTGCGGCTGAACACCCGATCGAACTCGATCTGAACGCCGTGGCGATCACCATTGATACGGTATCCAGTGATGACCTGCTGAATGCGGCTGAAAAAGGCAGTGATTTAACCCTGTCCGGCCAGACGCAGGGCGTTGAAGCAGGCCAGACCGTGGTAGTGAAATTCGCCGACCAGACCTTTACCGCGCAGGTGCAGCAGGATGGCTCCTGGAGCCTGACCGTACCCGTCAGCGCCATGGAAACCCTGATCGACGGTCGCGCGCAGGTGAGCGTTAGCGTCACTAACGTCTACGGTAACAGTGCCGACGCGTCGCGCGTGGTCACGGTAGATACGCAGCCGCCGACAATAACGATCGATAACCTGACCACCGACAACATCATCAATGCGGCAGAAGCGCAGCAGGATCTGGCGTTGAGCGGCAGCAGCAATGCTGAAGCAGGCCAGGTGGTCATTGTGACGATGAACGGTAAAACCTATCAGACCACGGTTCAGACGGACGGTACATGGCAGTTGAGTGTACCAGCGGCTGACGTCGGCGCGCTGGCAGATGGCATTGTGACCGTGACGGCAACCGTGAGTGATGTGGCGGGGAACACCAGCAGTGCCGATCGCATTGGGCTGGTGGACGCAACCGTACCGCAGGTGACGATTAACGACTTTGTCACCGATACCAACACCGTTAACCAAATCGCCCATTCACAGGCGCAGATCCTGAGCGGCTCCGTCACCGGTGCGGCAGCGGGCGACAGGGTAACAATCTCCATTAATAACGTGGATTACACCACCGTGGTCGATGCGGCGGGTAACTGGAGCCTTGGCCTGCCGGCGTCAGTAGTGCAAGGTCTGGCTGACGGTACCTGGACGATTAACGTCTCCGTGACTGACCAGTCCGGTAATACCGGAAGCCATTCACTGGATGTGGTAGTGAATACCGTGACGCCTGTCATCGGTATCAACACACTGGCGGCGGACGATGTAATCAATGCGACAGAGAAAGGCGAAGATCTGCTGCTCTCCGGCACCAGCAACCAGCCGGAAGGCACTACCGTTACGCTGACCCTGAACGGCATTCACTACACAGCCACTACTGACGCCAGCGGAAACTGGAGCGTCACCGTGCCTGCTTCCGCGGTGAGCACGCTGGGTGAAGCCCATTACACCGTGACGGCGGACGTCACTGACAGCGTGGGTAACAGCGCCTCAACTTCACACGATGTGCTGGTGGACAGCTCGCTACCGGTTGTCACGATCAATACGCTGGCGGGCGACAACATCGTTAACGCAGCGGAAGTGGCGGCAGGGCAAACCCTGACCGGTAAGGTGACAAACGCGGCGTCAGGTGACACTGTCACTATCATTCTTGGCGGCCAGACATTTACAGCTACCGTGCAGGACGATCTGACCTGGCACCTGCCGTTAACCGAGAGTCAGTTCACCGCGCTCGGTAACGGCGACCTCACCGTATCCGCCAGCGTGACCAACGCGCATGGTAATACCGGCTCTTCTTCTCTCGAGTTCACCATCGACGCCCAGCTTCCGGGACTGCGTATTGATACCGTGGCGGGCGATGACGTTATCAACATTATCGAACACGCTCAGAACCTGATTGTGTCCGGCACCAGTACCGATCTGGCCGCGGGCAGCATCGTCACCGTAACCATTAACGGCAACACTTACCCTGCAACTGTGCTGGCGGACGGTTCCTGGCAGGCGGCGGTACCGGCGGCGGATGTATCCCAGTGGGCGGACGGTTCGCTGGAGATCGCAGCAAGCGCGCAGGACACTTCCGGCAACCCGGTAACTATTGGGACTTTCGTTGATGTCGATCTCGCGCCTGTAGCCATCAGCATCAATAGCGTGACCGACGACAAAGTGCTCAACGCAGCGGAAAAAGGCCAGGACCTGGTGCTGTCCGGCACCTCATCCAACGTTGAAGCGGGCCAGACCGTGACCATCACCTTCGCGGGTAAAACGTATACCACCACGGTGGATGCCAACGGGGACTGGACGTACATCGTACCGGCAGCCGATTTGAGCGGCCTGAAAGATGGTGACGCCAGCGTGCAGGTCAACGTCACCAATGTGAACGGCAACGCGGCGTCTTCGGCGCAGGAATTCAGCGTCGATACCACCGCGCCGACGGTGACCATCAACACCATCAGCCAGGACAATATGCTGAACGCGGCCGAGGCGGCTCAGGATCTGACCCTGAGCGGCACCTCTACTGCCGAAGCAGGCCAGACGGTGACCGTGACCTTCAACGGCAACACCTATACCGCGCAGGTGCAGGCGGACGGTAGCTGGACGCTGGACGTCCCGGCGGCGGACATGGCAGGGATCACCGACGGCAATGCGGCGGTAACGGCGACGGTGTCCGATAAGGCAGGCAACCCGGCGAGCGCAGGCTCCTCGGTGCTTGTCGACACCACCGTTCCGCAGATTTCATTCAACATCATTGCGGGCGACGACATCGTAAATATTGCCGAACACGGCCAGGCGCTGATTGTTTCCGGTAAGGTCATGGGCGCACAGGCGGGCGATGTGATCACCGTGACCCTGAACGGTAAAGACTACACGGCGATGCTGGATGCGTCCGGAAGCTGGAGCGTCGGTGTTCCGGCGGCGGACGTGGGCGCGCTGACTAACGGTGACCAGACACTCTCGGCGACCCTCACCGATAAAGCGGGCAACAGCACCACTGCCACGCATGATTTTGACGTCTCCCTGACCGCACCGGTTATCGCCATCAATATCCTGGCGGGTGACGATGTGATCAATGCGGCAGAGAAAGGCGAAGATCTGCTCCTCTCCGGTACCAGCAACCAGCCGGATGGAACCACCATTACGGTGACCCTGAACGGTATCAATTACAGTGCCATCACTGATGCCGGCGGTAACTGGAGCGTCACCGTTCCGGCGGCAAACGTCTCGGCGCTGGGTGAAGCAAGCTACGTCGTGACGGCGAGCGTAACCGACGCCGCAGGCAACAGCGCGAGCACCGGGCATAGGGTGCTGGTCGACAGCGCGCTGCCGCAGGTCACCATTAACCCTGTTGCTACGGACGATGTTATTAATGCAGCGGAAGTCGCTTCCGGACAGACCCTGAGCGGGAAAGTGAGCGGTGCAGCGATCGGTGACACTGTCACCATTTCAGTCAGCGGCAAAACCTATACCGCGACGGTACAGGACGATCTGAGCTGGTCGGTCAACGTGCCGTCTACGGTCTTAACCGCCATCGGTAACGGCGATCTGACGGTTTCAGCCAGCGTCACCAACGGCCACGGCAACACCGGAACAGTTGAGCGCGACATCACCATTGATGCCAACCTGCCGGGCCTGCGCGTTGATACCGTGGCCGGCGACGATGTGATCAACAGCATTGAACACGCTCAGAACCTGATTATCACCGGCTCCAGCGAGGGCCTGGCAACGGGTGCGGTGTTAACCGTGACCGTCAACGGCAAAACCTACGCGGCGACGGTGCTCGCTGACGGTACCTGGGCGGCAGCCATTCCGGCGGCAGACGTCAGCGCGCTGACTGCTGGCACGCTTACTGTGACCGTTGAAGGCCATAGCGCAGCGGGTAACCCGGTTTCTATCAGTCATGACGTGAAGGTGGATCTGGCGGCAGTCGCCATCAGCATTGACTCGATTGCCACCGACGACGTGATTAACGCGGCGGAGAAAGGTGCGGACCTGGTGCTGTCCGGCAGCACCACTAACGTGGAAGAAAACCAGACCGTCACCATCTCCTTTGGCGGTAAGTCTTACACCGCGACGGTGGATGCCGACGGCAACTGGACGGCGACCGTACCGTCTGCCGATTTGGGCAGCCTGAAAGACGGCGACGCCAGCGTGCAGGTAAGCGTCACCAATGTGAACGGTAACAGCGCGTCGGCGGGCCGCGAGTACAGCGTGGACGCCACCGCACCGACGGTGTCTATTGAAATTGTCAGCGATAACAACATCATCAATGCGGCCGAAGCGCAGCAGGATCTTGCGATTAACGGTGTGACCAACGCCGAAGCGGGCCAGACCGTTACCGTCACGCTGAACGGTGCGAATTACACCACCACCGTGCAGGCAAACGGCAACTGGAGTGTGACCGTACCGTCTGCGGATCTGGGGGCGATTGCCGACGGCAACTATACCGTCAGCGCCGCCGTGTCTGATAAAGCGGGTAACCCGGCCTCAGCGGATCGCGATGTGCTGGTCGATACCACCGTCCCGCAGCTGACCATTAACACCGTTTCTGACGATGATGTGATCAACAGCGCCGAGCATGCGCAGGCATTGATTGTTACCGGGTCTGTGACCGGCGCGGCGGCGGGTGATGTGGTCACCGTCACCATCAATAACAAATCTTACACCGCCACGATCGACGCCGCTGGCAACTGGAGTGTGGGCGTGCCGGCAGCCGATGTTACGGCTCTGGCCGCCGGGGGGTACATCATTACCGCGGCGCTGACGGATAAAGCGGGCAACAGCAACAGCGCCACCCACAGCGTGGAAGTCAACCTGACCGCACCGGCGCTGATCATTGACACCGTTTCCGGTGACGATGTGATCAATAGCACCGAGAAAACGCAGGATCTGACCCTTTCCGGTACGGCGTCCGGGCTGGCTGCAGGCGCGGCCGTGACCGTGATGCTCAACGGCAAAGCGTACAGCGCTATGGTTGATAGCAACGGAAAATGGACCACGACCGTTCCGGCTAACGAGGTGGGGCAACTTGGCGAGGCGCTTTACACCGTTACCGCATCGGCAACGGACAGCGTCGGCAACAGCACCAGCACGTCGCACACCGTGAGCGTGGAGTCCGTATTGCCGGGCGTGATTATCAACACCGTTGCGGGCGACGACGTGATCAACGCTGCTGAGCTGGCAGCCGGCCAGACCATCAGCGGCAAAGTGGTGAATGCCGAAGCGGGCAACACCGTGACCGTGATGATTGGCGGTAACAGCTACACCGCAACGGTGCAGAGCGACCTGACCTGGTCCGTTAACCTGCCGTCCGACGTTCTGACCGCGCTGGGTAACGGCGATCTGACTGTGACCGCTAGCGTCACAAACGGCGTGGGTAATAGCGGAACGGGCGAGCGCGATATTGCTATCGACGCTAACCTGCCGGGCCTGCGCGTGGATACCGTGGCAGGTGACGACGTGATCAACAGCATCGAACACGGGCAGAATCTGATTATCACCGGCACCAGCGACGGGCTGGCGGCGGGCGCGGCGCTGACCGTGACCGTAAACGGCAAAACCTATCCGGCGACCGTGCTGGCGGACGGCTCCTGGAGCGCAGCGATCCCCGCGGCGGACGTGGGCGCACTGAGTGCAGGTACGGTTTCAGTAACCGTTGCGGGCCAGAGCAGCGCCGGTAACCCGGTCTCCATTAGCCACGATGTGACGGTGGACCTGGCAAACGTCGCCATCAGCATTGACGTCATCGCCTCAGACGATGTGATCAATGCGGCTGAAAAGGGCGCGGATCTGGTGCTCTCCGGTGCGACTTCGAACGTGGAGGAAAACCAGACCGTCACCATCACCTTCGGCGGCAAGAGCTACACCGCGACCGTTGGCGCTGACGGCAAATGGACCACCACGGTACCAGCGGCCGATCTGACCAATCTGAAAGAAGGTGATGCCAGCGTGCAGGTGAGCGTGGCTAACGTGAACGGCAATAGTGCATCGGCGGGTCGCGAGTACAGCGTGGATGCCACCGCGCCGTCCGTGACCATCAATACGCTTGCGGCTGACGACATTCTGAATGCGACAGAGGCTCAGGCTGACCTGACCGTGTCCGGCACCAGCACCGCTGAAGCGGGTCAGACGATAACGGTGTCACTGAACGGCAAAGACTACACCACCACCGTGGGCGCCGACGGCGGCTGGACGCTGAACGTCCCGGCGGCGGATATTGCGGCGCTGACGGACGGCAGTGTGACCGTGACCGCATCGGTAAGCGACAAAGCGGGTAACCCGGCGTCGGTTGATCACAACCTGACGGTGGACGTCACCGTGCCTGCTGTGACCATCAACACCATCGCTGGCGACGACGTGATTAACGTGGCTGAGCACGCTCAGGCGCAGATC
Organism: Enterobacter sp. 342; assembly: GCF_036663495.1. Lineage (NCBI taxonomy): Bacteria > Pseudomonadati > Pseudomonadota > Gammaproteobacteria > Enterobacterales > Enterobacteriaceae > Enterobacter > Enterobacter sp. 342. The sequence goes on from NZ_JAWUEI010000006.1 coordinate 112,451, forward strand.
ATCAGCGGCTCCGCCACCGGCGCGGCAGCAGGTGATAAGGTGACCGTCACGATTGGCGGACAGACTTACACCACCGTGCTGGATGCGGCGGGTAACTGGACCGTGGGCGTACCGGCGAATGTGATTTCCGGTCTCAGTGACGGCACCGTTACGGTCACTGCGTCAGTTACCGACGCAGCGGGGAACACGGGCAGCGGCACCCATAACGTGACCGTTGATACTGGTCTGCCATCGGTTAACTTCAATGCCATCAGCGACGATAACGTGCTGAACGCGGTGGAAAAAGGTCAGGATCTGAACGTCAGCGGTACCAGCGCTAACCTTGCGGAAGGCACCGTGGTGACGGTGACCCTGAACGGTAAAAACTACACGGCCACCACGGCTGCAGACGGCAGCTGGAGCCTGACGGTTCCGGCAGCGGATCTGGCCGCTCTGGGTCAGGCTAATTACACCCTGAACGCGACCGCCACCAACGGCGTGGGCAACAGCGTGAGTAATACCGCGAACCTGTTGGTGGACACCGCGCTGCCGACCGTCACCATCAATATCGTGGCGGGTGATAACGTCATCAACGCGGCGGAAGTGGCTGCAGGTCAAACCCTGAGCGGTTCGGTGGCAAATGCCGAAGCGGGCAATACCGTCACCGTCACCATTGGCGGCAACCGCTACACCGCGACGGTGCAGAGCGATCTGAGCTGGTCCGTTAGCGTGCCATCTGACGTGCTGACCGCGCTGGGTAACGGCAGCCTGAGCGTAACGGCGACCGTCACCAATGGGCATGGCAACACCGGAACCGGCGAGCTCGAAATCGTTATAGACGCTAACCTGCCTGGTCTGCGCGTGGATACCGTCGCGGGTGACGATGTCATCAACAGTATTGAACATACGCAAAACCTGATCGTCACCGGCTCCAGCGACGGGCTGGCGGCAGGTACGGCGCTGACCGTCACCGTCAACGGTAAAGACTATGCGGCCACGGTGCTGGCGGACGGCACCTGGAGCGCCGCGATCCCGTCCTCCGACGTGAGCGCGTGGCCGGAAGGCACCGTCAAAATTAGCGTTACCGGCGACAGTTCAGCGGGCAACCCGATTACCATCAGTCACGATGTGACGGTGGATCTGGCGACCGTTGCCATCAGCATCAATGCCATCGCCACCGATGATGTGATTAACGCGGCAGAGAAAGGGGCCGATCTGGTGCTGTCAGGCACTACGACCAACGTTGAGGCGGGGCAAACCGTGACCCTGAGCCTGAACGGCAAAATCTATACCGCGACAGTAGACGACAGCGGTAACTGGACTTACACCGTGCCGTCTGCGGATCTGGTACACCTCAAGGATGGCGACGCCAGCGTGCAGGTGAGCGTCACTAACGTGAACGGTAACAGCGCCTCGGCGGGCCGTGAGTACAGCGTGGATGCAACCGCACCGTCCGTGACCATCAACACACTGGCAACGGACGACATCCTGAATGCCGCTGAAGCTCAGGCTGACCTGACCGTGTCCGGCACCAGCACCGCTGAAGCGGGACAGACCGTGACCGTGACGCTGAACGGTAAAAGCTACACCACAACCGTCAGAGCAGACGGCAACTGGACGCTGAACGTTCCGGCGGCGGATCTGGCGGCGCTCGGCGACGGCAGCATCACGGTGACGGCGAGCGTCAGCGACAAGGCGGGTAACCCGGCGTCGGTTGATCACACGCTGACGGTGGACGTGACCGTGCCCGCGGTGACCATCAACACTATTGCTGGCGACGACGTGATTAATGTGGCTGAGCACGCTCAGGCGCAAATCATCAGCGGCACCGCCACCGGTGCGGCAGCGGGTGATAAGGTGACCGTCACCATTGGCGGACAGACTTACACCACCGTGCTGGATGCGGCGGGTAACTGGAGCGTGGGCGTACCGGCGAATGTGATTTCCGGTCTCAGTGACGGCACCGTGACCGTCACGGCGTCGGTCACCGACGCGGCGGGCAACACCGGTACCGGCAGCCATGACGTGATCGTCGATACTGGCCTGCCTTCCGTGGCCTTCAACGCCATCAGCGATGACAACGTCCTGAACGCCGTTGAAAAAGGTCAGGATCTGAGCGTCAGCGGCATCAGCGCCAACCTCGCGGAAGGCACCGTGGTTTCCGTGACCCTGAACGGTAAAAACTACACCGCCACCACGGCGGCGGATGGCAGCTGGAGCCTCACGGTTCCGGCAGCGGATCTGGCCGCGCTGGGAGAAGCCAACTACACCCTGAGCGCGGTAGCGACCAACGCCGTGGGCAACAGCGTGAGCAACACCACGAACCTGCTGGTCGACACCGCGTTGCCGACCGTCATCATCAATACCGTGGCGGGTGATAACGTCATCAACGCGGCAGAAGTGGCCGCGGGGCAGACCATTAGCGGCAAGGTAGTGAACGCGGAAGCGGGTAATACCGTCACTGTATCCATTGGTGGCAACACGTACACGACAACCGTGCAGAGCGATCTCACCTGGTCCGTTAACGTGCCGTCCGACGTTCTGACCGCGCTGGGCAACGGCGATTTGAGTGCGTTAGCTTCCGTCACCAACAGCCATGGCAACACCGGCACAGGCGAGCGCGAAATCGTTATAGACGCTAACCTGCCGGGGCTGCGCGTGGACACCGTGGCGGGTGACGATGTGATCAACAGCATCGAGCACGGGCAGAACCTGCTCGTCACCGGCTCCAGCGACGGGCTGGCAGCTGGTACCACGCTGACGGTAACCGTCAATGGCAAAACCTATGCGGCCTCGGTGCTGGCAGACGGCAGCTGGAGCGCGGCAATCCCGGCGGCAGACGTCGGGGCGCTGACAGCAGGCACGGTCACTGTCACCGTTGCAGGCCAGAGCGCGGCGGGCAACCCGGTAACGATCAGTCATGACGTGACCGTCGATCTGGCGGCAGTGGCTATCAGCATTGATGCAATTGCCACAGACGACGTGATTAACGCGGCGGAGAAAGGCGCAGATCTGGTGCTCGCCGGTAGTACCTCAAATGTTGAGGAAAACCAGAGCGTCACCATCACCTTTGCTGGTAAAACGTACACCGCGAAAGTGGATGCCGACGGTAATTGGACGGCCACCGTGCCGTCTGCGGATCTCGCGGGCCTGAAGGACGGCGATGCCAGCGTGCAGGTGAGCGTGACCAATGTGAACGGCAACAGCGCGTCTGCGGGCCGCGAGTACAGCGTGGACACCACCGCGCCAACCGTGACCATTGATACGGTTGCAGGCGATAACGTGATTAACGCCAGCGAAGCGTCCGCAGGTGTGACCCTCTCCGGTACTACCACGGCGGAAGTCGGGCAGACTGTCAGCGTGACACTGGGCGGTAAGAGCTATACCGCGCAGGTGCAGCAGGGCGGTATCTGGAGCGTGAACGTGCCGGGCACCGACCTGTCCGCCCTGGCGGATAACGGCTACACCGTGCAGGTCAGCGTGAACGATGCTGCCGGTAACCCGGGCAGCGCGGGTAAAGCGATTACGCTTGATACCACGCCGCCAACCGTCAGCTTTAACGTTGTCGCGGGCGATGACGTCATTAACAGCGTGGAGCACGGACAGGCACAGATTGTCAGCGGCACGGCAACCGGTGCGAGCGTTGGCGATAAGCTGGTCATTACCATCGGTTCGAATCAGTACACCACCACCGTTGATGCCAGCGGTAACTGGAGCGTGGGCGTTCCGGCAAACGTGATTTCCGCGCTCACCGACGGCACCGTGACCCTTAGTGCGACCATTACCGACAGCGCGGGCAACAGCAGCACCCAGACACACGATGTGGTGGTCAACACCGCGTCTGTGGCACTGACGGTTAACACCCTCAGCGGGGATGATGTGATCAACGCGGCTGAAGCTGGTTCGTCACTGGTGATTAACGGCTCCAGCGCCCAGTTCGCCAGCGGGACAGAAGTCACCGTCACTCTGAACGGCAAGAGCTATACGGCCACCATCCAGAGCGACGGCAGCTGGGCGACAACCGTACCTGCCGCCGACGTGGGCGCACTGGCCGATGGCACAATCTATCAGGTCTCTGTGTCGGCGCAGGACAGCGCGGGCAACAGCGCGTCGGCGACGCACAGCCTCAGCGTGGATACCACGGCGCCGGTCGTGAGTATTGCGACGCTGTCGGGCGATGACATGCTGAACGCGGCAGAAGCGCAGCAGCCACTGACGGTACACGGTTCATCCAGTGCAGAGGCGGGTCAGACCGTCACCGTCATACTCGGCGGGAAAACCTACACTGCAACCGTAGCTAACGATGGCACCTGGACGCTCGACGTGCCGGCAGCCGATCTGGCTGCGTTGAGTCAGGGCGCTCTGACCTTGACCGCATCGGTCAATGACAAAGCCGGTAACCACGGCCAGACCACGCACACGTTAACGGTCGATACCGTCGTGCCAACCGTGACCATCAGCACCGTGGCCGATGACGATATCGTCAACAACGCAGAGCAGCTGGCGGGCCAGACCATCCGTGGCACAACCACAGCGGAACAGGGTCAGACGGTGAGCGTCTCCTTCAACGGACACAGCTATCAGGCGACCGTCGGGGCAGATGGTTCGTGGTCGGTCTTCGTGCCGGGACGTGATTTCCTCGGCCTGAGCGACGGAGATTACACGATTACCGCCTCGGTGAACGATAAGGCGGGTAACCCGGGCAGCACCACGCATGACGTCACGCTGAACGGCGACGTCCCAACCATCACCATTAACACTTTTGCGCAGGACGATATCGTCAACGCCGCCGAGCACGGCACGCCGCTGGTTGTTAGCGGCACCACCAACGCCCCGGCGGGGCAGACGGTAACCATTACGCTGAACGGTAAAACCTACGCAGCAACCGTCCAGAATGACGGCAGCTGGAGCTATACGGTGGGCAGCGCAGAGGTGAGCGCGCTGGCAGACGGCGGTTCGTACGTGATTAACGCGCAGGTCAGCAACACCATCGGCAACAACGCCAGCGACAATCATACCGTTACGGTGGATCTCACCGCGCCGTCGATGGGGATCAGCATTGATTCCCTGCAAAACGACACCGGTCTGAGCGCGAGTGATTTCATCACTAACGATAATCAGGTAGTGGTGAATGGCTCGCTGACCGCGCAGCTCGGCAATAACGAGAAGGCGCAGATCAGCCTCGACGGCGGCACCACCTGGATTGACCTGACGGTGACGGGCACCACCTGGCGCTACACCGATGGCCGCAGCCTGACGGACGGAACGTATCAGTACCAGGTTCGCGTGATTGATAACGCGGGCAACGTGGGAGCTACGGACAGCCAGGACGTGGTGATTGATCTGACGAAGCCCGTGGCCACGACGATCACGGTCGATTCCATCACTCAGGATACCGGTCTGTCCGGCAGCGACTTTATCACCAGCGACAACCAGATCAGCCTGAAAGGGACGCTTGGCGCGGCGCTGGGCGCTGGCGACCACGCGCAGATCAGCCTTGATGGTGGCGCTACCTGGATCGACGTCAGCGTCAGCGGTCTGAGCTGGACCTATGTGGATGACCGTACGCTGGCCGACGGGGATTACAACTACCAGCTGCGCGTGATTGACGACGCGGGCAACATCAGCGCCACCACCAGCCAGGTGGTGACGATTGATACGGTGGCACCGGACGCCAGTAAAACGATCGCCATCGACAGCATCAGCGACGATACCGGCCTGAGCAGCAGCGACTTTATCACTCGCGACACGTCCCTGACGTTGCACGGCTCGCTCGGCGCGACGCTGGCGGACGGTGAGTATGCCCAGATCAGCATCGACGGCGGTGTGACCTGGCAGAACGTGATTGTCACCGGCAACAGCTGGTACTACGTGGACGGCCGCACGCTGGGTAACCAGACCTATGACTACTACGTTCGCGTGGTGGATGCGGCGGGGAACGTGGGCGCCAGTGCTCATCAGCAGGTGACCGTCGATACGGTCGCCCCGGATGCGGCCATTACGGTGACCGTGGATAACATCACCGTCGATACCGGCTTCGACAATAACGACTTCCTGACCAGTTCGACCTCGTACACGCTGCACGGAACACTCGGCGCAGAACTTGGCGCGGGTGAATTCGTGCAGGTGAGCATGGACGGCGGCAACACCTGGGTGTACGCCACCGTAAGCGGTACGCAGTGGAGCTACAGCGACACGCGTACTCTGACCGACGGCAGCCATAGCTACCAGGTGCGGGTCGTCGACCAGGCGGGGAACGTTGGGGCAACCACCTCGCAGGCGGTAACGGTGGATACCCAGGCGCCGCAGTACGGCATCACCATCGACAGCATCAGCGAAGATACCGGCCAGTCCGGCAGTGACTTCATCACCATGGATACCACGCTGACGATCAACGGTTCGCTGGGTAGCGCGCTGGCATATGACGAGCGCGTACAGATCAGCCTGGACGGCGGAAATACCTGGCTCGATACCACGGTCACCAACCAGCGCTGGAGCTACACCGATACCCGTGATCTGCCTGACGGGGACTATACCTACCAGGTGCGGATTATTGACCAGGCGGGCAACGTGGGTTCCACCGCCTCTCAGGTGGTGACGGTGGACACCACACCGCCAACTACGGTAGGCACGGTAGTGAGCTATACCGACGGTGAAGGCGAGCGTCAGGGCACCTTTGGCAGTGCTGTGGCAACTGACGATAACTCGCCGTTGATCAACGGGACGCTTAACCGCGCTCCGGACGACGGTGAAATCGTGCAGCTCTATCGCGATGGTATTCTGCTCGGCCAGGTGACCATGAATGGTAGTGCCAGTTGGTCCTTCCAGGACAACGGTCTGAGCGATGGTAACCACACTTACATTGTGCGTGTCACCGACAAAGCGGGTAACTACACGGAGTCGGACGGGTTTATCCTGAACGTCGATACCAGCATCCCGACCACCACGGCGGCGATTACCGCGCAGACCACATCGGATACCACGCCGATTGTCAGCGGTACCGTCTCTGCCGACCTGTTGAACGGCGAATACCTGGTGGTGACGGTGAACGGTAAAACCTACACCTCGCAGACCGGCGGCGCAGTGGTGGTCGACCCGGATCACAACACTTGGTATCTGCAGATCCCGGACAGCGATGCCCTGAGCGTGGCGAGCTACAGCGTGACTGCGCAGGTGAAGAGCAGCGCGGGTAATGGCAATACCACGGGTACAGCGACCGGTAGCCTGGTGATTGATACCACTTCGGTGAATACCGACTGGGCGACCACGGCGGGGAACAGTAACAACTCGACCATGACCCTCGGCATGAACAGCAGCGGGCTGTGGAATATCATTGCTAACGGACAGTCTTATTCCAGCAGTGATAATTCAAGCTATGCCGGAAATACGCTGACCAACACCCGTAATTACTACATGGTGAGCCAGACTGCCGCCGACTTTGACCGTAACGGCACGCAGGATATTTTCGCGACGGAGAACACCTACTCAGGCTCTACGCAGGTGATGTGGACCTACGATGGCAGCACCTATAACGCCAGCCAGCTGGCGGTGGGGACCACCATCTGGTACGGCGGTGTGATTGCGTACGACAAAACCGGTGATGGCTATCTTGATCTGGCGTACGGCGATTCGGGTGCGGACTCCATTACCTACCTGATCAATAAGAATGGGGTACTGTCGCCGGATGGGACCAACGGCGGGGCCGGGTTCTGGGGACAATTTACTACCATGCGTGAAATCTCCGGCGTCGATATTAACAATGACGGCACCGTGGATGTGGTTCAGCACACCAACCGCAGCGGCGCGTACTCGTTAACCGTGATCAACAACAACGGTAACGGCACGCTCTCCATCGGTCAGAACCTGACCAACGTGTTTGTGACTAACGCCTCGAATACCACCACGGCGGCATCCATGACGTGGGCGGATTTCAACGGTGATGGCTACATGGATCTGTACCTGGGCAGCAGCTACAACAACAACGGTGGGGTGATCTACTACAACGACGGCACCGGGAAGCTCTCCACGACTAAGAGCGCGGTGGAAGCCTCTAACGCCACGGCAGGTTATCTGTCAGTGGCGGTGGACTGGAACGGCGATGGGCAGATGGACATCATCAAGCTCAGTACCTATGGCGCTTCACAGACAGCCACTCTGTTCACCAACAACGGTTACGGTTCAACCTGGACCTCAAGCCAGCTGGTGTCAGGACTGGCGAACGTCACCGGCGTGGCGGCTGTGGACTACAACTGGGACGGCGCACAGGATCTGCTGGTGTCCCAGCAGAACGGCAAGGTGGTGCTGGTGCAAAACAGCAAAACCATTGCTGACGGCACCGCGATGCATCTGCACATTGTCGACAGCGAGGGCATCAACGCCTACTACGGCAACACGGTCAATCTGTATAACGCCGCGGGCGTGCTGGTGGCGTCGCAGATCATCAACGCCCAGTCCGGTATCGGTTCGAACGATACCTCTGCACTGGTGAGCTTCTACGGGCTGGATCCGAATGAGACCTACTCGGCGGAGATTGTGAAGATCACCAACGGCGTGTCGGACAACGTCACCTGGAGCGGCCTGGAAGCAGGCAACGGCAAAGAGGGCTATGTCCTGACGGCCGAAGCCGCTACCGGCGGCCACAGTGGGACCATCACCGGGACCGGGTATAACGACACCTTTATTGCAGAGAATGGTACCTATACCTGGAACGGTTCCGGTGGCTGGAATACCCATTCCGACTACGACACCTGGAGCAATACCGGCGGGATGGACGTGGTGGATTACCGCAACGCAACGTCAGGGATTACGCTTGACTTACGCCTCTCAACCGCCCAGGACACCGGGTTCGGTACGTCGCGACTGCTCAATATTGAAGGGATTAACGGCTCGGATTACGACGACGTTATCACCGGTAACAGCGGTGATAACCAGTTCGAAGGCCGCGGTGGAAACGACACCTTCAACATCGGCAGCGGCGGTCACGATACGTTGCTCTATAAGTTGATCAACGCGTCGGATGCCACGGGCGGTAACGGTCACGATGTGGTGAACGGCTTTACGGTAGGGACGTGGGAAGGGACCGCGGACACGGATCGTATTGACCTGCGCGATCTGCTTTCCGGCAGCGGCTATACCGGCACGGGCTCGGCGAGCTATGTAAACGGCGTGGCCACGCTGGACAGCAGCGCAGGTAATATCGCCGATTACATCCGCGTGGTGCAGAACGGCAGCAATACCGAAATTCAGGTGGATCTGGACGGTATCGGCGGTCAGTTCACGCCAACCACCCTGGTGACACTCAACGGCGTACAGACGGATCTGGCGACGCTGCTGGCGAATCATCAACTGTTAATTGCGTAAAACAACGCCGCGGGGAGCGATCCTCGCGGCTTTTTGCGTTTCTTTACAGGAATAGCAATAACCCTATATTTCACAAGATTATTTTGCGGGCTCGTTTAGAGACGGTTCGATTTTCAATCATCTCGCAAAGGTATCATTTCAGTGCGTAATTATCGCACTGGACAGGACGTAGCATTATGAAGACACATCCACAGTACGAACCCTGGCTGCAGGGCATGTTCATCATCGCGAAGCATTATCGGCTGGATTTTTCGGCGGAGCATGTTCGGGTCACTATTAATCATGAAAGTCAGTCTCCGCGTCAGCTGGTGCTGGAGGAGATGGCGCGCCAGCTTGGGCTGGGGATGCGTATGGTCGCGGCAGATGCCGTATCCCTTGACCCGTGGCGATTGCCACTGCTGGCGGAATTCACCGGCGGGCAAATCGCGGTGATCACTCGCATGGACGGTGAAGGCAATGTCAGTCTGCAGTTCAGTGGCGACGGAGGTCTGGAGACAACGCTAACGCGTGAAGAACTCGGGTCACGGTTAACAGGACTGATGGTGCTGCGCCCGCTCGAATCCACGCCGGATGCCCGCGTTGATGACTACATCAAACCGTATGAAAAAAACTGGTTCTGGCAACTGGCGCTAAAGGACTGGCGACGCTACAGCGACATTATGCTGGTGGCACTGGTCGCCAACGTGCTGGCACTCTCCGGGATGGTCTTTTCCATGCAGGTGTACGACAGGGTGGTACCGTCGCAGTCTGAAGCCACGCTGTGGGTGCTGTTTGGTGGCGTCATGATCGCCATCGTGTTCGAATTCATCATGCGTATGCTGCGCGTACATATTTCTGACGTGGTGGGGAAACGTGCCGATCTGCGCATCTCCGAACGCGTTTTTGCTCATGCGCTACGGATTAAAAACGGCGCGCGCTCTAAATCAACCGGATCGTTTATTGCTCAGATCCGCGAACTGGAGTCGGTGCGCGAGCTGATCACCTCCACCACCATTGCGGCTATCTCCGATCTACCGTTTTTCCTGCTGTTCGTTTTCATTCTGTGGATGATTGGTGGTCCGCTGGTACTGGTAGTTCTGCTCGCCGTACCGTTGTTGCTCATTCCGGGCCTGCTGGTGCAACGTCCGCTGGGGAAACTCTCCAGCGAGGGGATGCGTGAATCCGCCATTCGTAACGCCACGCTGGTGGAAGCGGTGCAGGGCATTGAAGACATCAAGCTGATGCGTGCCGAGCAGCGTTTTCAGAACCAGTGGAATAACACCAATGATGTCGCTGCCAGCGTCGGCATGAAACAGCGCTGGCTTACGGGCTTGCTGTTGACCTGGACGCAGGAGGTGCAGTCGATAGTCTACGCGGTGGTGCTGCTGGTGGGCTGTTACCTGGTTATCAGCGGCGACATGACCACCGGCGCATTGGTGGGAACCTCGATTCTGGCGTCGCGCACTATCGCGCCGTTATCGCAGATTTCAGGCGTGCTCTCGCGCTGGCAGTCAGCCAAAGTTGCCCGCAAGGGGCTGGATGACCTGATGCAGCGCCCAATTGACGACCCGCAGCACGGTAAGAAGGTGCACAAAGCGCACCTGCGCGGGGACTACATGCTTGAGGACGTTGGGTTTTACTACGACGAAGAAGAGAAACTCACCGTTCTGAATATCAACAAACTGCAGATCCGTGTCGGAGAACGGGTTGCGGTGCTGGGACGTAATGGTTCCGGTAAAAGCACGCTGTTACAGCTTCTGGCGGGTATGCAGGAGCCGCAACAGGGGAGCATTTTGCTGGACGATATTGCCCTGAACCATCTTGACCCGGCCGACGTGCGTCGTGATATGCAGTTGCTGAGCCAGCAGGCGCGCCTGTTCTTTGGCTCGGTACGTGACAACATCCTGATGGGGAACCCGCTCGCCACTGACGATGAAATTCATCAGGCGCTGGTCAACAGCGGTGCGCTGGAGTTTGTGCGCAAACAGAAAATGGGCTTGAACACCATCATCAACGAGGGAGGCACGGGGCTATCGGGAGGCCAGCGCCAGGCGTTGTTGCTGGCGCGCGCCCTGATCACCTCACCGCATATCCTGCTGCTGGATGAGCCTACCGCCTGGCTGGATGAAGTGAGTGAGAAGCAGTTTATTCAACATCTTCACAAGTGGCTGGGTAAACGCCGGACGTTGGTTGTGGCAACTCACCGTTTGCCTATTCTGGACCTGGTCGACCGTATCATTGTGCTGGAAAACGGTAAGGTGGTGATGGACGGTCCACGTGACGCGATCCTGCACCAGCACGGTATGGCACCGCAAAAAGCGGCACAGCGCACCGTGACCATGAAACCGGCGGCGGTGGCAGAGGAGAGCGTGGCATGAATGATTTCTCACGTTTCAATAGTCGTCTGCAGGAGCCGCGCTTACCGCGTTCGTCCCTGGTGGCATGGTCGCTGTTCGCCCTGCTGGCGGTTTTTATCATCTGGGCGAGTCTTTTCCAGCTTGATGAAGTCACTACCGGCAGCGGCAAAGTTATACCCTCATCGCATGAGCAGGTGATTCAGTCTCTGGAGGGAGGCATTATTCACAGCCTGATGGTACGCGAAGGTGACATTGTTGAACGCGGTCAGCAGCTTGCGCAGCTTGACCGGACCAAAACCGAGTCAAGCGTCCTGGAGAGTGAGTCTCGCCTGAATGCCGCACTGGCAACGGCTGCACGCCTGAAGGCCGAAGTGAACGATACGGGTCTCGCATTTCCTGAAGAACTGGATGACGACGTTGAGCTGGTCAAACAGGAAACGGCGCTATACCAGTCCCGTCGCGAGAGTCTGGAAAAAGGGCTGGCGGGTTTGCGTCAGGGGGCTGAACTGGTGCAGCGAGAGCTGTCGTTAACCCGACCACTGGTGACCCAGGGGGCGGCCAGTAAGGTTGAGGTATTACGTCTTGAGCGTCAAAAAAATGAGCTTGAGAATAAAATCACCGAGATGAAAAACCAGTACTACGTTCGCGCCCGTGAAGAGCTGGCAAAAGCCAATGCGGAAATTGAAGCCCAGCGTTCGGTGATGAAGGGCCGTGAGGATTCCCTGACCAGGCTGACCTTCAATGCGCCAGTTCGTGGGATCGTTAAGGATATTGACGTCACAACCGTTGGCGGTGTTATTCCCCCTAACGGCAAACTGATGAGCCTGGTTCCGCTGGATGATCAGATGGTGGTTGAGGCGAAAATCTCACCACGTGATGTGGCGTTTATCCATCCAGGCCAGAAAGCGCTGGTAAAAATTACGGCCTATGACTACTCCATTTATGGTGGGCTGGAAGGGGAAGTGACCATGATTTCACCGGATACCTTACAGGATGAGGTGAAAAGAGACGTCTACTACTATCGCGTCTACATCCGTACCGACAATAACCATCTGACCAACAAGCAAGGCAAAGAATTTCCGGTCTTCCCGGGCATGATAGCTACAGTTGACATTAAAACGGGCAGTAAAACGATTGTGGATTATCTGTTGAAACCATTGAATAAAGCAAAAGAGGCACTGCGAGAACGATAAGCGAATGGCGTTCGGAACACCGAACGCCTGTTGAATTATACAGTTGATGTCAAGTGATGAGCGTGGCGACGATCTTTAGGAACAACGTTGATGTAATGGGTGACATATGCAAAATATAATCCGGCATAATTTTCGACGAGTTCGATAAACGCCGGGTATATCGACATACGCCCATCACCCCGATCTTTCAGATAACCTGCTTCTTGTGCCGATTTGATAATTCGGTTGACGTGAATACGTGAGACAAAAAATTCTTTTGCGAGTGTGCTTGCTGAATATTCAATAACCGCACCATAGGCGGATTTGTTTTTTATGGCCTGCAGGTATAGATAGAGCATAATCATTCGACCGCCATCTTTATCGATAAATAATCCCACTTCAGGCAAAACCTTTCTGAACGTTAACCCCCGAAAGAGATATTCTGCCGCGCGACGGAAAAAGTTGTTTCTCAGAATGTCGTTATCTAACAGGTTAACATCAATATTAAAAGTCGGATATAGAATGCTGACCGGTAAAAATGCACCGGACATATATCGCTTAAGTTCATTCAACCCCTTTTCGGTTGGGGCAATTCGCGTTTTGCGTCTGTCGTCCGTGCAGCGCCAGGTGCTGATGCGCCCCGTGGTTCTGAGTATCGTGATGATCGCAATAACGCTGTTGGGGCTGGCTATTTTATAGCGAGAACATAGCTCTTTTATTTCCGAAACAGATTCGGCCTGATTTCCAAAAATGAAACAACACATGGATAGAATAATGTTGAATCGTGATTCCTGGAGCATTGTCTTGTAGAACAAAGGTTGTTTTTTGTAGATGGTGTCATTAATTGTGTAGTGCTCTAATATTGCCTCACTGAATCGCGGGTTGTTCTTTATAACATCCCTTCGATGTAGCAAGGCCCTGGATGAGATGTGATTATCCATAGCGTATTTCTCGTATTTGAATGAGCCGATAGATGAAGTATCCAGTCTTCTTTTTCGGAATTTTCATTATACCCTGAGAATGAAGGATTTGCCGTGGTTATTTGAAAAGAAAAGTATATTTGCACGTTGTGTGGTGTGAGGTGATTAACGCAAAGATGTTCCAGTAAGGACTGTTTCTTACCTTGATGTTGTACGGTAAAATTAATATTCACATCAGGTGCATGACATTTTATGCATTCACATATGGAAAAGGCGCGTTGGTGCCCAGGAGCAGGTTATGACCCACAAAATTTCTCTCAGAAATGGGGCTTGCGATGAACAAAAATTTGTCATCTCAGCCTGCGGTTTCACATTTCAGGGGTATCGTCTGATCCTGAACAAATACGGTATACAGGCATCGCTTATTCGTTTTGATGGGGATGACATATCTCAACGAGACAGAAAAAATATTCTTATAAATCAGAGTGCTCACATTGTGGTGTTTCTGGGGAAAGGTATTGTCAATCTCCTTGAGAGTCTGAAACGACTGGCATCCGTACTTAATTCGCTACCCGTTATTCAACGTGTCACCCTGTATGGTGATATACCGGACAGTTGGCTGTATCGCACCCTGGGTAGCCTTTTAAATAGCAGCCGTCAGTTATCATTGATCCGCATCGCCCGTATTTCTGATGTAATGACCTGTTTCAACATACACAATGATATATTTAAGGATGGTTCACGCTTATTACGAGATCGCTATCTGGATTTTTCTTCTAACGAGAACTTCAAATGGCTAACCAAAAGAGAAATTGATGTTCTATTAAATTTCTACCGAGGTATGTCTGTTAAAGAATTGTGCGACAAAATGGGGCTTTCAAATAAAACAGTTTATACCCACCGTAAGGAAGGTATGCAGAAATTGCATTTGATCAAGCAATGGGTAAACGATCCGCACAATTTCAATGTGGGCGATAGTATTAAGCGCAAAAGTCAAAAAACAGGATTTACGGCTAAAGAAACGGAGATTTATAATGCGTTACTTAAACGGGAAATATTTCCTGTGTACCAGATTATTACCGATAGGGACAAGAAAGGTGTCGGTTTTGAAATTCTTATCCGCTGGAATAAAAATGGTAAAATTGTCAAGCCAGCCAGTTTTTTGACTGATATTTCAAATAATGAAATATGGCTAAAGATTACGGCGCTAGTTATCCATGCTGCAGTGTCAGGCATTAATAAATATAACGGTAAATATTATTTTTCAGTTAATATTCCACCTCGTCTGGCTTCCGGGAATGCATTGCCTGATATGGCAAGGAAAGCTATCGATATGCTACTCAAACCGCGTTGGGCCGAAAATTTAGTCTTTGAATTCGCTGAGGATATTGATGTCACGAAGGACACCAGGATCCCTGAAACCATGCGACATTTACGGAGCACTGGGTGTCGATTGTTTTTGGATGACTGCTTCTCTAACCATCAAACCATGTTCCCGGTGCGACAGGTACATTTTGATGGGCTCAAACTGGACAGGGACATTGTTGAGCACTTCGTAGCAAATGACAATGACTATCACCTTATTAAAGCGATACAACTTTATAGCGATATGACCGGAACAGATTGCATCGCAGAGGGCGTTGATAGCGAAGAAAAATTTGAGAAGTTAGCTGCGATCGGCGTCAAAAACTTTCAGGGGTATTATTTATCTCGCGCTGTGAAAGAGGATGAATTAGACCGTATGGTTAGGATTTTTAGTTAAATAAAAATAAAGCCCCGAAGGGCTTTTAATGATTTCCATGCTGGTGGTGAACCAGAGACTTGTGGTGCAACTTACTGTCTCTGAACGCACAAATGCATCAACAATGTTTCGACTGAATTTATTTCAGTGGAAGATAGATATCCGTTTGCAACTCATATTCCGGCACCTCATTAATTAAATTAAGGTAGTGGAAAAATACCGGGGCATCGCGTAGCGTTTCGCCGCTGCCCGGTAACCAGTTGCGGAACAGCGCCCAGACCGTCTGGGAAATGTTATCCAGTGTGCCAGTATGACGCCCAACGGCGTATCGTCCACCTTCAATCTCACCATTGGTTACACCGAATTCATTCTCCGCAATGGCTTCAGAAACGCTGCCACAAATATCGAAGCGGAAGGCGTCTGCTGCTGTTGTTGCAGGGTCGTCCCATGCGATGCCAAATGTTCTGCTTTCGCGTACTGGCGATAAGCCCGTACTTTTGCGCCAGGCGATAAATTTCGCCGCGCTCTCATTCACCAGATCGGGGCAGCCGCGGTGATGCAGTATCGCCACTTTAGTCTGTGGGAAATCGACTATCTTTACTTCCATCGTTTGTTGCTCCTGTAAGGCCATTTTCGGTACGCGCTGGTGCCAGTTCAACCAGTCCGGCTGCTGCCGGAACTGACGTGGGCTTTTTCCAAACGCGGCTCTGAAGGCGCGACTGAACGATTCGGGGTTCTGAAATCCGGCGTCGAGCGCAATATCAATCACCTTTTCCTGTGGATTAAACGCCAGTCGCCAGGAAGCACGACGAAGGCGTAACCACTGGATATAGCGATACAGTGGCTGACCGCTGAACGCCAGAAACTGCCGGTGAAAATGATAAGGCGAACAGTTTGCCAGGGCGCTGAGTTTCTCCAGCGTAAGCGTCTCATCGAGATGGCGGGCGATATAGTCGCACACCATCGTGAAGCGCTCACGGTACACCGTTGTGATCGTATCGTTCATTGCATCCTCCTGATGACTTACTTTGCCTTACCGTACAGTGAAGATCCTGACCGATCTTGCGCAATTTCTCTGGCAATCATCACCTGACGAGGGAAGGTAGGCCAGAAAACGAGGAGGTTACCTGCCAGCTAATTATTGTGCGTATATTTTTCAACAAGATCATGTAGTTCATAATCTCCAGGCCAGAAGTATCCCTGCGCTGCAGTAGCCCTGGTGTTCATGAATAAAGAAAATAACAACTCATCTTCGATGCCTTCAATAATGGAGGTCATTCCCCTGGATTCTATATAACTAATGAGAGCACTTAATAAAATCCGACCTTCGCTATCGCTGGCTAACGAATGAAACGTTTCTGCGGATAGTTTTACAGCCGAAAAGAATCCGGTTCCTAAAGCATCATAATTTGATGCTTTTGAGCCAAAATCATCCAGCCACAAAGGGCACAGATTCATCAGTTTGTATAAAATGTTATCAATAACAACAGTATCGGCATGTTTAAAAAATATTTCAGAGACTTCAAAGCAAAGGCAAGGTTTCAGATAGTCGATAACCCTTTGAACACCCTGGTTCGCCAGGACATACTCAGCCGTATCAAAGGTAAGATTGATTGAGCATCTTATCCCGGAATGCTCAAGGAAGGTAAAGTTTTCGGCTAATTTTCTTAACTGGAGAATAAAAATATCCCTGACCGTTTTTTTATTGGCGGCCTTGAAAAAATTCGCTGATGGTATTGTATCCCCGCCGGGTTCGGAGATTATCCGACTCAGCAGTTCGATGGCAAACAGGTTCCCTGATGTTGAAACAACTGGTTCATAAAAAACACGAACGGTACATGATCTATTATCATAAAAAAATTTCATGCGTTCCCCAAAAGGTTGTGAAAGACAGGGTGCTGACGTTATGGTTTGAGTGCAAATAAAATACAATCGCCTTTTTATATGTATTTAAGATTTAACAGGCAAAGGTATTCCCTTAGCTCTTGATTTTTCATCCCTAACTTACACGCAATTCTGGAAAACGTGGCATAATCTCTCATATACATCACCCTGTTATTACAGGGAAGATGTGGGTTGTTTAAAAATTTAAAAAAAACCTCCTTTTCATTAAACGTAAAGAATTTAACGACATCGCCTGTAAACTCCGGAGGTGGTGGGTTACTTAGCTTCCCCCTCAGATTTACCAGACTGTCTTTTTTACATAAAAAACGAACGTGATTATTGCAGGACTTATAAATAAGCTTAATCCGGTAGGCTGGTTGTGGTATCAATAAATACAACTCGATACTGTCTTTACATCTGCCTAGCCGTTCCAGAAAATAGGGTGACTCTACTGGTCCATCATCACCACATTCGAAAGAAAGTATAATCACTCGTCTTTTGTGGTGGTCATCCACCAGCAAGGAACGATAAATCGCAGCTTCCATTTCATTGATTCGGTTGAAAATAAAAATATCAGAGAAGCAGCAATCAAGACATAAATGATAGAGCCCATTCCTTATAAAAGCATCCCTGCCAAGAATAAACACATCACAGCCTGAATATTTCATATATCACCAGTTTTTTATTTTGATGGTATGCTCCAGTAAGCACACCGTCAATACAAAAAAAACCAGAAAGATACTCCATCACTATACTTATCCTGGCTTAAAACGGTCTGCAAAATGTTTATTTTTCCATCTCTTTATGTTTTTTTAGTTTAAAATCCATAATTTACATCGCAATATAAAGAAAAAAGATGCCCACAAATATTCATCTGGACAAACCATTTTATGTGATTGTCGTCACCGATGACGGCAATCAATCTGCTGATGGCAACTGCTTCGCAGGTAAAGTATTTTCCGACAAATGAAGTAGGTGACCCTGACCTTTTCCTTCAAACAGGCCTTCGCGCCGTAATCGTTAACTCTCTCCAACAGCCGCTTATGTGACTTTCTAGCTATAACAAAAACACCCGCCACGGAAATGGGGCGTATTATCAAGGGGCTTCCTCATTGTTACGGGGCCTGGCTGATGTCGGCAGGCACCCGGTTTTTCCTCTTGCCTCATTTCCTTCTCAGGAATTTTTGAAGAGATAACAAAACTAAAGAGATTACAGCTGAAATCCCAGCTTTGATCATGATAGCTGTGAATTCATAGTTATTAATTGCTTCTTCGCCATCACCTGATATCTGGATGTGCGACATAAAAATATCACTAATCCAGCCATCAGGGATGAGGACAAAGCAGACTATAAGCAAGATAATGAACACTATGATTTTCATCGCACACCACATTTACTGAAGTCAGGAATGCCACGAACGTCAATACGTCCGTAAGCCATCAATCCTTTACCGCCGGGCACCATTATCTTTTTTCGATTGAGCAAAGCATTTCGCAAAATCTGGAAGTCAGCCGCTCTGTAAAGAGTTATACAGCCCCATGATACACCTGAACCATCAGTGTTCAGAGGATGAAGTCTGAAACTGCCACGTCGAGCACCATTGACATATACATGGTCGCTCATGGTTTGCGCACTGTACAAACCGAACCATTCAGAGTGATGGTTTTTATACATGTGTACGAAATCGATAAATTCAGCTCTGAGTTGGTTAACTATGCTGCCTGTCGGGCGGTCGACAATCCAGTAAGTGCCAGGAGGAATAGCAGCTTTTTCGATATCAGAACAGTTTGGGTTGTTTATGTAACGTTCGATACCTGAGAGTACATCAAACGAACCAACCCCATAACAATCCAGCTTTAGCGTTTTCCCGTCAGCTGACAGTCGGCCATAATCCATCATACAAATCTGCAATCCCTTATCCCCATCCTGAATATTATGTTGAACTAATAATAATGGATAACAGAAGGCTGGTTAACCTATCAATTTTTTAAGTATGTGGCAGTTTAGCAACCTGAGGCGGTTAACTGGAACTGGTCACTGAAGCAGGCTAATAACTGGATAGAGTGCTACGTAACAACCTTCAAAGATATCTCTTCTGAAGAAGGGGCAGTGCGTACTTCGGCTATTCAGGACTCACCCATATAAGCATCTTGAAAACCTGGGCGGTGACGGTCGCAAGGATCGGGTAAACACGGATGATGACGGGATTTTCGGCGTGATTATGCACGCGGTGAATGACATACGAACAATCGAATTTGACGATAATCCTGTGATGTGAAGGCTTGGAACGAGGGTGCATTTGGGGGCGAAAAATGGCTTGCGGGCAATTTGGGGGCAGTAAAAGGTCCTTTTATGTCCGCTAGTGTCTATTGATTATGTAGGGTAAATACATGATGACCATATAAAACATAATGTTTACATAAGGTTGCTAAAAAAGTTACCATACCCCCCTATAGTATCAGGAGGGCGTATGCCGCATTCACCCGAAGACAAAAAACGTATCCTCACCCGCGTCCGTCGCATTCGTGGGCAGGTTGATGCCCTTGAGCGTGCGCTGGAGTCGGGCGATCCCTGTCTGGCCATCCTGCAGCAAATTGCCGCCGTGCGCGGAGCTGCCAATGGCCTGATGGGCGAAATGGTCGAAATTCACCTCAAAGATGAGCTGGTGGCGGGGGAAACCACGCCGGATCAGCGAGCTGTACGCATGGCAGAAGTCGGCCATTTGCTGCGCTCTTATCTAAAATAAACCCACATACCTGACATAAAGGGAAGACATGATGAAATCTCGCGCTGCAGTTGCATTTGGCCCCGGCCAGCCGCTCAAAATCGTTGAAATTGATGTGGCACCGCCAAAGAAAGGCGAAGTGCTGATCAAAATCACTCACACCGGTGTGTGTCATACCGATGCATTTACGTTATCGGGGGACGATCCGGAAGGTGTCTTCCCGGCGGTACTGGGTCATGAAGGCGGCGGGATTGTGGTGGAAGTGGGCGAGGGCGTGACCAGCCTGAAGCCAGGGGATCACGTGATCCCACTGTACACTGCGGAATGCGGCGAGTGTAAGTTCTGTAAATCCGGTAAGACCAACCTCTGCCAGGCGGTTCGCGCCACACAGGGGAAAGGGTTGATGCCAGACGGTACCACCCGTTTCTCTTATAACGGCGAGCCTGTCTATCACTATATGGGTACCAGTACTTTCAGCGAATACACCGTTTGCGCGGAGATCTCACTGGCTAAAGTGAACCCACAGGCACCTCTGGATAAAGTCTGCCTGCTGGGCTGCGGCGTGACCACCGGTATTGGCGCGGTGCATAACACAGCAAAAGTTAAAGAAGGCGACACCGTGGCGGTATTCGGTCTCGGTGGCATTGGTCTGGCGGTGATTCAGGGTGCGGCGCAGGCGAAGGCTGGTCGTATCATCGCAGTCGACACCAATCCGGCGAAATTCAAACTGGCGGGTGAAATGGGCGCGACCGATTTCGTTAACCCGCTAGATTACGATAAGCCGGTCCAGGACGTTATCGTAGAACTCACTGACGGTGGTGTTGATTTCAGCTTCGAATGCATTGGCAACGTGAATGTAATGCGTTCTGCGCTCGAATGTTGTCATAAAGGGTGGGGCGAAAGCGTCATCATCGGTGTGGCTGGCGCGGGTCAGGAGATCAAAACCCGTCCATTCCAGCTGGTGACAGGTCGCGTATGGCGCGGGTCCGCTTTTGGCGGCGTGAAAGGGCGTACCCAACTCCCGGGTATGGTTGAAGATGCTATGGCCGGAAAAATCCAGCTCGATCCGTTCATCACCCATCGTTTACCACTGGAGCAGATCAACGACGCGTTCGATCTGATGCACGAAGGGAAATCCATCCGTACCGTTATTCATTTCGGCGACAAGTAACTCTTCTGCCAGCGGTTTTTCACCGCTGGCATTTCTTTAATAATCTTCTCTAAAGTGTGACCAGTGCGGCGTTTTTAGCCGTAATCTAAATCTCTGCCGTGCCGATGACTATTTAACAGGCGTGTTTTTACGCATCTTACCTACAAGAGAGTCGACGGTCATGGACAACACTACTTCGATGCCGGCACAGCGCAAGCTGAGCTTCTTGCATCACATCAGGCTGGTTCCGCTGTTTTCCTCCATTCTCGGTGGCATTATTCTGCTTTTTGCCTTGAGCTCAGGTCTGGCGGGTTATTTCCTGCTACAGGCTGATCACGATCAGCAGGATGTCACATCCGAAATTCAGGTGCGTATGGGGCTGTCGAACAGCTCAAACCATCTGCGAACCGCACGTATCAATATGATCCATGCCGGTGCCGCCAGTCGTATCGCGGAGATGGATGCGATGAAGCAGAACATCAGCGAGGCAGAAACACGTATCAAGCAGTCTCAAGATAGCTTCACTGCCTATATGAATCGTTCTGTGCGTACCTCAGCGGACGAAGCGCTGGATGCTGACCTGAAAGCACGCTATGACGCCTATATCGCGGGCCTGCAACCGATGGTCAAATTTGCCAAAAACGGCATGTTCGAAGCGATTATCAACCACGAAAACGAAACTGCGCGTCCACTGGATGATGCTTACAATACCGTACTGCTGAAAGCGATTAAGATCCGTACCGACCGTGCCAATGCCCTGACGGCACAGGCACACAGCCGCACACAACTGGGGCTTATGTTTATGATCGGCGCGTTCGCGCTCGCACTGGTGCTGACGGCATTGACCTTTACTGTGCTGCGCCGCACGGTGATCCATCCGCTGCAGCGTGCAGCGAAACGTATCGAGAATATCGCCAAAGGCGACCTGACAATGCCGGACGATGTGGCTGGACGAAGCGAAATTGGCCGCCTGACACGCGATCTGCAAACCATGCAGCACTCGCTTGAAAACACCGTGGGCACCGTACGCCAGGGGGCGGAGGAGATTTACCGTGGAACCAGTGAAATTTCTGCCGGTAACACCGATCTCTCTTCGCGCACTGAACAGCAGGCTGCTGCCATTGAGCAGACCGCCGCAAGTATGGAACAACTGACCGCAACGGTGAAACAGAACGCGGATAATGCTCACCATGCCAGTAAGCTGGCGGAAGATGCCTCCGGTAAAGCCAGCCGTGGCGGCCAGATGGTTTCCGGTGTGGTCAAAACCATGGGTAACATCTCCAGCAGTTCGAAAAAAATCTCTGAGATTACCGCCGTGATTAACAGCATTGCCTTCCAGACCAATATCCTGGCGCTTAACGCAGCGGTAGAAGCGGCGCGTGCAGGTGAGCAGGGCCGCGGTTTTGCTGTGGTAGCAAGCGAAGTACGTACCCTGGCAAGCCGTAGTGCGAATGCCGCAAAAGAGATTGAAAGCCTGATCAACGAGTCGGTCTCGCTGATCGACCAGGGTTCCGGTGAAGTTGTCGCCGCGGGTAACACCATGAATGAAATCGTGGAAGCGGTTAAACGTGTGACTGACATCATGCTGGAGATTGCCGCCGCGTCTGATGAGCAGAGTCGTGGCATTGTGCAGGTGAGTCAGGCGATTTCTGAGATGGATAAAGTCACCCAGCAGAACGCCTCGCTGGTGGAAGAAGCCTCCGCAGCCGCGGCATCTCTGGAAGAACAAGGCGCGCGCCTGACCGAAGCGGTTGGCGCGTTTCGTTTGAGTAGCGTGAAGCCAGGCCGAGTGGCCACACCAGCCTCAGTGACGAAGAGTACGCCGCTACGCCCTGCGGCGACGGTTTCCGGGGATAACTGGGAAACATTCTGAGTTGCGCCACCAGACAACAAAAGGGACCTTTCGGTCCCTTTTTTCATCTGTTATTTCTTATCCGGTAACGCATACGCGATAACATAATCACCACGATCCGGTGACTGACGGGCACCCCCGGCGTTAATGATGATGTACTGTTTACCGGTTTTCGGTGACACGTAAGTCATCGGGCCGGACTGGCTGCCCACGGGGAGACGGTCTTTCCAGATCTCTTTCCCGGTGGCGGTATCAAACGCGCGCAGGTAGAAATCCTGAGTACCGGCAAAGAACAGCAGGCCAGACTGAGTAGAGAGTGACGCGCCCAGTGTTGGCATACCGATTGGGGTTGGCATGTGCATGCGAATGCCCAGCGGGCCGGTATCTTCCACCGTGCCGACAGGCACCTGCCACACCAGCTTGCCCGTTTTCAGGTCAACGGCTGACATGGTTCCGAACGGCGGCTTCTGGCATGGAATGCCCAGCGGCGACAGGAAGCGTTCGCGCATGGCGCCGAACGGCGTGCCGTCCATCGGTACAATACCCATCTCGATGCCGCTGGCGTTTTTCGCCACGTTAGCGCGCGGTACCATGTAGTTTGCCAGCCCCAGGCGCATATCATTGACGAACATCAGGCTGTTGTTTGGGTCAACAGAGACGCTGCCCCAGTTCATCCCGCCGAGCGAGCCAGGGAACTGCAGGGAACGGTCGAGACCTGGTGGCGTGAAGACGCCCTGAT
The DNA here is from genome assembly GCF_036663495.1 of Enterobacter sp. 342. NCBI lineage: Bacteria > Pseudomonadati > Pseudomonadota > Gammaproteobacteria > Enterobacterales > Enterobacteriaceae > Enterobacter > Enterobacter sp. 342. Next base: position 136,310 of record NZ_JAWUEI010000006.1, read on the forward strand.
GACGCATCTCCTTGAACTGAATACGGCACAGCAGCAGGTCGACAGGCGTCGCCCCCCACATGTCGGACTCAGTCAGCGTCTGGTTGCCAATCATCGGCATACCAACAGAATACGGCTGGGTTGGAGAGTAGCGCTCACCTTCAACGTTACCTGCCGGGACAGGACGTTCCTCAACCTTCGCCACTGGCTTACCGGTTTCACGGTTGAGCATGAAGATCATGCCCTGCTTGCTGGTCTGCACCAGTACAGGCGTGGTGCCGCCTTTACCATCGGGCAGGTCGTACAGCAGCGGTTGGGATGGCAGGTCAAAGTCCCACAGGTCGTGGTGGGTGGTCTGGAAATGCCAGCGGACCTGACCGGTGGCTGCATCAACCGCCACGATAGATGAGCTGTATTTATCATCCAGCGCGGTACGTTCACCTGCCCAGAAATCAGGGGTGGCATTACCGGTTGGCAGGTAGATCAGGTTCAGTTTGGCGTCGTAAGACATCGCCGACCAGACGTTCGGCGTACCGCGCGTGTAGGTCTGGCCTTCCGGCGGCAGGCCGGTCAGGTTCGGGTTACCCGGATCCCACGCCCACGCCAGTTTACCGGTGTGAACGTCATACGCGCGCACCACGCCCGGCGGTTCGCCAGTGGAGTAGTTATCCGCGACGCGACCGCCGACGACAACGACATTCCCGGCAACCAGCGGCGTGGATGTCTGCTGATAATATCCGGGTTTGATCTCGCCCATACCGACGCTCAGGTCAACGGTGCCATGGTCGCCAAAGTCTTCGCAGACCTTACCGGTATCCGCGTTGATGGCAATCAGGCGGGCATCGGTAGTGGGCAGGAACAGGCGGCGAGGGCACGCGGCAGGCTGTGTCTCAATCTGTGACGTTGTCACTGAAGCGCGATCCTCAAAATAGCCCAGACCACGGCAACGCTGCCAGTTAGGTGCCGTGGCTTTGGAATCATAGCGCCACTTCTCTTTACCGGAGTCGACATCCAGTGCCAGCACTTTACTGTATGGCGTACAGACATACAGCGTGTCGCCGATCTGCAATGGCGTGTTTTGATCTTCCGCGCCAGATCCATTGCTCTGCGGGATATCACCCGTGTGTGCAACCCAGGCAACTTTCAGGTCACTGACATTCTGCTTGTTAATCTGGTCCAGCGCGGCGAAACGGTCGCCGTGCGTGGTGTTGCCCCAGTGCTCCCAGTTCTTTTGTTGCTCACCGGGTGCGACGGGTTTAACCGGAACGGGCTCGTTAGCCGCCACGAGGGTTTGCGGTTTAAACATCCAGCCCAGGCTGACCAGCATAGTCAGCGCAAGCACGGCCGCGATACCGAATGCGGACGCTTTGTTTGGGGCATTATGGTTTGCTGCACGCAGAAAAGGCCACACGATGGCGCAAAGGAAGGCCAGTACGGCAAACGTGAAGAGGCGCGAGAAGAGCGGCCAGAAATCCCAGCCCGCATCGCTTACTGCCCAGAACAGTGAGGCGATAAACGCTATGCTATAAAGCACGATCCCACTGCTGCGACTGGTAAAAATGAGGATCGCGGCAATCACCATCACCACGCCCATTATCAGGAAGTACCAACTTCCACCTACGGTGGCGAGCTTAAAGCCCAACCCGCCGACGGCCAGACCGATGAGTATCATCAGTCCGGCAAGTAGCCACTGCAGAATACGAGGTATCCCGCGCGGCGCGCTGCCAAATGCCATTTCTGTCTCCTTTACATCCCCCCGCTGTGCCGGGTATGTACCAGTTGGGTAATAATTGCAGGGTAGATAATGATTAATGCGAGTGAATTCTGGCTTATAAAATTATTTACGAACCATTTGGTGAATTCAGCGATATGATAAAACTGTTAAATTGTTTTACGCAATTGTTAATGAATAATTTCGCATTAATTGATTAGAGCACAGGACTGCCCCTCGCCCCCTTTGGGGAGAGGGTTAGAGTGATGGGACAGATTTCTAGACCGGCATAGATTTGCGAATAGTGCTCAGCAATGTTTGTGCGCCTGTGGAAAGTGGGGAATCCACCCGGGTCAAAATACCGATGGGTTCACCGGCTCCAGGTGACGTCACCGGCAGTGCGGTAAGCGTACCCTGGCGTAAATCATCTTTTACCGCGCCGGAGGGAACGAACCAGACGTAGTCATAATCCAGGGTAAGCTGGCGTGAAAGCGAGGCCGAAAGCGTTTCGATACAACCGGAAGGCAGCGAACATCCCTGCATTTTCAGCAGTGTCTCGGCAGTGTCTCGCGGGACTGTCCCTTTAGGGCAGACCACAACAGGCCACTCCATGACGCGGCTTAAGGTCACGGTATCCTGCAACAAAGGGTGGTCAGGACGCACCACCAGCTTCAGTGATTCCAGGAACAACAGTTCGTAATTCAGACCACCCATCAGTTCAGGATCGGACATTCGACCGATGCCAAGATCCAGTTCACCTGATTTCAACCCCGCAAGCAACATGGTGTTATTCATGGTGGCAACCTGAATCGTGGTATGTCTTTGCTGTTTGTGGAACTGACCGATGACCGGGGGCAGAATACCCAGCGCAGCAGTAGGCAGGGCTCCCACTCGCACAACTTCACTGGAGTGTTCTTCTTTACGATTCAGGGACTGGCCCGCGGTGTTAAGGGCATCAAGTACTTTTACGGCGTGCGTGAGAAATTGCTCGCCCACCAGGGTTAGTTGCGCCCCCAGACGACCACGGTCAAAAAGACGGGTACCGGTAAGTTGTTCCAGCTCATTCAGCGTTTTCGAGAGAGCAGGCTGGCTCAGGTTAAGAGTTTCAGCCGCACGCCCCAGCGTTCCCTGTTGAGCGACGGCCACAAATGTATGCAAATGGCGCAAGCGTATGCGCTGACTGAACAGACCATTTTTTTCCATAGGCGATGTTAAAAACAGAGCGATGCGGGTGACAAGTTAAGTTGTTTAATTTTGATAACTTGATAGCAAAATATTTTTAACATCTGATCTGTTTGAGTTACAACATGTTTTTCGGCAGGTGCCCAGAAGCGAACGTCCTTGTTCTTTTATTGCGCATTTTGAAGGGGGGGGCGTTAAACGGTTTAAATCACTCCGTCACCACCATCAGAACACCACACCTGACCGGATGTAAATGAACACTCATCCGAGGCCAGTGTGACATACAACGGCGCAATCTCAACGGGTTGACCCGGCCGTCCCAGCGGGGTGTCGTCACCGAACTCCTTCACTTTTTCCATCGGCTGCCCGCCGCTGGATTGCAGTACTGTCCAGTAAGGGCCAGGGGCGACCGCGTTGACGCGAATGCCTTTCGGACCCAGTTGTTTGGCTAATGCTTTGGTAAATACCGCCAGACAGGCTTTCGTCTGGGCATAATCCAGCAGAACGGGGCTGGGCTTCACCGCCTGCACGGAGGAGGTATTAATAATGACGCCTGGGGATTTCAAGTGGCGCAGAGCGGCTTTTGTGATCCAGAAAGGCGCATAAACATTCGTTTTAAATGTGGCGTCAAAATCTTCGGTGGTCAGTTCTTCCAGCGACTTCCGGAACTGTTGGCGACCGGCGTTATTCACCAGAATGTCCAGCCCACCGAGTTGGGCGACGGCCTCATCGACCAGATTCTGGCAGAAGGTTTCGTCCCGGATATCGCCCGGAAGCGCGACGGCAGTGCGACCTTCAGCTTTAATCAGCTCGATAACGTCCACCGCATCTTTCTTCTCTTCCGGCAGGTAATTGATGGCAACATCGGCCCCTTCACGAGCATAGGCGATAGCCACCGCGCGACCAATACCGGAGTCTCCGCCGGTAATCAGTGCTTTTTTGCCGGCCAGCCGGCCATGACCTTTATAGCTTTGTTCCCCGTGGTCGGGGACGGGTTGCATTTCGGATGCCAGTCCCGGTGGCGTTTGCGGCTGTTCCGGGAACGGGGGCTGCGGATAAGCGTTCGTACGTTGTTTTGTATCACTCATAGCTGACTCCTTAAGCCAAGGGGTGAGATTTGATGGATAACTGCAGCGTTAACGATTCGCTGAATTATTTCTGCAAACGATCAACACGGACGACGGCAGGCGATGACTTTTTATCAAGCGAACCGTTGATACTGATCATCTGGTCGGGTTTTACCGTTCTGCCGTCGAAGACTGCCTGGGGAATAATAACGTCGATTTTTCCGGTTTTATCCTGAAATACAAACTTATCGCCGCTGCCATCAATAAGATTACCGCGCAATGAAATTGTCGCACCATCATGCATTTGTTTTGCCTGACTGATTGTCATAATACGCGCATCATCGGTTCCTCGATATCCACTATCAAGCGAATGCGGTGGCGGCGGGGCTTCGCCTTTTTGTAATCCGCTGTTATTATCTGCCCAGACGACTGGAGCCAGAAATATCAAAAAAGCAGAAATGCGTGATAATTTCATCGGGTGTCCTTCATTTTGATTTCTTGACTTATTAAGTATTGTTGCTATTCCTTTATGTGGCAAATGTGATAAGTCCTAAAAACATTCGCGTTAGAAATCAAAATTATCGGATAATAAGCGAAACGGTGACGATGACCATGAAACGTGAAAATGAAAAGTTACCCGGGATAGATGAGAGTTATCGCTTGCTGACGTTTGAATACGCGTTTCGTCAGGTTGGTTTTATTGTTCTTTTGGGAGTTATTGTCGCGGCCATTGCCGGTCTGTTTTCAAGCGGGATGGTCAGCGACAAGGTCAAAACGAATTCCGCTAAGTCACTGACCATAAATTATGAACGCTTTGGCCGACGGGAGACAGAGACGCGGATGCAGCTCGTGTTTTCGGTGCAAACCGAGGGGAAGTATGTCCTCAGCATGACCAGCGATACCAGTGATGTTTATGAACCCGGCAGCATCTGGCCGCAGCCGGACACCATGTTCAGCCACGGCAGGACCCTTTTTTTTGTCTATAACAACCTGAAAAAGTCAGACCGCTTCTCTGTGCTATTCTTCACGACGCCTACCAGAGCCGGTAAATGGAACACTGTCATCCGCGTAAACAGCGAGCCGGAGATTAACATCTGGCAATTTATTTACCCCTAGGAGGCTGATATGGATATGGTCTTTCGCGCGCTGGCTATTTACCTGTTCCTCGTAGTGGTATTTAAAGTGGCCGGACGGCGCGCACTGCTGCAGATGACCAGCTTTGATCTCATTCTGCTCTTGATAATTAGCGAAGCCACACAGCAGGCGCTTCTCGGGCAGGATTTTTCCGTCACCGGTGCGATGATTACCATTACTACGCTGGTGGTGGTGGATATTATATTTGGTCTAATGAAGAAGTATTTTTCCCCGGTGGAGAATATTCTGGATGGTACGCCTGTGATTCTGGTCGAGAACGGCGTGCCGTTAATCGATAAACTGGAAAAAGTCGATGTATCTTGTGATGATATTCTGGTGTCAGCACGTCAAAATAATGGAATTACAAAAATAAGCGACATTAAATATGCCATACTTGAGCGCAATGGACATATTTCAATCATTCCTTTCGGGAAATAAGAGGCGGCAAAATGAGCAATCTTTTTCACGACAGTAATAATACAGTGGGTGAACTGACGAAGAAGCTGGCGAGTAAATTAACCGATCTCGGGCTTCGCTTAACCACCGCGGAATCCTGCACGGGCGGAAAGCTCTCGGTGGCGCTTTGCGCAGAGGAAAACACCGCCGAATTTTATGATGTCGGCCTCGTTGTGTTCAGCGATGAAGCCAAAGCGCGGATCCTCCGCGTGTGTCCTGAGACGCTGGCGCGGTTTACTGCTGTGAGCGAACAGACGGTAAGCGAGATGGCCACCAGTATCCGCGACATTGCCCAGGCTGATATCAGCATCGCCATCAGCGGATACGCAGGCCCGGAGGGGGGCGACGATGGTACGGCGGCGGGAACAGTCTGCTTTGCGTGGAACATACGGGGCGAAACGAAGACCCGCACCGTGCTTTTCTCCGGTGACTGCCAGGATGTGGTGGAAAAAGCGGTGCATTACGCGCTGGCCGAGCTGGTGACGACATTGTTTGACGGGAATAACGGTTAAACTCACGAAATGGTGTGATAAATTGCATGATTTGCAGCCGATATAAAGTAAAAATAATGTCTATTGCCAGGAAACGAAACCCTAAATAATTATAAGGATAATCCTCGTAACAAAAGCGAGGCGAAAGGACGGTTCCGCCTGGCCTGGCCAGGGGTTGATAGCACACGGTTTGACCACTGTCGTCTTAAGATCACAATTCAGAAATTCTTCCCCCCGGAAGGAACGGGTTTCTCTACACTCCAGGTAATATTCACTGGAGGCATGACATCATGGCGAACACCATCACGGCTGATGACATTCGGGAACGCTTTTCGCAGGCTATGTCGGCGATGTACCAGCAGGAAGTTCCGCAATACGGCACTTTGCTCGAACTGGTCGCGGACGTAAACCTGGCGGTTCTGGAAAATAACCCGCTATTACATGAACAACTGGCTAATGCCGATGAACTGGCGCGCCTGAACGTGGAGCGCCACGGGGCGATCCGCGTCGGCACGGCACAAGAACTTTCAACCCTGCGTCGTATGTTTGCCATTATGGGTATGTACCCGGTCAGCTATTACGATCTCTCTCAGGCGGGGGTGCCGGTCCACTCAACAGCATTTCGTCCGGTAGACGATGCGGCGCTGTGCCGTAATCCGTTTCGTATCTTTACTTCACTGCTGCGTCTTGAATTGATTGAAAACGTTGCGCTGCGTGAACGTGCTGCGGAGATCCTGTCACATCGGAACATCTTCACCCCGCGCTGTCTGGAACTGATCGATCTCCATGAGTCGGAAGGACACTTTACTGACGCACAGGCGCACGAATTTGTGCAGGAAGCGCTGGAAACCTTCCGTTGGCATCGTCATGCGACGGTCGATCAGGAAACCTATCTGGCGCTGCACAACGAGCACCGGCTTATTGCCGATGTGGTCTGCTTCCCGGGGTGCCATATTAACCACCTTACGCCGCGCACGCTGGATATCGACCGGGTGCAGGAGCTGATGCCCAAGTACGGTATCGAACCTAAAATTCTGATCGAAGGTCCGCCTCGTCGGGAGGTTCCCGTCTTATTGCGTCAGACCAGCTTTAAGGCGCTGGAAGAACCGGTGCTGTTTGCCGGTGAACATAAAGGCACCCACACCGCGCGCTTTGGTGAGATTGAACAGCGCGGCGTAGCCCTGACCCCGAAAGGTCGTGAACTGTACGATAGTCTGCTCGCACAGGCCGGTACCGGTAAAGATAACCTGACCCACCAGCTGCATCTGCGGGAGATCTTTAACGCTTTCCCGGACAGCGAAATGCTAATGCGTCGTCAGGAGCTGGCCTATTTCCGCTATCGTCTGACGCCTGCGGGGGAAGCGCATCGCCACGCGTTTCGTCCCGGAGACGATCCGCAGCCGCTGATTGAACGCGGGTGGGTGGTCGCTCAGCCAATTACTTACGAAGATTTCCTGCCGGTCAGCGCCGCCGGGATATTCCAGTCCAATCTCGGGAACGAAACCCAGGCGCGCAGCCACGGTAATGCCAGCCGTGATGCCTTTGAAGCAGCGCTGGGCTGCCAGGTGTTTGACGAGTTTACGCTTTATCAGGAGGCTGAAGTACGTAGCAAACAGCGTTGCGGTTTGCTCTGAAATCGTTACTCTGCTGGGGTGTGATGGAAAATATAAGGTCGTTATGCAAAATCCTTCCGCCCCTGTGGTTGAATCGCGCTGCGGCGCACTGTCTGGTTTAACCGACGAAAATGTCCATGTCTGGTGCGGTATTCCCTACGCCGCACCGCCCGTGGGCGAGTGGCGCTGGCGCTCCCCGCGACCGCCTGAACCGTGGGATGGACTTCGCGAGGCCACCGCCTTTTCGGCCTCAAGCTGGCAAAGCAGCGAGTATTGCCAGGAGTTAGGGGGCGGCGATCCGGGCCAGTTCTCTGAAGATTGTCTTTATCTCAACGTTTGGTCTCCCGTCGACCGCGTGGAGCCGCTTCCGGTAATGGTCTGGCTGCACGGCGGCGGGTTTACCATTGGTGCTGGTGGTCTGCCGCCCTATAACGGTAAAGCGCTGGCAACGCGCGGTGTGGTAGTGGTGACGATCAATTACCGCCTCGGTCATCTTGGCTTTTTCGCCCATCCTGCACTGGAGGGCGAAGAAGATCGCGTCGTGCATAATTTTGCCCTGCTGGACCAGATTGCCGCGCTCGAATGGGTGAGAGAAAACATTGCCGCGTTTGGCGGCGATGCCAACAACGTGACCCTGTTTGGCGAATCCGCTGGCGCACGCAGCGTGCTTTCACTGCTGGCCTCTCCGCTGGCAGAAGGGTTGTTCCATAAAGCGATTGTACAAAGCGGTTACACCTTACCTGACACGCCGCGCGAGCAGGCATTGCAGAAAGGGGAAGCGCTGGCCGCCCATTTTGGCCTGGAGAATGCGACAGCTGAGGAGCTACGAGCTATCCCGCCCGATGTATTCTGGCCGTTAACTGCACCGCTGAACATCGCCCCGGCGCCCATCGTCGGGGATTGCGTTCTGCCGGAAGCGATGCTCGATGTCTTCTTTGCCGCCCGACAACATCCTGTGCCGGTGATGATTGGTTCAAACAGCGATGAAGCCAGCGTGATGGCAGTGTTTGGCATCGATCTCGCCGGGCAAATCCAGAAACTGCGCCGCGAACGTCGTTTTGGGTTGGGGCTGATAAAATTGCTCTATCCGGGCGTTAAAGGGGACGAAGAGCTGGGCAGGCAGGTGTGCCGCGACATGGCGTTCACGACAATGGGATATGTGGTGATGCAGGCTCAGCAGCGCATCGGCGGATTGTGCTGGCGTTACTGGTTTGACTACGTTGCGGAAGCGGAACATGCCACCTATATCAACGGTGCATGGCATGGCAACGAGGTTCCCTATGTGTTTGATACCCTCGGTCAGGTGGAACCGTCGCGTCAGTATGTCAATGCACGCGATCTCCAGTTTGCAGCCCATGTTGCCGATTACTGGGTAAGTTTCGCGCGTGACGCCGGTCGTCGCGACATCCTACCGGGGCCCACACACTGGCCCGCATGCCGCAAAGGGCGGGACGTTATGTTACGCATTGGAGTGAATAAACATGCAGATTTCAGGCTTGAAAACCGCTTTATGCGCGCCCGCATGAGTCTCTTCAAGCGGGTGATGAAGCATCACGTCAGCCTCGACTAAGCAAACAAGCGCGAAACGCCGCCAGCCCATTTCCCTCGCCGGGCGTTTCGCGCAGCACCAGTCGGTAGCTCGCGCCGGTTTTTATACTTGTCTCATAGGGCCGCGTTAGCCTTCCGGCGCGGACATCTTCTTCCACCAGCGTTTCGTCGGCAATGGCGACACCCAGCCCCTGAATGGCGGCCGTAATAGCCAGATCCATTGTGTCGAAGTGTTGATTTTTGTGCATAACAAAACCCGGGCCTTCCTGTTTTGCCAGCCACAATGACCAGTCTGTCTTATCCCTCGTCGGGTGAAGAAATGTCAGCGTTCCCAGTGCGGCGCTCGCACGCATGGGGCTAAGCACCGGGGTTAACGCCTCTTCAAACAGCAGGTCGCCGGCACTCATGTGTGTGCCGAACACAATGGCCGCGTCGTAAGATTCGGTTTTGAAATTAACGTTGTGATCGGTGGTGGTAGTCAATGCAATTTGCAGATCTGGCTGTTCACGCTCCACTTCCAGCAGGCGGGGTACCAGCCAGCGCATTGCACAGGTGGGGGCTTTTAAGCGGATGACGGTTTGCTGGCTACGGGCTTGATCTGCCACCGTCAGCAATTGCTCAAAAGAAGATTGCAGTTCAGGAAGCAGGGCGCTTCCCTGCGGTGACAGCCGCAGCCCACGCGCATGACGCTCAAATAGCGGAAAGCCAAACCACGCTTCAAGGGAAGCGATTTTGCGGCTCACTGCCCCCTGGGTCAGGCAAAGCTCTGCGGCGGCGTGGGTGAGATTCAGGTGACGCGCGGTGACTAAAAATGCGTCGATGGCATTGAGCGGGAGCGAACGGCGCGACATATAAACACCTCAGCTATGCATTTTTCTCATGGCTATTATGACAACAATTCGATTGTCCCGACAACTCACTTGTTGTTTGAATAGTTATGCAATGTCCATGAGAAGGGAAAGAGGATGACTTTACGAACGCCGGTGCAAACACGCTCTAAATTGCCTGATGTGGGTACCACCATTTTTACCGTTATTGGCCAGCTTTCGGCGCAGCATAACGCGATTAACCTTTCTCAGGGCGCACCGAATTTTTCCTGCGACCCGAAGCTGATTGCGGGCGTCACTCGCGCAATGGAGGCAGGGCATAACCAGTACGCAGCGATGACCGGTCTGCAGCCGCTAAAAGAGCGTATCGCGGATAAAATTGCCACCCTCTACGGCACGCAGTATGACCCGGGTAGCGAAGTACTGGTCACTGCCAGCGCCAGCGAAGGACTTTATTCGGCAATCAGCGGGCTGGTCCACCCGGGCGATGAAGTAATTTACTTTGAACCGTCATTTGACAGTTACGCCCCGATTGTCCGACTGCAGGGGGCAACCCCGGTCGCCATCAAACTCACGGTGCCGGATTTTGCCGTCAACTGGGATGAAGTGCGTGCCGCGATCACCCCGCGTACGCGTATGATTATCATCAATACCCCGCACAACCCGAGCGGTCAGGTTTTCTCAGCTAATGACCTGCAGCAGCTGGCGGCGCTGACGCGCAATACCGATATCATTATTTTGTCTGACGAAGTGTACGAACACGTCGTTTTTGATGGGGAACCGCACCACGGGATGGCCACCCACCCGCAGCTGGCTGAGCGTAGCGTGATTATCTCATCTTTCGGAAAAACCTATCACGTAACCGGGTGGCGAGTGGGGTACTGTGTTGCTCCGGCGGTACTGATGGACGAGATTTGTAAAGTCCATCAATTTTTAATGTTTTCTGCCGATACGCCAATGCAGCACGCATTTGCTGAGCATATGGTTGATCCGCAAACCTGGCTGTCGCTGTCAGCGTTTTACCAGCGTAAGCGCGATCTGTTGCGAAGCCTGCTTGAAGATTCGCCGTTTACCTTGTTGCCGAGTGCCGGATCGTTCTTCATGCTGGCGGACTACAGCCAGTTTAGCGATGAGCGTGACAGCGAGCTGGTGAAACGACTCATCGTTGAGTATGGCGTTGCCACCATTCCTCTGTCGGCGTTTTATGCGGACGGCACGGATAATAAATTGATTCGTCTCTCTTTTGCGAAAGATGAGGCGACGTTACGGGCAGGTGCCCAGGCCCTGTGTCGGGTTAAACCACGCTGAGGAGTATTGGATGAAATTACGCGCGTTAGTTGTCGGCATGGGATTGCTGTGTACCTTTTCTTCCTTCGCGGCTACCGAGCTGCGTTACGGTCTGGAAGCGGAATATCCGCCTTTTGAGAGCCGCAATGCGTCGGGCGGACTGGAAGGGTTTGACGTTGAACTGGGGAATGCCATTTGTAAAGCCGCAGCGCTGAAGTGTACGTGGGTCGAAACGTCGTTTGATGCGTTGATTCCGGGGCTGGTGGCGAAGAAATTCGACGCGATCAACTCGGCGATGAATATCACCGAACAGCGCCGCAAGAGCATTGATTTTACCCAACCGATCTACCGCATTCCGTCGCAACTGGTCGGCAAGGCCGGTACAGCGGTAGAGGCTACACCCGAAGGGCTGAAGGGTAAAACCATCGGTGTGCTGCAAGGCTCCATTCAGGAAACCTATGCGAAAGAGCACTGGGAAAAGCAGGGTGTCACCGTGGTGTCTTATAAAGATCAGAATATGGCCTGGGGCGATCTGCTGAATGGTCGTATCGATGCCTCGCTGGTTATGTCCGCGGCCGGGCAGGCAGGTTTCCTCAGTAAGCCGCAGGGGAAAGGGTTTGGCTTCATCGGCAAACCGGTGTCTGACGACACTATCCTCGGCAGTGGGATCGGTTTTGGGTTGCGTAAAGGGGATGAGGCCACCAAAAAGCAACTTGATGCCGCGATTGATAAAGTACGTGCCGACGGCACGATCGCTAAACTCGCTGATAAGTACTTCCCGGGTATCGATGTCAGCGTAAAATAACCGCCTCATTGGCCCCGGTGATTGATGTCGCACCGGGGCATTTTTATACACATTTTCCTGGCTTTCTTTACACCACTTTCGGGCCGTTCTGGTCGACAGAAAATATTTCACACTTTGTTCATATAATCACCGGCCAACAATTGGATTCTTAACCATTTTTGTTTAGGCTGTGCGTTCTTTCTTGCCGTCATTTCGCCGAGCGCGAAACACATTCACACGACCATAAGGACGTTTTTCCAGGCATGAATCGCAGACGTTTTTTAAAAGGCTCGCTGGCAGTGGCAGCCCTGAGCGGCACATCTGGCCTTGCTTCCCTGTTTTCCAAAGCGGCATACGCTGCTGACTCTGACATTGCTGACGGTCAGAGCCGTCGTTTTGACTTCTCCGTACTGCAATCCATGGCGCATGACCTGGCGAAAACCCCGTGGGGTGGTGCGCCGCGCCCGCTGCCGGACACGCTGGCAACCATGACGCCGCAGGCGTACAACGCCATCCGCTACGATGAAAAACAGTCGCTGTGGAATAACATTGAAGGGCGTCAACTGGACGTACAGTTCTTCCATATGGGAATGGGATTCCGTCGCCGCGTGCGGATGTTCTCGCTCGACCAGTCTACCTCAATGGCGCGCGAGATCCACTTCCGTCCGGAGCTGTTCAGCTACGGTGAAACGGGTGTGGATACCAAACAGCTTGAAGGTCAAAGCGATCTCGGCTTTGCGGGCTTCCGTGCGTTTAAAGCCCCTGAACTGGCGCGTCGCGATATCGTCTCTTTCCTCGGTGCGAGTTATTTCCGTGCGGTTGATGACACCTACCAGTACGGTCTTTCCGCTCGTGGTCTGGCGGTAGATACCTTTACTGACACACCGGAAGAGTTCCCGGATTTCACCTCGTTCTGGTTCGAAACCGTCAAACCCGGCGACACCACTTTTACTGTCTATACGCTGCTGGACAGCCCAAGCATCACCGGTGCTTATAAATTCGTGATCCATTGCGAGAAGAGCCAGGTGATTATGGAGGTGGAAAACCATCTCTATGCGCGTAAGGACATTAAGCAACTCGGCATCGCACCGATGACCAGCATGTTCAGCTGCGGCAATAACGAACGCCGCATGTGTGACACCATTCATCCACAAATTCATGACTCCGACCGCCTGGCAATGTGGCGAGGTAATGGGGAGTGGATCTGTCGTCCGCTGAACAACCCGCAGAAGCTGCAGTTCAATGCCTATATGGACAAAAACCCGAAAGGGTTCGGCCTGCTGCAACTTGATCGTGATTTCTCTCACTATCAGGACGTGATGGGCTGGTATAACAAACGCCCAAGCCTGTGGGTTGAACCGCGTAATGACTGGGGCAAAGGCTCAGTTGGCCTGATGGAGATCCCGACGACGGGTGAAACACTGGATAACGTCGTCTGCTTCTGGCAGCCGGAAAAAGCCGTCAAAGCAGGCGACGAGCTGGACTTCAAATATCGCCTTTACTGGAGCGCCATGCCGCCAGTGCGTTCTCCGCTGGCAACGGTCTTCGCGACCCGCACCGGGATGGGTGGCTTCCCGGAAGGCTGGGCACCAGGCGAAAATTACCCGAAAGTGTGGGCCCGTCGCTTCGCTATCGACTTCGTCGGTGGCGACCTGAAAGCGGCTGCACCAAAAGGCATCGAGCCGGTCATTACGCTCTCCACCGGAGAAGCGAAGCAGGTTGAGATCCTTTACGTTGAACCGTTTGACGGCTATCGCATTCTGTTTGACTGGTATCCAACATCCGATTCGACAGATCCGGTGGACATGCGTTTGTTCCTGCGCTGCCAGGGCGACGCGATCAGTGAAACCTGGCTGTATCAGTATTTCCCGCCAGCGCCGGACAAACGTCAGTACGTTGATGACAGGGTAATGCGTTAATCGAGTTGAACTGCGCCTGGTAAGCGTAACGCTGCCGGGCGATTAACAGTCATAAATCATGATTTTCATATGTTCGCATTTGTGCTTCTTTTTCATCAAGGAGTGGTGTAGGAAATGCTGAATTCGCTCCAGATATACCAGGCGTTGAATGAATTGGGTTACCGGCTAGAGCCCGGAAAATTCGAACCAAGCTACGCATCTGAGCATCCGCTCGGAGATGGAAAGTATCTGTATGTCAAACGCAGTCGGGACGGCGTTGTTAACAAGAGCCCATTAGTTCTTGCACCAGACTCCGTTGCCTTAAAGGCGGAAATTGATCGCATTGAGGGTTTCCACTGCCTTTGGGAAAAAGTAAAAAGCACCAGCTACCGACGTTATCCGAAAGATAACGGTACATCCCAATATGGTTATGCGGCTGATGTTGAATCAGTCGAAGCGCTACAGGCGCTCGTGAATTTGTTGGGAGGCCAGCCCTCTTTGATCACCCAGCCTGGATTAAAAAGAGACAACGAAAACAAGGAGCAATCGTTAATGTATCCCTTAAACCAGATTCTCTTTGGGCCACCGGGCACGGGTAAAACCTACACGACGACCGAAATGGCAGTCAAAATTGCGGATAATGCATGGTATCAACAGGCTACGCGTGAGCATCATGGCTATGATTTACGGGAACAGGTAAAGCAGCGGTATCAGATGCTGGTAGAAAAGCAGCGCATCATGTTTACCACTTTCCATCAAAGTTTCTCGTATGAGGACTTTATCGAGGGTATTCGTGCGACTACTGATGAAAGCTCGGGTACGCTTCGCTACGAAGTTATGGATGGTATTTTTAAGCAGCTGTGCCTGAATGCTGAAGTTAAAACGAGTGGTAGTTCAACCCAGTCATTGTCTTTGAATGGGAGACGGATTTGGAAAATGTCTCTTGGAAATACTCTTGACGGTGAAGATTATATTTTCGATGAGTGCCTTGCGAACAATTATATTTTATTGGGTTGGGGAGATAATCTTGATTTTAGTGGCTGCACTACTCCTGCGGATGTCCGATTACGCATAGACGAATCGAATGAAGGCCAGGTTGAGAGAAGTGAATACATGTTGACCGCGGTCAACATGTTTAAAAATATCATTCGGAATGGTGATCTGGTTATTATTTCCGATGGTAATCATAAGTTCAGGGCCATTGCCGAGATCGCCGGGGATTATCAATTTCTGCCAAATGATGAACGCGTAGGCTATCACCAAATGCGTAAGGTCAACTGGTTACGAACGTATTCACCAAGTTTACCGAAAGAGCAGCTTTTTTTAAAAGCACTTTCACAAATGACATTATATGAGTTGAGGGATGCCTCAATTGACAGGAAAAAACTGTCTCAACTATTGGCCCCGGTAGAAACAAGTGATAATCAAGCATTACCGCATGTGCTTATTATTGATGAGATAAACAGGGGAAATATTGCCCGTATCTTTGGTGAATTGATTACTCTGTTGGAATCCGATAAACGATTGGGGGCTGAAGATGCCCGTTCCTTAGTCCTGCCTTATTCTAAACAGCTGTTTTCCGTGCCAGGAAATGTCTATGTCATTGGGACGATGAATACTGCGGATAAATCCCTGATACAAATGGACCTGGCGCTAAGACGACGCTTTAGCTTTACCGAAATGCCTTCACGACCGGAGTTATTAGCTGGGGTCACCGCGTTTGGTGTTGATGTTGAAACGTTGTTAACGCGCATTAATCAACGTATCGAAGCACTGCTGGATAGTGAGCATATGATTGGCCATGCTTACTTCATGCCATTAAAGAAATTAGAAAATAACGCCGACCGTGAAGCCTGTCTTGCCAGCATCTTCCAGGAAAAACTCATTCCATTGCTGAGAGAGTATTTCTTTGATGATTATGAGCGTATCGGTTGGGTGCTTAATGATTCAGTGAAAGCGAAAGAAAACCGTTTTATTCTCTTGCAACAGTCAGCACAATTACCGTCATTTTCTGCGCTATTCCCGAAAGATATTGCAGATAGCCTGTCTGACAGGCGTTTTCGTATCAATGGACATGCTTTCGCGTCGGCAGAAGCTTATCAAGGCATTGTGGCATGATGATTCAGGTCCGGGAATATGCTCTGCTTACCTGTGATAACTCTCAACCAGCCAGTATGGATTTGGGGATTGTCTCTGAAGCAACATTTTCCTGGCTTGAGCAATTACAACAAAAGTGGAGTGGTACCTCTCAAATTCTCAGCCGGGAAGGGAGGCGATTTTTGCGTTTGGGAAGCTATGTCGGTTATTTGCAATCCCCGACTGGCGAGTCAATTGAAATTCTGCCAAAAACCACTCTTGACGTTCCAACTGAGATAGTTCCACTGCGTCAGCTTTTACGCCAAATGCTAAGCATCTCTACAGGAATTACACCTCGTGAGGCGAGTCTGGCGGTATTACAAAGCAGTGACCAACCTTTGCATGAATGGATAATCAGTGAGTTCCTGCGACATCTTGCTGATTTAGTACGCAAAGGACTGCGTTTCGATTATCACCTCATTGAGGATGAACATAGTGCGTTCATCCGTGGTCAATTGGATGTCACTGCGCAAATGAGAATGCCTCCGGGCAGAGGCACTCATTTCCATGTGCGCTATGCCGAGTTCTCCCCTCAGCGTATTGAAAACCGTCTGCTACGGACTGCTTTAGACTGGACTCTCAAAATGACCAGACAAGGGCAGAGCTGGAGGCAGGCAAATTCACTTAGCCACCAACTGGATGGCATAGTGCCGATCTCTGGAAGTACAACACATTCAATGAGGCAGTGGAGTGACGGTAAATATCTCTTTGGCTATCGCGCGATAAAGCCGTGGTGCCAGCTCATTCTTGAACAGATGAATCCAGATTTTCAATATGGATTGCAGCAGGGAATTTCTTTGTTGTTCCCTATGGAGAAGTTATATGAGGGCTGGGTAGGATACGGTCTGGCTGGAGCGTTGAATCACGATTACCAGCTCATTGAGCAGACTAAGAGCCAGTACTTGTTAGAACATGTTCCTGTTGGCGAAAAGTCATCTCAACGATGGTTCATGCTTAAACCTGACTTTCTTATCACCGGTGAGCAGATGGTGGTGATGGATGCTAAATGGAAGCTATTAGATAGCAGAGCTGATGATGGTCTGAGGAAGTATGAAATCAGCCAGCCGGACCTGTATCAGATGTTCGCCTATGGGCAAAAGTATCTTCATGGGAAAGGCAATATGATGCTGATTTATCCGCGTCATCAGTACTTTGCTGCGCCATTACCGGTGTTCCGTTTCGACGAAGATTTATCTCTATGGTGTGTGCCCTTTGACCTTGAGTCTGGTGGGTTGGTGAAAGGCGAATGGCAGGATTCGTTTAGTTGCTTCCCTGAAGATAAGCCTGAATTCATTTATGATGAGCAACAAAGCAGCCGCGCATTTCACGAATATTAAAGGGAGACAGAACCATGGCTTATAAAGATTTCTATCATCTAATGTTGGAATATTTCTCCCAACCCGTCGAGCTGTTCACTGGAGCAAGGAATGTTCCTTTCACTCTCTATACTGAAGAGCAAAAGCTGTTTGTTCGAAATGGAAAAGATAATATTAGCCGTGTCGATCCCAAAGAGGTTGCAGCATTTGTTGAGCGGTTTGAAGAAGCTGAAAGTTTGTTAGCGAAAGACTACCAGGATGTGACTTTCAAAGCCTCCTATCTTCTGGCTGCGATGAAATATATTACTGGGCGTAATGCCTCCGTTGTGCGATTTCACAGTGAAGAACTTTTTAACAGCGAAGTGCAATATAAAAACTGGCTGAATGCCAACCCTGAAGGCTATGTTCTAAATTTGCTTAAAAGAAGTGAAGTAAGTAGTAAAATGAACCCCTCTAACTCAACTTGCCTGCATTCTTCCGGTTGTTCTTCGATAAATAATGAACTTAGTACCGTTCACCCTGATCCGTTTACTGGTAATGATTACTTTAAGATTTGCTCAGCAAATTTTGATGCACTAGAGCAAGAAGCCATCAGAGTAACAAAGCTTAGCACCGTGAAAAAGCATACTTGTTTAAAGAATAAAATGCGCTAACAAGAGGTATTATGGCATCTGAAATCATCCCCGTTACCCGCGACATCGAACTTCGCGCCGTCGAAGAGCGTTATGCCGCTGAACTGCACAGCCTCGTCGTCAAAAACAGAGCCTTTCTGCAAACCGCCTTTGACTGGGCGCAGCACGTGGGCAGCGAAGAAGATACCCGCCGTAACGTGCAGAGTAACCAGATGCTGCACCAGCGTGGCTACGCCAAAATGTTTTTGATCTTTAAGGATGATGGGCTGATCGGCGTGCTGTCGTTTAACACGATTGAACCGGCCAACAAAGCCGGGTATATCGGCTACTGGCTGGATGAAGCACATCAGGGGCAGGGGATCCTCTCTCAGTCATTGCAGGCGTTTATGCGTTACTACGCTGAATGCGGTGAAATCCGTCGTTTTGTGATTAAGTGTCGGGTCGCGAATCAGCACAGCAACAAAGTTGCCCTGCGCAACGGTTTTACGCTGGAAGGTTGCCTGCGGGAAGCGGAATTCCTGAATGGTCATTTCGATGATGTGAACATCTACGGCAAGATTTATACGCTATAGCGCGCCCAGCAGGGGCGTGCGGGTAATGCGCTGGTTGCCATTAATCACCTTTTCGCCGCGCAGATGAATATTCTCACCGGCAAACGCTTCAATCACCGCATCGTCGGTGATTTCAACCCGATGCTCAATCAGCACATCACCGCTGATCCTCGCCCGTCCCTGAATCACCACTTTATCATCCAGCATGATCGGCCCGCCGCGCAACCATGCCTGACCACCAATCAGGACGTGGTGTTTAATGATGCAGTTTCCTTCTACCACCGCATCCTCCGCGACCTGAGAACTGTAGCGCACGGTAGGAATAGCATCCTCGCCAAAACCGGCAATCACGCGGGCGTTGCCATAGACCTTTGCGCAGTCGCATACCCAGACGTTATTCACATCGTTGCCTTCAAGGATAGCGTTGTCGAATATTTCGGCTCGGTGCTCAACAAAGGCATAATGCACCATCGCATCACCGTAGATTTGCGCCTGATGCACAATGCGTGACTGGCTGACTGTCGCGTTATCGTAGATTTGCAGGATCTGTTCATTGTCCGGGGTCAGGCCTTTGGCGGCAATGACCACGCTGTTATGAAGCACGCGAGCCTCCCCATAAATATGACACTCACCCCGCACACAGGAGTGCTGAATGGTGACGTTGTCACTTATTCGTGCCCCATGGCTGACTTCAGCCTCGTCCAGCCAGCAATTGTCGCCGATATGCGCTTCATGGCTGATGATGCAAGGCAGGGTAAGCCGTGCGTTGCCAGACACGATCGCACCGGCAAAGACCACGCTGTTTTCGTCGTAGATCCAACAGTCACCGTCTTGTGCGAGGGCGCGTTCATCGTCAATCCATCCGCCTTTTGTACCGACCGTCACGTCGTTAAAATCAGTCGTGGCGATAATCTGTCGCAACGTGGTCGAGTGGGTTGTCTCGCCGTTTTTCCATTGCCAGAGGCGTGTATCATCGCTAAGGCGATATTTGTTCATCTTGATGTCTCTGATAGGCGTCTTAACTAAACGTAGCAAATTTTTCGATTTTCGAACGGTTGGCAAGCGGACGGTAAACGACTTAAAATGGCATTCAAAATGCACTTTCAACTTATGCAGGATCAGGAAAAATAATGACCGTCGATGAGAATTACTTCACAGGGAAATATGGCTTAACCCGCACGCACTCAGAAGTGCTGTTCAGCGCTAATATCGTTACGCTGGGTAAAACCCTGGATCTGGGCTGTGGCAATGGCCGTAACAGTCTCTACCTTGCCGCTAACGGCCACGAGGTGACAGCCTGGGATAAAAACCCGATGAGCATTGATAATATCGAGCGCATCAAGGCTGAAGAAGGGATCGACAACCTCCACACGGCGATAAAAGATCTCAACACCCTGAGTTTCGACGGTGAATATGATTTTATTTTGTCCACTGTCGTGCTGATGTTCCTGGATGCAAAAACCATCCCGGGTCTTATCGCTAATATGCAGCGCTGCACTACACCAGGCGGCCACAACCTGATTGTCGCCGCCATGGATACGACTGATTATCCGTGTACCGTCGGCTTCCCGTTTGCGTTTAGAACGGGTGAACTGAGCAACTACTATGAAGGCTGGGAGTTGCTCAAATACAACGAAGACGTTGGCGAACTGCACCGCACCGATGAAAACGGTAACCGCATTAAGTTGCGCTTTGCCACCCTGCTGGCACGCAAACCTGCTTAACGGGCGGCCAGCAGACAGAGTTGCAGGGCAGTCTGGTAAGAGGCCTCGAACGACGACAACGGCAGAAATTCAAACCTCGAGTGGAAGTTATGCGCCCCGGTGAAGAAGTTTGGTGTGAGCAGTCCTTTTGCTGAGAGTGCCGCGCCGTCTGTACCGCCGCGCATTGGCGTCGGTTTAGGCGTGATGCCGAGTAATTCCATCGCTTCAAACATCAGGTCGATAGCACGCCTGTCTTCGCCAATCGCATTGCTGATATTGCTGTAGGTATCTTCAATGCGATAGTCGACGTTTGCTGTTGGATACTGAGCAGCAATCAGCGCTGCGACGTCGGCAATCTGCTGCTTACGGGCGGCAAAACGCGTTTTATCAAAATCACGGATATTCGCTTTGAGGACGGCCTCGTTTTGTCCCGCCTGAATGCCGTTAAACCAGATATACCCCTCACGACCTTCGGTACACTCTGGGGTTTGCTGACGGTCAAAATGGTTGATGTAGTCGGTCGCCATCAGCAGGGGGTTCACCAGTACGCCTTTGGCGGACATGGGATGTGCCGTCACGCCAGTAAAGCGGATCTCCGCTGCCGCGGCGTTAAAGTTTTCATAGACAATTTCCCCCAGCTCGCAGCAATCAATTGTCCAGGCAAAATCAACGTTGAAGCGTTTCAGATCGAGCGCCTTCGCGCCGCACAGGCCAATTTCTTCATCCGGGACAAATGCAACCACAATGTCGCCATGCTGATGCTCTGCCGTCAGGTTTTCCAGCACGGTCATAACGACGGTAACGGCTGATTTATTATCTGCGCCTAATACGCTGGTTCCGTCGCTGAAAATAATCTCCTCATCCGGATAGGCCAGAATTTCAGGATGCTCTTTTACGCGTAACCAGATGTCTTTGTCTTTATTCAGACAGAGGTCTTCACCTGTAAATGTTAATATCTGCGGATGAATATCGGGCGATAAACCCACGTCGACGGTATCAATATGGGTAATAAAACCAATGCGCGGCGCACCGGCGACGTTGCCTTTTTTCACCGCGGTCACCGTGGCGAATTCATCAATCACAATGTCGTCTAACCCCAGTTGCGCCAGCTCTTGTGCCAGTTCTCGCGCCATGTCGTGCTGGCCTGGCGTAGAGGGCAGCGTTTTTACTTTGGCATCGCTCTGGCTGGTGATGGAGAGATAGCGAAAAAAGCGGTGCGTTAATTGTCTGGAAAGTGACGAGCCCATAGTGATTTATTCCTTATTTATTTTTCAGGTGTTTGCCACTTCACTTTAATGTTATTTATGAGATGGCAAAAGAATTAATTAGCCGTCGAATTAAAAAGACAGGAATAAATGATGAAAAGCAAACTCACAATCTTAACGCTGGCTCTTGCTGCACTCACCGTCAGTTCCACGGTCGCCGCAAAAACGCTGGTGTATTGTTCCGAAGGATCACCGGAAAACTTCAATCCTCAGTTATACACGTCGGGTACCAGCGTGGATGCCAGTGCCGTACCTGTTTATAACCGGCTGGTCGATTTCAAACCTGGCACCACGGAGCTGGTACCCAGCCTGGCAGAGCGTTGGGAGGTGAGCGACGACGGTAAAGTCTATACCTTCCATCTGCGTAAGGGGGTGAAATTCCAGAGTAATAAATTGTTCACGCCGAGCCGGGACTTTAACGCTGATGACGTGATCTTCTCGTTTATGCGGCAGAAAGATGTGAATCATCCTTACCATAACGTCTCTAATGGCAGCTATTCCAATTTTGAAAGTCTGGAGTTTGGCAGCCTGATCACCGCCATTGATAAAGTCGATGACCACACCGTGCGCTTTACGCTGGCACACCCGGAAGCGCCATTTGTCGCCGATCTGGCCTGGTATTTTGCCTCGATCCTCTCTGCGGAGTATGCCGACGCGATGCTGAAAGCGGGGACTCCTGAAAAGGTGGATATGGAGCCGATTGGCACCGGGCCGTTTAAACTCACACAGTATCAGAAGGACTCCCGCATTCTCTTCACTGCGTTTGCAGACTACTGGCAGGGTAAATCGAAGCTCGATCGGCTGGTGTTTACCATCACGCCGGATGCTTCAGTACGTTTTGCCAAAATCGAAAAGAACGAATGTCAGGTGATGCCGTTCCCGAACCCAGCCGATTTGCCGCGTATGAAGGCGAACAAAGACATCAACCTGATGAGCAAGGCAGGCCTGAACACAGGTTTCCTGGCGTTTAATACGCAAAAGCCACCGCTGGATAACGTTAAGGTTCGCCAGGCGCTGGCCATCGCCATCAACAAATCAGCCATTATTGACGCGGTGTTCCATGGCACGGGGACTGCCGCGAAGAACCTGCTGCCGCCAGGCGTATGGAGCGCTGACAGTGAACTTAAGGATTACGATTACGATCCAGAAAAGGCAAAAGCGCTGCTGAAGGAAGCGGGTTTTGCTAACGGGGTGAACATTGATTTGTGGGCAATGCCGGTGCAACGTCCGTACAACCCGAATGCGAAACGTATGGCCGAAATGATTCAGGCCGACTGGGCGAAAGTGGGCGTACAAACTCACATTGTCACCTATGAATGGGGGGAATACCTCAAGCGCGTGAAGGGAGGTGAACATCAGGCTGCGCTGATGGGCTGGACGACCGCAACGGGCGATCCGGACAACTTCTTTGGTCCGCTATTTACCTGCACGTCTGCAAATGGCGGTTCGAATTCGGCGAAGTGGTGCTATAAGCCGTTTGATAAAATTATTGCGGAGGCAAAATCAATAACCGATCACGATAAACGTGTGGCGCTCTATAAAGAGGCTCAGCAGATGATGCATGACCAGATGCCAGCGGTGATGATTGCGCATTCAACGATTTTCGAACCGGTGCGCAAAGAGGTGACGGGGTATGAAATTGACCCGTTTGGTAAACATCTGTTCTGGCAACTGGATATACATCAGTAATTTTTCATTGCCCGGTGCACATCCGGGCAGTCTTTTTGCAATTTGTGCTCCCGACATCATTTTTTGTCACAACACTCACCCCAGTCTTTTGCTATAACTTCAAATGCATACTTGCAGATAACATGGAAAACCATCATGCGTACTCAAACTTTTTTAAAAGTTGCAGTGCTTACTGGTCTGTTGGCTTTGGCGGGTTGTTCATCAAAAGTGGCTGCTCCCGATCAATACTCAGGCTTTTTAAAAGACTATTCTGGTTTAAAGGAAACAACTTCTGCAACGGGTAAACCGACCTTACGTTGGGTTGATCCGTCATATAACGAAGCCAATTATGACAATATTGTCTGGAACCCGATTACTTATTATCCGGCTCCAAAACCAACCACGCAGATTGGTCAAAGAACACTGGATGAGTTGCTGAGCTATACCAATAACAAAATGAAAACCTCGATTGGTCAGCGTAAACCGATCGTTACCAAACCAGGGCCGCGTAGCCTGATCTTCCGTGGTGCGATTACCGGTGTAACCTCTAAGCAAGAAGGTTTGCAGTTCTATGAAGTGGTGCCAGTGGCACTGGTTGTTGCAGGTACGCAAATGGCGAGCGGTCACCGTACCATGGATACCCACCTGTATTTTGAAGGTGAGTTGATTGATGCGAAAACCGGCAAGCCTGTCATTAAAGTCGTTCGTAAAGGCGAAGGCAAAGAGCTGGCTAACGAAAATACCCCAATGGGCTTTGCAACTCTGAAACAGGTTGTTGATGACATGGCGACCGATGCCACCATGTTTGATGTGAAAAAGACCATGAAATAACCAGGAAAGGCCTGCATTGCGCAGGCCTTATTTATTTACGCTGTTCGTAAGCGCCTGAACCAGGTTTCGGGTTTAGTAAACATCACCATATTCCCCCCCAGAATCAGCAATAACCCGACGATACCGTTTATATGCCACACGTAACCTTCATAAACCGTTGAGATGGAGAGGGCGACCAGTGGGAAGAGCAGCGTACTGTAGGCCGCTTTACCTGGGCCGATACGTCCTACCAGCGTAAAGTAAGCGCCGAAAGCAATCACCGAACCAAACAGGGCCAGATAGAGCAGCGCGCCAATGTAGCTCACCGTCCATTCCGGGGTGAAACTGTCGCCTCTGAAGAGGGCAATGCAGCCCATCACCAGTGTGCCATACAGCATCGCCCAGGCGTTGGTGGTCATGGTTTCAAGGCCTTTGCGTTGATGACGCATGCTGATCATATTGCCCAGCGAGAAGCCGTAGGTACCGAGTGCGGAAAGACCAATACCTGTCAGGAGTGACGCGCTCCAGCCGCTGGCCAGAAGGTCGTCCCAGAAGAGGGTGATAATACCAATTAGCCCCAGAGCCGCTGCGGTCCAGAAGCGCGCAGGCGGACGTTGCCCGAAGAAAATAAAGCTGTTGATGGCGTTATAGAGCACCGCCATTGAGAAAATCACAGATTCCAGCCCGGTGTTGATGTGCGAGGCCGCGGTATAAAAACACCAGAAGTTAAAGCAAAAAACGCAGCATCCCTGAAGTAAGCAAAACAGATGATCCCGCAGCGCCAGTTTGCGCAGTCGACGCAGGACGAGTAACACCACCATCATCGTGAGGCTGGCAACCGCGAAACGCCAGAAAATGGATACGGGCGATGCCACAGGACCTTGCTGCAGGAAAATTGCAATCCAGGTAGTTCCCCAGATAATTACCACCAGTCCGTATAATAATGCGTTCATACTTTTTCTCTTCTCAAACCACGGAAGTGGGCAGTATGGTGTGCTGAGCCGCAAGGGGATTGCACCGGCTTGCGGTAGACTTGCAAAATCTTGCGCTTTTTTCTTTTATGGGGGCTGGCAACGGGCGGCAACAATTCTTAGACTGATTATCTGATCAATAACGCGCTAACGGTTATGTCTCACGCTTACGATACCTTTGAAACGCTGTGCCAACAGAATGCGGTCCTGCGGGAAACCGTCTCGCTGAACTCGGGTATTCAGCTGGCCGCGTGGTACAACAAGCACGATACGATAACGGTAAAAAGCAATCATCATACCCTTAGTCTGTACGTGGCTGACGGTTACGAAAGTTATCAAAAAACGCCGGGCGGCTGGAAAAACGGTGGCGGTCCGGATCGTTTCTGTTTGATGCCCAAAGAGAGCGAATCAACGTGGGATATCCGGGATGACCTGTCGTTTGTGCATCTCTACTGCACCGATGAACATCTGCGCGACGTGGGGGAAAAAATCTGGGACAAGCGGCCACTTTCGCTGACCCTGGACGAGCGTATATTCGGCAGCGATCCGAAGATAACTGCGCTGTACCGCCAGTTTTTACTCGGCTGCGACTGGCAGCAGCACGCCAACCAGCTTACTCTGAGCACGGCCTCTACGCTGCTGTTAACCCATCTGCTGCAAAACTACTCTAACGTTCAGTGGAAACTGCCGGTCGTCACGGGCGGGTTATCCCCGTTCGTTCTGCGCAATGTGCTGGCCTTTATCGAAGAGAACCTGGGGCAGCCCCTGACGCTGGCAGAGCTGGCGGCGCAGGCCGCCCTCAGCGAATACCATTTTGCCCGCATGTTTCGCCAGTCGACGGGGCTGGCGCCGCATCAGTATGTGATGCAGCGCAGAATGGAAAAGGCGAAAGCGCTGGTACAACATACTGCGACGCCGCTGACGGACATTGCGCTCGCCTGTGGGTTTAACTCCGCCAGCCACTTCAGTAACCGCTTTCGCAGCGTGACGGGAATGACGCCTTCACAGCTACGTGCGGCGAGTGCGGGATAACAGGGCGTAGCATACTCCTCCCAGAACCAGTCCCCAGAATGCCGAACCAATGCCCAGGAGTGTCACACCGCTCGCAGTCATCAGAAATGTGACTATCGCCGCGTCACGTTCCGCTTCGTGATTCAGTGCCTGATACAGACTCCCGCTGATGGTCCCCAGTAACGCCAGACCTGCCAGCGTCTGGATCCAACTGAGCGGTAGCGCCGTCATGATCGCAGTAATAGAACCACCGAAAATACCGGCTAACAGATAAAATCCCCCGGCTGCGATGGCTGCCAGCCAGCGTTTAGCGGCATCCGGGTGCGCATCCGGGCTCTGACAAATGGCGGCGGTTATCGCCGCGATACAGATGGAAAAGACGCCAAAAGGCGAAAACAATAGTGCCAGCCCGCCCGTAAAGATGATGAGCGGCGAAACCGCCAGTGGGTAGCCAGAGGCCTTCATCGTGGCGAAGCCGGGGGCATTTTGGGAGGCCATGGTCACCAGGAAGAAAGGGATACCCACGCTCACCAGGCTGGTGAAGGTGAAGGAGGGGGCAATAAACTCTGGCATAACGAGGGAAAGGGTGAATTTATCCGTGACAACGTCACCACCCGCCCAGGCCATGATGCCGCCTGCCAGAAGCGTAACCACAATGGCATAGCGGGGTGCCAGTGCTTTTGCCATTAGCCACGCGGCAATCATGCTTCCGCACACCAGAAAGTGCCCCTCCAGATGGGCAAACGCATGCAGACCAAACTGCAAAAGCACCCCTGCCAGCATGGCAGCAGCAAGCGAATGGGGGATCAGCTTCATCAGCCGGGCGAATAACCCGGTGATGCCGCAGAGTAAAATGAGCGCATTGGCAAAGACGAACACGCCGATTGTTTCAGCCAGCGTGACACCGTGCAGGCTGGTTGCGAGCAGCGCCGCACCGGGCGTTGACCAGGCGGTAAGCACTGGCGCTTTATACCACCAGGAAAGCAGCAGCGTGCTGACTCCCATGCCGATCCCGAGTGCCGTCATCCAGCCCGCAATCTGTTGCGCATTTGCGCCAGCTGCTGCTGCGGCCTGCCAGATGATGGCAGCAGAACTGGCGTAGCCGACCAGGACGGCGACAAAACCCGCCAGAACGGCTGGAACAAAGTGTGTTGAAGAAGCGCGCATGAAAACTCCGTTGTGCGTTATAACGTCCGAGATAAGGTAACACTGTGCGTTATAGCGTACAAGTGGTATGCTCATCATCACCAGGAGGGAACATGGACATCACACAACATCTTGCAACCACACTGAAAACACTGCGCCAGGATCGCGGCTGGAGTTTGTCGAAGCTGGCAGAAGAGACAGGGGTTTCAAAAGCGATGCTCGGGCAAATCGAGCGCAATGAATCCAGCCCGACGGTATCGACATTGTGGAAAATCGCCACAGGACTGAACGTACCGTTTTCCACCTTTATCACCCCAGAGGCGGACAAGCAGGCTGTTTTTGACCCGCAGCAGCAGGCCATGGTGGTAAAACCGCTGTTCCCGTGGGATGAGACGCTGAAGTTTGATCATTTCTCCATTACCCTGGCTCCTGGCGCGCTGAGCGAGTCCACACCGCATGAAGCGGGGGTGATTGAACATGTGGTGGTGGTAAGCGGCGAGCTGGAGATGCAACTGGAGGGGGAGTGGCAGACAATTCCAGCCGATTCAGGCATCCGTTTTGCCGGGGACAAACCCCACGCGTACCGCAACAGCAGCGACCGGGTGGTGCATTTTCACTCCCTGATCCATTATCCCCGCTAACACTACGCAAAACTGTTTCGCTGTCGCATACTTCTGACTACAATAGCCGCCATTTTGACCATAACGGATAACGACGAAGTATGCGCCTGCAATCCCATCATCTTGAACTTTTAAGCCCGGCCCGCGACGCCGCCATTGCCCGTGAAGCGATCCTTCACGGTGCAGATGCCGTCTACATTGGCGGTCCTGGCTTCGGTGCCCGCCATAACGCCAGCAACAGTCTGCGCGATATTGCTGAACTGGTACCGTTCGCCCACCGTTTCGGGGCGAAAGTGTTCGTGACCCTGAACACCATTCTTCATGATGATGAGCTGGAACCTGCGCAACGTCTGATCACCGATCTCTACCAGACCGGGGTTGATGCCCTGATTGTTCAGGATATGGGCGTTCTTGAGCTGGATATCCCACCAATTGAACTGCACGCCAGTACCCAGTGTGATATCCGCACCGTTGAGAAGGCAAAATTCCTCTCCGACGTCGGCTTTTCGCAGATCGTTCTGGCGCGTGAACTGAACCTGAACCAGATCCGTGATATCCACCAGGCGACAGACGCGACGATTGAGTTCTTTATCCACGGCGCGTTGTGCGTGGCCTATTCCGGCCAGTGCAACATTTCTCACGCCCAGACCGGGCGTAGCGCTAACCGTGGCGATTGCTCTCAGGCGTGTCGCCTGCCGTACACTCTGAAAGACGATCAGGGGCGCGTGGTGGCGTTTGAAAAACACCTGCTTTCCATGAAGGATAACGATCAGACCGCCAACCTTGGTGCGCTGATTGATGCAGGCGTGCGGTCCTTCAAGATTGAAGGGCGGTATAAAGATATGAGCTACGTGAAGAACATCACCGCGCACTATCGTCAGATGCTGGATGCCATTATTGAAGATCGTGGCGACCTGGCACGCGCGTCAGCCGGTCGTACCGAGCATTTCTTTATTCCGTCGACAGATAAAACCTTCCACCGTGGCAGTACAGACTATTTCGTGAATGCCCGTAAAGGTGACATCGGTGCGTTTGACTCGCCGAAATTTATCGGCTTGCCGGTCGGTGAAGTACTGAAAGTGGCGAAGGATCATCTGGACGTGGAAGTGACGGAGCCACTGGCGAACGGCGATGGTCTGAACGTAATGATCAAACGCGAAGTGGTCGGTTTCCGTGCCAATACGGTCGAAAAAACCGGAGAAAATCGCTATCGCGTGTGGCCGAATGAAATGCCAGCCGATCTCCATAAAGCGCGACCGAACGCAGCACTAAACCGTAACCTGGATCATAACTGGCAGCAGGCACTGCTGAAAACCTCCAGCGAGCGTCGCATCGCGGTGGATATTGAACTGGGCGGCTGGGAAGAGCAGCTGATTTTGACCATGACCTGTGAAGACGGCATCAGCGTGACGCATACTCTTGATGGCCAGTTTGAGGTCGCCAACAATGCGGAAAAAGCGCTAAACAACCTGAAAGAGGGTGTGGCGAAGCTGGGGCAGACAATTTACTACGCGCGTAACATTGAGGTAAATCTGCCGGACGCGCTCTTCGTGCCAAACAGTCTGCTTAACCAGTTCCGTCGTGAGACGGCGGAAATGCTCGATGCAGCTCGTCTGGCTAATTACCCGCGTGGTAGCCGTAAAGCCGAAGCCGTCCCTGCACCTGTTTACCCGGATACGCATTTATCATTCCTGGCTAACGTCTACAACCATAAAGCACGTGAATTCTATCATCGTCATGGCGTGCAGTTGGTCGACGCAGCCTATGAAGCGCATGAAGAGAAGGGTGATGTGCCGGTGATGATCACCAAGCACTGCCTCCGTTTTGCCTTTAACCTGTGTCCAAAACAGGCTAAAGGGAACATCAAGAGCTGGAAGGCCACACCTATGCAACTGGTGAATGGTGACGAGGTGTTGACCCTCAAATTTGACTGCCGCCCTTGTGAAATGCATGTAATTGGCAAGATGAAAAACC
Source organism: Enterobacter sp. 342 (assembly GCF_036663495.1). NCBI lineage: Bacteria > Pseudomonadati > Pseudomonadota > Gammaproteobacteria > Enterobacterales > Enterobacteriaceae > Enterobacter > Enterobacter sp. 342. The sequence continues at coordinate 166,090 of NZ_JAWUEI010000006.1, forward strand.
ATATTTTCAAAATGCCAGCACCGGGCAGTGTCGTAGCCTCAGTAAGCCCGGACGAACTAATGAAAACCCTGCCTAAACGCAAGGGTAATTAACGAAAGTGTGTATCCGGTTTGCGCGATTTCTGCCACAGGTGGTGTTCGCGCAAACCTTCCGCTGATTCCTCTGCTGCACTGCGTAATTCATCACTGTCTGCCTCATGACGAAGTTGATGTTCGACATTTTTCACCCACAAATATTCATGGCCTTTATGTCCCGCCATCAGCTGGCCGGAGAAAAGGGCGCAGACCAGCATGACGAGCGTTAACCCCTTTTTTAGCATTGACTTACCCTTAGAGAAATATTCCCCGCCAGCATGCACGTAGTTTCGTAGGGTTATTATTGGCTTTTTCAAATTAGCGCAAAGAATATGTCATCGTCTTCGACAGGATTTATTTCCGGGTAGTGGTGCGGATTTATCCTAAAATTCGAATTATTTTTGTCATATCCTAAAATTTGGTATCAAAATATGGCAGTGATTTAAGGACTAATCTTATATAATAAGACTTCTCTGGCAAAGGAATGGATCTGATTCAATGAAAAAAGTCATGTCAATAGCGCTTCTGGTCGTTGCCGTTGGGGCTGTTGTAGGTATGAATGTTAACTGGAGTGGCGAGCCGGATTATATCCAGTCAGCAGAAGCACGGGTCGGTTCATATTTAACCAGTGATTACGGACGCGTAGCGTGTAATAGCAAGAAAATTGATGACCAGCATTGGGAATTAGGGTGTACCAATCCGTCGAAAGGTAAAACATTCCAGTTTGCTGTTTTCTCAGCCGACAGAGCGCCTTATGGTGTATCGCGCCCATTCTATCTGGAAGCAATCAACGATGATGCAAAAGAGAGTGCTGAACAGGGGCTGATGCGTTATTTGCAAATCAATACCAAAGCGGGTTAATGGCTCTGTTTAGCTTTTGTTGAGTTCAGGCATGCTAGGTTGTCATTGATCCGCCGCCCGACCATGGAGTGTCGGGACGTAGACATGAAAATACAAATCTATCCATGCAAGCATTTACCGCCAGATAATGGCGGTTTTTTTTGCCTGTAAACGGGCTGTCAGCGCGCGGGCCGGGCAAACTGTTTACGATACTGGGCGGGGGAAAGCGCGAACTGCTGACGGAAATGGTGGCGCAGGGTGGCGGCCTGACCAAATCCGGTTTGCTCAGCAATGCTGTCGATGCTTAAACGGCTGCTTTCCAGATAATCTTTCGCCCTCAAGAGTCGTTCATTGAGCAGCCAGCGCGCAGGTGTGGTGCCTGTCGCTGCCTCAAAGCGGCGCAGAAAGGTGCGCTGGCTCATACCGACGCGACGCGCCAGCGAGTCAACGCTGTGAGAAACGGCGAGGTGATTGTGCAGGAAATCGAATAACTGGCCCAGTCGTTGACTCTCCCGTAGTTGCGCCACCGGGCGACTCAGTTGCTGTGGTAAAGACCCGTCCCGGTGAGGGGGGATGACCAGCCGACGCGCAACGCTATTGGCCGTTTCCATTCCATAATCCCGTCGTACAACGTGCAGGCAGAGATCAATTCCTGCCGCACTGCCTGCGGAGGTAAGAATATCTCCCTCATCCTGATAGAGTACATCCTCGACCACCTGGATGTCAGGGTAACGGGCTGTAAGCGCGTCAAGATAACGCCAGTGCGTCGTGGCTTTACGTCCGTTCAGCAACCCCGACGCCGCCAGCACAAAGACCCCCGAACAGATGGACAGCAGCTGGCAGCCTCGCGCGCTGGCCTGGCGTAATGCCTCGCAAAGTGTGTCCGGGACAGGTGAATCCAGGCCTCTCCAGCCAGGAACCACGATCAGATCGGCAGATTCAAGCAGGCTTAAATCGCCGTCGGTTATGATACGGATCCCACCGGTTGCCCGAAGTTCACCGCTATCAATACCCGCCACCGCAAAACGATACCATTCGTCCCCCAGTTCAGGGCGTGGCAGACCAAATATCTCCACCGCCACGCCAAACTCAAAGGTACACAGACCGTCATACGCCAGCACAACCACCAGCGGCCGAGTTATCTGTCTTAAGTTTGTCATCTTTTTGCTGTTTTCTGGCATACGCGTGGGCATTCACGGGCTGAATTTGTGGATAGAGTAGTGTTAACACAAACGCCAAAGATGAGGAAGTATCATGAGTTATGTTACTGAATTTCCGGCTGCGGAACCGCAGGAAGCTGTCACCCATTTTCTGCGTCGCCTGAGCGTCGAAACCGACTGCGCTGATGTGCATCATGCCATCGTCAACCAGGAACAAGACTTTGTGCTGCTGCACGTAGTAGGGAGTCCGGAGCAGTTTGCGCGCCGTCATGTGCCGGGTGCATTACACCTGCCGCGTAGCCAGATGACTGCTGAGCGCATGGCGCAATGGCCTGAAGGTACGCTTTTCGTTGTCTACTGCGCCGGGCCGCACTGTAACGGCGCGGACAGAGCGGCGCTTAAGCTGGCACGACTCGGGCTACCGGTCAAAATTATGCTCGGGGGGATCACCGGCTGGGAAGATGAAAAGTTCGCCTTTGCCAGCAGCGAAACCGCTGCCGCGCTATGAAGATGAATTTCGTGAAAGATTCTCGTTTGCCGAAGGGATAAAGACACGTCTGGTGACGCAGATCGCCAGCGAAGTCTGGCAAACCCTTCATCTCCGGCGCTGCATTATAAAAGTGCAGCGCTGTATCATTCTGAGACGTTCTCTTTACATCCTGCTTTCACTTTCCCTGCAATCGCGCTTTTTCCATTCTGGCATCCTTTTTGCTCCTGCTTAGCTGGCACATTTTTTTCCGCGTCCACGCCGTAACGGACGTCTTCGCACAGCGTTCTTTTTCAGGAGTGAAAATATGCACCGTCGTACCTTATTGAAAGCCTTCGCGTTGTCAGCTTCTGTTGTTGCTATGGGAATGAGTTTTGGCGTGCAAGCGGCCGATACCATCAAAGTGGGCATTATGCATTCTCTGTCCGGCACGATGGCTATCTCCGAGACGCCTCTGAAAGATGTCGCGCTGATGACGATTGATGAGATCAACGCCAAAGGGGGCGTACTGGGTAAAAAGCTGGAACCGGTAGTGGTTGACCCGGCGTCGAACTGGCCGCTGTTTGCTGAGAAAGCTCGTCAGCTGTTAAGTCAGGATAAAGTCGCGGTCGTGTTCGGTTGCTGGACATCGGTATCGCGTAAATCGGTTCTGCCGGTGTTTGAAGAACTGAACGGCCTGCTGTTCTATCCGGTGCAATATGAAGGTGAGGAGATGTCACCGAATGTCTTCTATACCGGCGCGGCGCCGAACCAGCAGGCGATCCCGGCGGTGGAATACCTGATGAGTGAAGACGGCGGTGGGGCAAAACGCTTCTTCCTGTTAGGTACCGATTACGTTTACCCCCGTACGACCAACAAGATCCTGCGTGCCTTCCTGCATTCGAAAGGGGTTGAGGATAAGGATATCGAAGAAGTTTACACCCCGTTTGGTCACAGCGACTACCAGACCATTGTCGCCAACATCAAGAAATTCTCCGCAGGCGGTAAAACCGCCGTGGTATCGACCATCAACGGCGACTCCAACGTACCGTTCTACAAAGAGCTGGCCAACCAGGGCCTGAAAGCGACCGACGTACCGGTAGTGGCATTCTCCGTAGGCGAAGAAGAGCTGCGCGGGATCGACACCAAACCGCTGGTCGGCAACCTGGCGGCGTGGAATTACTTTGAGTCCGTGGATAACCCAACCAACCAGGCATTCGTAGCAGACTACAAAGCCTATGCGAAAGCACACAAACTACCGAATGCCGACACCGTGGTCACGAATGATCCGATGGAAGCCACTTACGTTGGTATCCATATGTGGGCACAGGCGGTGGAAAAAGCCGGTACCACCGATGTGGATAAAGTGCGTGCGGCGATGGCAGGCCAGTCATTCAAAGCCCCTTCAGGCTTTACGCTCACCATGGATGCCACCAACCATCACCTGCATAAGCCGGTCATGATCGGTGAAATTGAAGGGAACGGTCAGTTTAACGTGGTGTGGCAGACTGAACAGCCGGTACGTGCCCAGCCGTGGAGTCCGTTCATTGCCGGGAATGACAAAAAGCCCGATCAGCCGATGAAAACCGCCAGCAACTAAGCCATTACCGCAGGGAGATAATCCATGAACGTCATGCGCACGATCATCGCTATTGTGTGGCTTGCCGGTCTGCTGCCAGGGATGGCGCAGGCATCGGATGCCGATCGTTTTGTTGCCGCCAGTCGCAGCCAGCAGGCTGACCTGTTGACGCAGTGGGCTGCAACGCCGGATGCAGCAAGGTTACCGCTGCTTCAGGCTCTGCAAGATGAAAACCTCTACACCGACAGTCAAAAGCACGCGTTTGTACAACGTAATGGCGACATCATTCCGCTGGGGGAAACCAAAACTGCAGAGGGGCCAACCAAAGCCGTGCGTCTGACCAACCGGCTGCGGGTGCTTGCCGCAACAGCCATTGCAACACATCAGCTTGTGAGTGACAGTGTCACGGAAAGGCGTGCTGCGGCTCGCCAGCTTCAGCGTGATGCTCAGCCCGGAATGCTCGGTTTCCTGCAAACACGGGTTGAGAGTGAAACCGATGATGTGGCGCGTCAGGCGCTGCTGCTGGCGGTGGCGAATCTTCAGTTGGCAAGCCCGCAGGCAGAGGTGCGCCGCAAGGCCGTCGAGCTGTTAGGTCAGTCCGACGATCCGGATGTGCAGTCCAGGCTAACACCGTTTACGCAGGTGCAGACCGAACCTGACGCCGGGGTTCGCGCGGCCGCAGAAGAAAGCCTTAGCCAGATCCAGCATCGCCTGATGTGGGGCGATCTGCTGGGGCAGGCGTTTATGGGACTCTCTCTGGGGTCGGTATTGCTGCTGGCGGCGCTTGGGCTCGCCATCACCTACGGCCTGCTGGGTGTTATTAACATGGCCCACGGCGAGATGCTGATGCTGGGTGCGTATGCCACGTGGATGGTGCAGCAGGCGATGGCCGGGTTTGCTCCCCAGTGGCTGGCGCTCTACCCGGTTATCGCGTTGCCGGTGGCGTTCTGCCTGACGGCGGGTATCGGGATGGTGCTGGAGCGTACCGTGATCCGTCATTTGTACGGACGTCCACTGGAAACGCTGCTGGCGACATGGGGGATCAGCCTGATGCTTATCCAGCTGGTGCGCATGACGTTTGGCGCTCAGAACCTGGAGGTGGCAAACCCGGCATGGTTGTCTGGCGGCGTGCAGGTCTTTGCTAACCTGACGTTGCCGTGGAACCGCATAGTGGTGCTGGGGTTCGTGCTACTGGTGCTGTTCTTCACCTGGCTGATTCTGAATAAAACCCGTCTGGGACTTAACGTGCGTGCGGTGACACAAAACCGCAGCATGGCCGCCTGTTGTGGGGTGCCGACGGGGCGTGTTGATATGCTGGCGTTCGGGCTTGGTTCAGGCATTGCCGGGTTAGGCGGCGTGGCGTTATCTCAGCTTGGGAACGTTGGGCCTGAGCTGGGTCAGGGCTATATCATCGACTCTTTCCTCGTGGTCGTTCTCGGTGGCGTAGGCCAACTGGCAGGCAGCGTGGCCGCAGCCTTTGGTCTTGGGATCTTTAATAAAATCCTTGAGCCGCAGATGGGGGCAGTACTGGGCAAGATTCTCATTCTGGTGGCGATCATTCTGTTTATTCAGAAACGACCGCAGGGGTTGTTTGCACTGAAAGGGAGGGTTATTGACTGATGAGCCAGCCACTCACCTTAACGCTGGCGCGTAAAGCGCCACGAACCATTCAGATTGTCGGCAGCCTGCTGGTGGCGTGTCTGCTGATATTACCGTTTTTTGCCTTGCTGCCTGCGACGCATCCGCTGGCGCTTTCGACCTGGATGCTGACGCTGACCGGTAAGATCCTCTGCTATGCCATCGTTGCGGTGGCGCTGGATCTGGTGTGGGGCTATGCCGGGATGTTGTCCCTGGGACACGGCATTTTCTTCGCGCTGGGTGGCTATGCGATGGGCATGTACCTGATGCGTCAGGCCGCAGGTGACGGTTTGCCTGCGTTTATGTCGTTTCTCTCCTGGACCGAAATGCCGTGGTTCTGGTGGGGAACCCAGTACTTTGCCTGGACGCTGGTACTGATTGTCATGGTGCCAGGCTTGCTGGCACTGGTGTTTGGCTGGTTTGCCTTCCGCTCGAAGATCAAAGGGGTCTACTTCTCGATTATGACCCAGGCGCTGACCTATGCGGGCATGTTGCTGTTCTTTCGCAACGAAACCGGTTTTGGCGGTAATAACGGCTTTACCGGTTTCACCACGTTGCTGGGGTTTTCGGTGACGGAAACGACCACGCGTATTGCGCTGTTTCTGGCAACCGTGTTGTTACTACTCCTGGCGTTGGGCACCGGATTTGCGCTGGCGAAGAGCAAGTTTGGCCGCATTTTGACTGCTGTACGGGATGCCGAAAACCGCCTGACGTTTTGCGGGTACGATCCTCGCGGGTTCAAGCTGCTGGTGTGGACACTTTCTGCGGTGCTGTGTGGCCTGGCAGGGGCACTCTACGTTCCGCAGGTGGGCATTATCAACCCAGGAGAGATGTCGCCGACAAACTCGATAGAAGCGGCTATCTGGGTAGCGCTCGGCGGACGTGGCACGTTGGTGGGCCCGGTGATAGGCGCTGCGCTGGTGAATGGGGCAAAGAGTGTTTTCACGGTCGCGATGCCGGAATACTGGCAACTGTTTCTCGGGATGATTTTTATCGCTGTCACCCTGTTTTTGCCACGTGGCGTCTACGGTCTGTTTCGTAAGGGAGAGAAATAATGCAGCCAGCCGAAGGATTATTCACCCGTCAGTTACCTGGTGATCGCTACCGCGAGCAGACTGACCCGGTGCTGCAACTGGATAAGATCAACGTTAACTTTGATGGATTTCAGGCATTGACGGATCTCACGTTGAACATCGGCGTGGGCGAGTTACGCTGCGTAATTGGGCCGAACGGCGCCGGTAAAACCACGCTGATGGATGTGATCACTGGCAAAACACGGCCGAAAAGCGGTAAAGCGATTTACGACCAGTCCATTGACCTGACTCTGCTTGAGCCCGCCGCCATTGCCCGCCAGGGGATTGGGCGCAAATTCCAGAAACCGACGGTATTTGAAGCGCTGACGGTGTGGGAAAACCTTGAGATTGCCATGAAAACCGATAAATCCGTCTGGGCGAGCCTGCGGGCAAAACTCAACGGTGAGCAACGCGATCGCATTGATGAGATGCTGGTTTTGCTGCGGCTGAGTAGTGAACGTGACCGCCTGGCCGGGCTACTTTCGCACGGGCAAAAACAGTTCCTCGAGATCGGCATGCTGCTGGTCCAGGATCCGCATCTGTTGCTGCTGGATGAGCCGGCGGCCGGGATGACCGATGCAGAAACCGAATATACCGCTGAGTTGTTCAAAACGCTTGCGGGCAAGCATTCTCTGATGGTGGTGGAGCACGATATGGGCTTTGTGGAAACCATTGCCGATCACGTGACGGTACTGCACCAGGGGCGCGTGCTGGCGGAGGGATCGCTTCGCGAGGTTCAGGCCAATGAGCAGGTGATTGAAGTCTATCTGGGACGCTAAGGAGCGGTGATGTTACAGGTTAACGAACTGAATCAATATTATGGCGGCAGCCATATTCTGCGTGGTGTGAGCTTTGAAGCCATCACTGGCGAAGTCACCTGTTTGCTGGGGCGTAACGGCGTCGGGAAAACCACGCTGCTGAAGTGCCTCATGGGTCTCATCCCGGCGAAAACCGGAGAAGTCATCTGGCAGGGGAAAAAGATCACCCATAGCAAGCCGCACCAGCGGGTGCAATCAGGCGTGGCGTATGTCCCGCAGGGGCGCGAAATTTTCCCGCGCTTAACTGTTGAAGAGAATCTGCTGCTGGGCCTGTCGCGGTTTTCTGCCCGCGATGCAAAGCAGGTCCCGGAAGAGATCTGGCAGTTGTTCCCGGTGCTTAAAGAGATGAAACAGCGACGTGGGGGCGATCTCTCCGGAGGACAACAGCAACAGCTGGCGATTGGTCGAGCGCTGGCAAGCCGCCCGCAATTGTTGATCCTCGATGAACCCACAGAAGGTATACAGCCTTCAGTCATAAAAGAGATAGGCCAGGTGATCCGCACTCTGGCAGACCGGGGAGATATGGCGATCCTGCTGGTCGAGCAGTTTTATGATTTTGCCGCCGAGCTGGCAGACAGCTATCTGCTGATGTCGCGCGGCACCATCATTCAGCGTGGACGGGGAAAAAACATGGAGCAGGAGGGCGTGCGCGGCCTGGTTGCGATTTGAGATGTTATATTATAACATTCTCGCTCTTATAAAACGGAGTGAGGGTTTTGTTTTGGCTACACATATTGGCAAATTTGCAATGACTCTGGCGGCGATGCTGGTCAACGGCCAGCTGTTTGCCCACTCGCATGGACACCAGATGACTGAAGCGGAACAGAAGGCAGCGAACGGCGTCTTTGAAGATAAAGACGTCAGGGACAGAAAGTTGTCCGACTGGGACGGTACCTGGCAGTCCGTATATCCTTTCCTTCTTGATGGCGCGCTGGATCCGGTTTTTAAACAAAAAGCCCAGAAAGATCAAAGCAAGTCCTTCGACGAGGTGAAAGCCTACTACCGCACGGGTTACGCGACGGATGTGGATGCCTTCGGCATCGAAAATAACGTCATGGAATTCCATAAAGGTAAAGAAGTCAGCAGCTGTCATTATGATTACAGCGGCTACAAAATCCTGACCTACACATCCGGCAAAAAAGGGGTTCGCTATCTGTTTGAATGCAAAGATGCCAACAGTCAGGCACCGAAGTTTGTCCAGTTCAGCGACCATATCATCGCGCCGAAAGCGTCTTCGCATTTCCATATTTTTATGGGTAGTACCTCTCACGAGGCGCTGCTGAAAGAGATGGATAACTGGCCGACCTATTATCCGAATGAAATGTACGAAGAGCAGGTGGTGGAGGAGATGTTACACCATTAATGCTTTAGGGCCGGGTAGTGGCTACGCCTTACCCGGCCTACATGAGCTACGCTACGTTGGGTGTTTCGCACCACGCCTTCACGCTCATCCCGCGCAAGATCATCAGCCAGGCAATGACAATGGCGACCATCATAATCACAAATAACGACCAGTGCGGCAGGTTGGTCAGGATAATACCGGTGATCATCGGGTTTGCTGCTGCCCCCAGCCACCCCAACGCCTGCGCGGAGAAGTAGCTCGCTTTCATCCCGGGTGGAGCGATATTGTCGATCAGCATATATTCACCCGGCGCATAGATGATTTCGCCGAGCGTAAAGATGGCTGCAGCGATACCCCAGTAAATCAGGTTCTCTCCGGAGAGCATGAAGCCGCCGAGTCCCACAATAAAAAACAGGGTTGCGAGGGTCATCAGCGGGCGAATATTGCTGGCAGAGATCTTGCGGCCCAGCGCATATTGCAGCGTCACCACCACGGCGGCGTTCACGGGCAATACCACGGCGACCACTTTTTCAGCGAAATCACTGTCTGCATGTGCGGCCAGAACATATTGCGAAATACAGCTGGCGAACGATCCGCCAACGTAGGAGGCGAGCAGGCCGGAAAGTGTGTACCAGAACAGGGCGCGGTCTTTCAGCAACACTGAAGGCTGCCAGGGCATTTTCTCCTCGGCGGTATCCAGCGCGACGCTTTTTTGCACGAAGAAATGGATAAATCCGAGCGGCAGTGCGGCACAGAAGGCGGCCAGCCAGAACGGCAACTGCAGGCTGTACATCACCAGCAGGGTGCCAATGGGCGGCCCGATCGTCCAGCCAATATTCAGAAAGCTGTAGTTCAGCGAGAAGACACGCGCTTTCTGACTAGCGGTGAGCACATCGGAGAACCAGGCCTTCAGCACCGTCGAAAAGACGGAATAGGCGCAGTTGATCAGCGCAAAGAACAGCACCACCAGCGTGACGTTATTGACCAGCGGGATCGCGACAAATCCTGCGATAAAGGCCACGATCGCGATCAGCATGTAGCGTTTTTTATCAAACTTATCGGCGAGAATGCCAAATCCCAGGCTGAACACCACGCCGATAGTCAGTGCAATCGTCAGGGCATAACCAATATTCTCGACGCTCATGCTATAGACGCGCGTGAGATAAATGGTCATAAACGGCAGCGTTGCCCCCCGACCGATTGTTAACAACAATGATGATGCCAGCAGCGCTGCGGTTGAGCGCCTGAGAGATGGTTTCATATTCCTGCCCGACAATTGCTTATGCTTTTTTTGTGGTGTCCTAAAAGGAGTATCACGACATAAGGGGCTTGTATAGCACCTAATTTATCCGTAAGTGCTTAGTCTTACTGCCAGAATTAATGATCTTCTCGCAGCGCGCTTTTTTCTGTTACCTTGAAGTGTTAACAAATAATTAATATTTCAGGGGCAGGGTATGACGCGTAAAGACGGGCTGCTGGCGTTGCTGGTGGTCGTAGTATGGGGTCTCAATTTTGTAGTCATCAAGCTGGGGTTGCACAACATGCCGCCGCTGATGCTGGCCGGTTTACGTTTCATGCTGGTGGCGTTCCCGGCACTCTTTTTCGTCGCCCGTCCTAAAATCCCGTTGAAACTGCTGCTGGGCTATGGCCTGACCATCAGCTTTGGCCAGTTCGCGTTTCTCTTCTGTGCCATCAAGTTCGGAATGCCGGCCGGACTTGCTTCGCTGGTGTTACAGGCGCAGGCGTTCTTTACCATTATTCTCGGCGCGTTTGTGTTTGGTGAGCGTCTGCAGGGCAAACAGCTGGCGGGGATCACGCTCGCGGTGTTTGGCGTGCTGGTACTGATTGAAGCCAGTCTGAATGGTCAGGATGTGGCACTGCTCGGCTTTATGCTGACACTGGCGGCGGGGCTGAGCTGGGCCTGCGGGAATATCTTCAACAAATTGATCATGCAGCATGAGGCGCGCCCGGCGGTTATGTCGCTGGTGGTCTGGAGTGCACTGATCCCGATAATCCCGTTTCTGGCGGCGTCGTTTATTCTGGATGGTCCGGATGTGATGCTGAACAGCCTGGTTGAAATCGATCTCACCACGATTTTGTCGCTACTCTACCTGGCGTTTGTGGCCACCATTATCGGCTATGGGATCTGGGGTTCACTGCTCGGCAAGTATGAAACCTGGCGGGTCGCACCGCTGTCGCTGCTGGTTCCGGTGGTGGGGCTTGCCAGTGCGACACTCTTGCTGAATGAAACGCTGAGCGCGCTGCAACTGCTTGGCGCTGTGCTGATCATGGCCGGGTTGTATATTAATGTCTTTGGTTTGCGCGTGCGTCGGGCGACGCGGGTCAGTGGAAAGGCATAAAAAAAGCCCCGCATCTGCGGGGCAAAACGAATCAGAGGCCGTGCTGATTATAATAAGGCACGCCTAATTCGTCGGACTTGTCGCTACCAGCACCCATGTGGTTGAAATCATAAGGTGACTGGCCATGTGCTGACGGCAAAATCATCGTATCAGGATTATTTTGCTGCGTTGCACGAGGGGTTTGCTCCGCGAAGGTCTGGCTGGAGAACAGCACCAGCAAGGCAAGGGCGGCGGAGGCGATAGCTTTCATGATTTCCTCGGTTACGTCTTTAAAGGCGATGATTAACTACAATGTTTTAACGGATACAGGTATCGGGATTCCCCCGGCACGCTGGTAATTCGGTACTTATGAGGTGGCACGTCAAAATAGTTCTTGAACGTACGCGTCAGGGTTTGTTGCGATTCAAATCCGTAACGCTCCGCCAGATAAAGGATCGGCTCATTGCTTTCTTTCAGTTTCTGGGCAATTTCTGTCAGCTTGCGGCTGCGAATATATTGACCTAATGAATGGCCGGTCTCTTTTTTGAACATCCGTTGCAGGTGCCATTTGGAGTAACCTGAACGCTCGGACACTTTTTCAAGGGAGAGCGGTGATTCCAGGTTATCCTCGATCCAGTCCAAAATGCTATGAATGGTGATAGCGTCAGTATTGCGTCTGGACATCGTCATACCTCTTATTCTGTTTACGGCAGTATTTTCTTAAGCAAAAGCTCAAGGGTTGCCACTTCATCTGCCGTTAAGTTTTTTGTGAGTTCCTGATGTAATTTTTGTCCTACTAATTGATGACATTGTTCGCACATCGCTGCGCCATCGTCGGTCAGTTTGACCAGTACGCCGCGTTTGTCATTCGGGTTAGGGCTTCGTTCTATCCATCCTTTGCAGACGAGACGATCCAGCATGCGGGTTAATGCGCCCAGATCGACAGAGAGCACCTTTTTCAGCTCAACCGGCGTGATACACACTTCGCAGCGAATGGAACACAGCACTTTGAACTGTGTTGCGGTGATATCCAGCGGTGACAGATAGTCATTGAGCAGGCGATCTTTTTTCTGATTGACCATATGAATAAGACGACCCAGTGGAATAATGTCGTTGAAGAGATCACTGGTGCTTTTCACAATGGTTGCCCTGGCAAGTAGTTTAGTCACGGCGGATATTATTGCTCAGGCAAGTATAAGTCAACTGAATGAATTAACCGATGCCACGAATTGCTAAAACGTTTCATACACGTTTTTTGAGGTCTTTCAAATCAGATAGATAACCAGGAGTAATTGTTCACGGAGGAAAATAATCGTTACGTTGAGCAGATGGATGAACGTCACACTTTCCCCCTATAATTGCTGTGTTAAATATGGATAAGGACAACGACGCACTATGTTGGATTTGATGAAAGCAATTGGTCTTGGGCTGGTGGTATTGCTGCCGTTGGCTAACCCATTAACGACGGTTGCGCTCTTCCTCGGGCTGGCGGGGAACATGAACAGCGCCGAGCGCAATCATCAGTCGATGATGGCCTCCGTGTATGTATTCGCCATCATGATGGTGGCTTACTACGCCGGACAACTGGTGATGAACACCTTTGGGATTTCTATCCCTGGCCTGCGTATCGCCGGGGGGCTGATTGTAGCCTTTATCGGTTTCCGTATGCTGTTCCCGGCGCAAAAAGCGCATGAGTCACCGGAAGCGACCAGTAAATCCGAGGAGCTGGAAACCGAACCGAGTGCGAATATCGCCTTTGTGCCCTTAGCCATGCCGAGTACGGCGGGGCCGGGGACGATTGCGATGATCATCAGTTCTGCCTCCACGGTACGTGATGGCTCGACGTTTCCTGACTGGGTTGTCGCCGTTGCTCCGCCGCTGATTTTTGCGTTGATCGGCATCATCGTGTGGGCGTCTTTGCGCAGCTCTGGTGCGATTATGCGCTGGGTAGGCAAGGGCGGTATCGAGGCGATTTCCCGTCTGATGGGCTTCTTACTGGTTTGTATGGGCGTGCAGTTTATTATTAACGGCGTGCTGGAAATTATTAAAACGTACCATTAAGTTCATTGCCGGGTGGCGGCTTCGCCTACCCGGCACAAACAAACGTCACCCGTGTTGCCGCTGTTCTTCCAGCGCCACCGGCCATTTACGGAAGATGAGCACCGACCAGATCAGCGCTACCAGCGCAGGAATGGCACCCAGATAGCCGATCGCTGACATCGACACATGCAGGCTGATTTGATTTCCCACCAGCGCGCCCGCGCCAATCCCCAGATTAAAAATCCCCGAGAAGAGTGACATTGCGACGTCCGTCGCATCCGGTGCCAGGGCCAGAACTTTCACCTGCATGCCCAGACCGATAATCATGATCGCCACGCCCCAGAACAGACTGAGGATCGCCAGATGGTTTTCACTTCCCGCAGCGGGCATCAGTAACAGCAGGCAGGCCAGCAGCAGGCCAATAGCACTACTCACCAGAGAGGAGGCATGCTGGTTACCCAACTTACCAAACAGAATGCTGCCAATAATGCCCGCTCCACCGAGGATCAACAGTAAAACGGTGGCAAAGTTGGCGCTAAAGCCCGCCACAACCTGTACAAACGGCTCAATGTAGCTATACGCCGTGTAATGCGCCGTTACCACAATGACGGTAAGCAGGTAGATACTCAGTAACGCAGGGCGACGCATCAGCAGCGGCAGGCTTTTCAGGGAGCCGGAATGTTCGCTAGGTAGCGCCGGCAGCAGTTTGATCAGGCAAACCAGAGTAATCAGTGCACCCATGCCGATGGCGAAGAAGGTAGTACGCCAGCCGAAATATTGCCCCACGATGCGGCCAATAGGCAGACCCAATACCATCGCCAGTGCTGTGCCGGTTGCAATCAGGCTTAGCGCCTGGGCACGTTTACCGGCCGGCGCCAGCCGTATAGCCAGAGACGCAGTAATTGACCAGAACACCGCGTGGGCAAAGGCAATGCCGACGCGGCTAATGACCAGCACGGTAAAACTCCACGCCATAAACGACAAAACGTGGCTGGCTATGAACAACACAAACAGGCCGATTAACAGCTTACGCCGCTCCATCTGACTGGTCATGAGCATAAACGGCAAGGACATCAGCGCCACCACCCAGGCGTAGATGGTCAACATAATGCCCACTTGCGCCGTTTCCATCTGGAAACTTTCCGCGATATCAGACAACAGCCCAACCGGAACAAATTCTGTGGTGTTAAAAATAAATGCGGCAATAGCCAGCGTGACCACCCGTAGCCACGCAACTCTGCGGGAAACTGTGTTCGTTGTCATAGAGATGTCGGAGATTCGTTGCTGAAAAGAAGAGAGGTCGATCTTAAAACGTTAAATGATGAAAACTCAATCATTATGTGATGTAGATCTCAATATTTACCTTATAAAAGCGGTAGCCGGGAACGTCTTTTTCATTGAATATAAAAGAACAACACAATAAAAACAGGCGGTAAGACAATGCAGGAGATTGATTTTTATCTGGTTGATGCCTTCAGTGACAAAACTTTTGGCGGCAATCCGGCAGCGGTTTGCCCGCTGAAAGCATGGTTACCCGATGAGACTTTGCTGAGAATGGCGCAGGAGCATAATCAGTCGGAAACGGCTTTTTTCGTCTGCAGTAAAGGAGGCATTGAGTTACGCTGGTTTACCACCCTTACGGAAGTCAATCTCTGCGGTCACGCTACCCTGGCCGCCGCATACGTTCTGTTTAATGAGCTGAATTATCCCGACTCGCGGATCCACTTTGATACGGCTTCTGGCCGTCTGACGGTAAGCCGTGAAGGTGACTGGATGACACTGGATTTCCCGGCATGCCCAACGCATGAAGAGACGCCCACGCCGGAGATGCTCTCGGCCCTGGGTATCAGCCACTACGTTGAAGCCCGTAAAGGCCGGGCATGGCTCATCGTACTGGAAAATCGCCAGCAGGTTGAAGCGCTCGCGCCAGACATCCCGGCGATGACGCCAGGCGAACATAAAGTAACGGTAACGGCACGGGGAGACGGTGAATATGATTTTGTCAGCCGCTTCTTCTCGCCGGGGGTGTCCGTCCCGGAAGATCCGGTTACCGGCTCTGCGCACACGATGCTTATTCCTTACTGGTGTGAAAAACTGCGTAAAACGACGATGCTTGCTCGTCAGGTTTCTGCGCGTGGCGGGGATATCCGTTGCGAACTCAAAGACTCACGTGTGCTGATGAGCGGCCAGGCAGCACTCTATTTGAAAGGCACAGTTTTTCTGCGCTGAATACCCATAACAAGAGAGGAAGAGACAATGCAGGAAATTGAATTTTATCTGGTGGATGCCTTTAGTGACAAAACGTTTGGCGGCAATGCCGCAGCAGTGTGTCCCCTGGAAGAGTGGTTGCCGGACGAGATGCTGCTCAAAATGGCGCAGCAGCATAACCAGTCTGAGACAGCTTTTTTTGTGCGAACCGACGGCGGGTTTGAGTTGCGCTGGTTTACCACGCTGGATGAAATTAACCTGTGCGGCCATGCCACGCTGGCGGCATCACACGTTATTTTCGAATACCTTGATTATCCGCATACCGAAATCACCTTCACCACGCGCTTTGTCGGTGACCTGACGGTCAAGCGCAGTGGCGACTGGCTGACGCTGAATTTCCCTGCGTGGTCAACGGAGGTGGTCGACAACCCACCTGCGGGGCTGTTTAGTGCGCTGGGCATCACAGAGGCGAAAGAGGTGCGCGTCGGTCGAGATTACATAGTGGTGCTGGAGAGCCAACAGGCGGTGGAAGCGTTAACGCCGGACATCGCGGCGATGCTTCCGCTGGATAAAATGGTTTGCGTAACGGCGCCGGGTGATGAGTACGACTTCGTCAGTCGCTTCTTCTGCCCGGGGGAAGGGGTGCCGGAAGATCCGGTCACCGGGTCGGCTCACAGTATGCTGATCCCCTACTGGAGCGAGAAGTTAGGCAAAACCTCACTGAATGCCCGCCAGGTGTCGTACCGTGGCGGGGATCTGCGCTGCGAACTGAAGGGTGACCGGGTGCTGATTGGCGGTCAGGCGACCTTGTATCTGAAAGGGCGTATCTATTTACGCTAACAGTGCGGCGCTGGTTGTGGACGTTCGTTTAGCAGCGCTATAAAGGCCTCCAGCTGGCGTGTCATTGCGCCGCGTCGCCAGACCAGCCAGGTGGTCAGCCAGCGCCAGTTTTCTGCCAGCGGCCAGGCTTCAATCTGATGGTGCCCCGGCATACTCTCCAGCATGGAGCGGGGCATCAGCGCAATGCCCGCACCTGCGATAACACAGGCGAGCATACCGTGATAGGACTCCATCTCATGAATGCGGCCAGGCGTGGCTCTGTCCGCATGAAACCAGCTTTCCAGGTGTCGGCGGTACGAGCAGTTCGCGCGAAAAGCGTAGACGTCGCTACCGCTCACCTGCGTGGCACGTTTGACCTCCGCATGCCCGGCGGGGGTGACCAGCATCATTTCTTCGCGGTAGACGGGCATTCCCTCCAGTTCCGGGTGCGAAAGTGGCCCGTCGACAAAGGCGGCGCTTAAGGTTCCCTCCAGTACGCCATCAATCATCGTCCCGGATGGCCCGGTAGAAAGGGCAAACTGGATACGTGGGTAGCGCTGATTAAACTGCGCCAGCGTCTCCGGGATGCGTACCGCAGCGGTACTTTCCAGCGCCCCGAGGGCAAATAACCCCTGGGGTTCATCTCCCGCGACGACCATGCGCGCTTCATCCACGAGCGCCAGGATCTGCTTGCTGTAGCGCAGGAAGTTATGCCCGGCGGGGGATAAACGCAAACGCTGGTTCTCACGAATAAACAACTCAACGCCAAGGTCAGCTTCCAGCTGGCGAATGCGGGTCGTCAGGTTGGACGGAACACGATGCACCTTCTGTGCCGCCTGGGTGATACTGCCCGTCTGTGCGACGGCGTTAAACATTTCAAGCTGGGTTAAATCCATAGCATTCTCGATTCGTGAATAAGGTGGTTAGTATTATTCATTTTTAAGAAATAGCAGAGTGGGCCACAATCAATCAACCGTTTTAACGTGGAGAACATCATGACTTACTCACCTGCAACACATGCCCTCTCTGTGAACCCGACGACAGGAGCAACGCTCGCAGCCTGGCCGTGGGCAACCCAGGAGGAGGTGGACCGCGCGATTTCACAGTCTGACGCGGGTTTTCGTCAGTGGCGACGCGAAAGCGTTTCACACCGTGCGCAGAAACTACGCGATCTCGGCGCAGCGCTGCGCAACCGTGCGGAAGAGATGGCGCAGATGATCTCCCGGGAAATGGGAAAACCCATTCTGCAGGCGCGGGCGGAAGTGGCAAAATCTGCCGGCCTGTGCGACTGGTATGCTGAGCACGGCCCGGCGATGCTGCGTGCGGAGCCCACGCTGGTGGAAAACCAGAAGGCGGTAATTGAATACCGACCAATGGGACCGGTTCTGGCGGTGATGCCGTGGAACTTCCCGCTCTGGCAGGTGCTGCGTGGCGCGGTACCGATCCTGCTAGCCGGGAACAGCTATCTGCTTAAGCATGCGCCAAACGTCCTCGGTTCAGCCGATCTTATTGCGCAGATTTTTGCAGACGCAGGGTTTCCTGAAGGTGTTTTTGGTTGGGTGAATGCCACTAATGATGGTGTGAGCCAGATGATTAACGATCATCGCATTGCTGCGATTACTGTAACCGGCAGCGTGCGTGCCGGTGCGGCGATTGGCGCGCAGGCAGGGGCGGCGCTGAAAAAATGCGTTCTTGAACTGGGGGGCTCTGACCCATTCATCGTTCTCAACGATGCTGACCTGGATCTTGCCGTGAAGGCGGCGGTAGCGGGTCGCTACCAGAACACTGGACAGGTGTGTGCGGCGGCAAAACGCTTCATTGTGGAAGAGGGTATTGCGGATACCTTTACCCAACGTTTTGTCGATGCGGTTTCTGCGCTGAAGGTGGGTGCTCCGGATCGGGAAGAGAACTATATTGGCCCGATGGCGCGTTATGACCTGCGCGATGAACTGCATCAGCAGGTGCAGGCCACCCTGGCTGAAGGGGCAACGCTGCTGCTGGGGGGAGAGAAAATCAGCGGAGAGGGTAACTATTACGCACCAACCGTGTTGTCGAACGTTACCCCATCGATGACGGCGTTCCGCCAGGAGCTGTTTGGTCCGGTCGCGGCTATCATTGTGGCTAAAGACGCGGAACATGCCCTGCAACTGGCAAATGACAGCGACTTTGGACTCTCCGCTACCGTATTTACCGCCGACGAAGCGCTTGCGGATACATTCTCTCGCGAGCTGGAATGCGGCGGGGTGTTTATCAACGGCTATAGCGCCAGCGACGCGCGCGTGGCCTTTGGTGGCGTGAAGAAGAGTGGCTTTGGCCGCGCGCTTTCCCACTTTGGGCTGCACGAGTTCTGCAACGTGCAGACGGTGTGGAAGGATCGCGTGTAATGTATTCGGCCCTCATCGCGAGGGCCGTTGTCATTTCTCTGCAATGGTTCTGTCATTTTCATTTCGTAGACTCGCACGCGTCTAAAGCATTGTTAATGAAAATAATTATGAACCTAACGCAAATTTTTCGCCGTATTGCGCAGCGTCTCACCCCTCGTCACTTTGGCCTTTTGACGGGTATATTTTGCATTATTGGCCTGTTCTCCGCGCTGCAGCTCTCCTCGTCATTCCTGCTTAACGCCTCCCTGAATGAAGCTCAGCGCAACGAGCAGCAAAATCTGCTGACGTATCAGCAGCAGAGCAAGCTGGATCTGGCCCGTGTCTCCCTGCTGGCAGCAAGCGATCTGCTTAACCGGTCCGGCGTCTGGTTTATGCAGGATAAAGAGACCGGCTCCGACGGAAGCTGGCACAGTCTTATGGATGACGCGCAAAAGGCGCTGACGGTTTCTCAGCAGGCGTGGAAGGCCTGGATGGCGCTTAACCCGCCGAAAGATGATGCTCTGGTGAACAGCTATCAGCTTTTCTACGGCGCGATCAAAGAGCAGGCTGAAGCTCTGGTCAAAACTAACACTATTGATGCGTTTTTTACCGTACCGGCTCAGGCATTTCAGACAGACTTTAACGACAACTACGCACGCTATCAGCAAGCCAGCGAGAAGCAGGCCATGCAGGGCCGCCAGACGTTGATGGCACAGCTTTCTGGTCTGCAAACGTTGTTTCTGTTTGCTCCGGTTCTGTTACTCGCCATTGCCGTTGCCGTCTGGTTCGGCATGTCCAGATGGGTGATTACGCCGTTACGTCAGTTGATTACGCACATCAACCGACTGGCTGCCGGGGATCTCTCCGGCACCCCTCCGGGTGTTACGCGTTTTAACAGGGAAATAGGGCAGCTCAGCGACAGTATTACCACCATGCAACAGGGGTTACAGCAACTGGTGTCTCAGGTCAGCAATGCCACCACCTCTATGGTAGAGAACATTGGTTCTCTGGCGCAGGGTAACCAGAAGCTGTATCAGCAGTCAGCACGTCAGGCGAAAGAGCTTGAGGACGTGACGGCACATATTGCGTTACTGGAAACGCATGTAGAAGGGAACTCCGGTTACGCCAGACTCGCCAGCTCGCGTGCTGATGAAGCGCGGCAGGCGGCAGTTGGTGGAGACCAGATGATGTCTACCGTTAATGCCTCGATGCAGGCGATCGTCGACCGATCCTCAGAGATGCGCGGGATCGTGGCGATGATCGACAGCGTGGCGTTTCAGACCAATATCCTGGCGCTGAATGCCGCCATCGAGGCTGCTCATGCCGGGAACCAGGGGCGCGGGTTTGCCGTTGTCGCCAGGGAAGTCGGACTGCTGGCCAGAAAGAGTAGCCACTCGACGCAGACTATCCAGGAACTTATCAATCGCTCATTACAGGGGATTGAAGACGGTTCCCGCGCCGTTAACCTGATGGAGGAGAACTTGCAGCAGGTCACCGGTCTGGTGGGGAATTTAAGTAGTTTGCTGAATGAGATCTCAGCCGCCACGCTCAGTCAGGGAGAGAGTATTCATCAGATGACGAGCCAACTTCAGGCGCTTAATCAGGTCTCTCGTCAGACGGATTTACTGGTCTCTGACGCCTCGGATGCTTCTCTGCGGCTGCAGAAGCAATCCGATCTTTTATTGCAGGCGGTTTCGCGTTTTCGTCTTAGCGCCTGACGCAATACATAAGCCTCTGTTATACTCGCAGCCCGTTTTAGCCTGAGGGCAAGGAGCAAAGTGTGGCTGCGGTCATCCATAATGAGATGTTGGACGAGATTCTGGCGCAGGTTCGTCCGTTAATTGGAAAGGGGAAGGTTGCCGACTATATTCCGGCCCTTGCCTCGGTCAGCGGGAATAAGTTGGGTGTCGCTATCTGTACCATAGACGGACAGCGATACCAGGCAGGTGATGCAACTGAACGTTTTTCCATTCAGTCCATTTCAAAAGTGCTGAGTCTGGTTGCAGCCATGCGCCAGTATGAAGAAGACGAAATCTGGCAGCGTGTGGGTAAAGATCCTTCCGGCCAGCCTTTTAACTCACTGCTTCAGCTTGAAATCGAACAGGGTAAACCACGAAATCCCTTTATCAATGCCGGGGCGCTGGTGGTCTGCGACATGTTGCAAAGTCGCCTCAGCGCGCCGCGTCAGCGGATGCTTGAGATTGTTCGCCAGCTTTCAGGCGTAGACGATATCGCCTACGATCCAGTGGTGGCGCGCTCGGAATTTGAACACTCCGCACGCAATGCCGCTATCGCCTGGTTGATGAAATCCTTCGGCAATTTCCATAATGACGTGGCGACCGTTCTGCAAAATTACTTCCATTACTGCGCCCTTAAAATGAGCTGCGTTGAGCTGGCTCAAACGTTCCTGTTCCTGGCACACCAGGGGCACGCTCCGCATCTTAACCAGGAGGTGGTTTCACCTCTGCAGGCGCGTCAGGTTAATGCCCTGATGGCAACCAGCGGGATGTATCAAAACGCTGGGGAGTTTGCCTGGCGCGTCGGCCTCCCGGCCAAATCAGGCGTTGGCGGTGGTGTGGTGGCGATTGTGCCTCATGAAATGGCGATTGCCGTCTGGAGCCCGGAACTGGATGAAACGGGGAATTCCCTTGCCGGTGTGGCGGTTCTGGAGCAACTGACCCAGCGTCTTGGGCGTTCCGTATACTGATGTCTGACCTGGAGCCTCTCTTTTCCCGCCTGGCGCGATCGACTTTTCGCTCGCGCTTTCGCTTAGGCGATAAGGAAAGACAGTACTGCTGGGACAAAGGCGCCGAAACCATCGATCAGCATGCCGCTGATTTTGTCGAAAAGCGCCTTGCTCCGGCCTTGCCGGTAAATGATGGCAAACAGACACCGATGCGTGGTCACCCGGTGTTTATTGCCCAACATGCTACGGCCACCTGTTGTCGGGGTTGTCTGGCAAAATGGCATAACATTCCGCAGGGTGTTCAGCTTACGGCGCAGCAACAGCATTATATCGTCAGCGTGATCCACCACTGGCTGGTACTCCAGATGAACACCTAAATTTGACGAGTTATGATCCCGTTGTAATTGTGTTATAGATGCATCCTAAGTTAGTCCCGATCATGCTGACGACCGCAGTAATTGCCATAAGCAACATATGGAATGATATTTAATGCGTTCTGCTCTTACCGCTTTCAGGCTGTTCCAACCCGATACGCCTCTGCGAAATGCGTTGGCGATCTTTATTCTCACCTCCTTGTTCTATTTTGTCGGGGCGGAATTACGGCTGATTGAGGCCTTGTCGCTGTTCTGGCCGCTGAATGGCGTCATGGCAGGGATCTTTGCCCGTTATATCTATCTGAATCGCCTGCATTATTACGCGGTATCGTATGTTGCTATGCTGACGTACGACACAGTGACGACCAACTGGGGAATGGCCTCAGTGGTGATTAATCTTTCTAACATGATCTTTATCGTTGTTGTCGCCGTGTTGGTTCAGCGCGACAGACGGTTAATGAAGAAAACCCCCGATCCGCTCAACGCGTTACGTCTGTTTAACTACTGCCTGATTGCCGCGCTGCTTTGTGCGCTGCTCGGTGCGGTGGGGTCGGTGGGGATTGATAGCCACACCTTCTGGCCGCTGTTTGCCGACTGGTTTAGCGAGCAGTTCTCAACCGGTGTGCTTGTTGTGCCTTGTATGCTCACGTTACGTATGCCCCTGCGTGATCTCAGGTTACGTCTTGAACAGCTCTTGCCGGTGATTGCCTTGATCGTCTCGGTGGCCGCGTCGGTGGTGATTGGCGGGGCGGGGAGTCTCTCATTTCCTCTACCCGCGCTTATCTGGTGTGCGGTTCGCTACTCATTACCTGCGACCTGTCTGCTGACGTTTATCACGGGCGCTACTGAAATCATTCTGGTCGCCAACTCGATTATTAATATTGCCGTGGCGACGCCGTTTACAACGCCAATGATGTTTTCAGCCCGGCTGGGTATCGCCACGATGGCGATTTGCCCGGTGATGGTATCCGTCAGTATGGCGGCGATTAATTCCCTGATTCGCCAGGTTTCACTCAGGGCGGATTATGACTTTCTAACGCAGGTTTACTCGCGTTCCGGGCTTTATGAGGCGTTGAAGCGTGAAGAGACGTATCGCCATTCACGTTTTCTGACCGTCATGCTGCTGGATATTGATTACTTCAAAAGCATTAATGATAACTACGGCCATGAGTGCGGGGACCGCGTGCTGGCGTCGTTTGCCCGGCAGGTTCAGGAGGTTGTTGGTGAAGATGGGATGGTGGCGCGAATGGGCGGAGAAGAGTTTGCGGTGGTGGTAAACTCTGGCGACGCGCAGAATGGTTTTGAACTGGCTGAGCGTATCCGCTCCACCGTTGCCAGTCACCCTTTTACATGGCGTCAGCAAACGCTCTATCTAACGGTCAGTATTGGCCTGGGGAGTGGCAAGGCTGAGTCATGGCAGTTGACTGAGGTCTTCAACAAACTGATGGCCGAAGCGGACGATCATCTCTATCGTTCCAAAAAAGCGGGTCGAAATCGTACCAGCGCCCGGGTGTCGGATGAGCAAATAGCCGCGACCTCCGGAAGTGAAACATAGCTGCGTTAATCGTCATAAGGCATTGACGTGAATAGTAAGCGACTTAACAGGATGTTCGAACACTGACAACGTTCCTGTTTAAGCTACGCTTTGAGTAACGCTTTACGTCAGGAGACATTATGAAAGCACCTGCAATCCCTGAAAATGAAACGGAACGTCTTAACTCACTGCGTGAGTCTGGCTTGCTTGAGATTGACAGTTCCCCATCGTTTGACCGCTTGACACGACTGGCAAAACGCTTCTTCCAGGTGCCGCTGGCGATGGTCAATCTTATTGATGAACATGCGCTGATCGTTAAGTCAGCCGATGGGCAGACACCCGGCACTGTGCCACGTAACATCTCATTTTGTGGCCATACGATCCTGACCGAAGCTCCGCTGGTGGTAGGGGATATGCTCCAGGACGATCGTTTTGCGGATAATCCGCTGGTGGCCGGTGAACCTGGTGTTCGTTTCTACGCGGGCTTCCCGCTGCGTTTGCGTGATGGCGCAAGCGTAGGCTCGCTATGTCTGGTTGATTACGTGCCCCGCGAGTTTTCAGCGGCGGACCTCGCCGTACTGGGAGATCTTGGCGCTTTGGCAGAAGATGAATTTGCCGCGATCAGTGCTTCGACGACGGATGAATTAACCGGGCTGTTTAACCGCCGGGGCTTTAATCAACTCATGCGTTTCACCCTTTCCATTGCCCGACGCAGAGCTGAGCCGTTAACCCTTGGCTGGCTGGATTTGGATCGTTTCAAAGAGATTAACGATCGTTTTGGTCATGAAGAAGGGGATAAGGCACTGAAAGTGATGGGACAACTGATGCGCGCTTCTTTCCGTGAAGCGGATCTGCTGGTGCGTTTTGGTGGAGATGAGTTCGCCGTGTTGTTCGCGGATACGGATGAGCAGGGGGCCTGGATCGCTATGCAGTATCTCGTCGAGCAGGTCGAAAACTATAACGCCCGCAAATTACACCCCTGGTCGCTCCAGTTCTCCTGGGGGTTAAGTGAATTCGACCATAACCGCAATGACCCGCAACAGTGGTTGAAAGATGCTGATGAAAAGATGTATGCCATGAAACAAAAACGTCAGCATGTAAGGTGACATAACAAAAGCCTATGTCGCTTTTGTTTGCGTTAACAAGATGTTAAATGCACAGTGAGAGTATTCAACCTAAGGAAAAACAATGAATACCTCACTGCAAATCAAAATCCTCACCCGTGAAGACATTCTCACCCATCTTGATGCCCTGGCCGGGATCCTCGAAAACTGCGTCAACGGCGGTGCATCTGTCAGTTTTATGTTGCCCTTTAGTCTTGAGAAAGCCCGTTCTTACTGGGGCGGTATTGCTGAGAGCGTTGGTCGTAATGAACGGTTGGTATTTGCCAGTATCGATCCGCTGGACGGTGTCATCGGCACGGTACAACTGATTACCGATCAGCCGGAAAACCAGCCTCATCGTGCGGATGTGGCAAAACTGCTCGTTCATGAGAAAGCGCGCCGAAAAGGGGCCGCGATGGCGCTCATGGAAGCGCTTGAAGTTCAGGCCAGAGCCAGGGGTATTTCCGTGCTGGTGCTTGATACCTCTACAGGCAGCGGCGCCGAGACCTTTTACCAGCGCGCTGGCTGGCAAAAGGTCGGCGAGATCCCGCACTATGCTCTGATGCCGGACGGCGCCATGACGGCCACGTCCGTGTTCTACAAATTCTTATAATTATTTTGCACAACCGCACCGGGGATTGATCAAAACAGGGTTTCTGGTCGTTAGGTTTTGATAAGTTATCGTACCAATCTTATCAGGCTGTATGACTAATTATAAAGGAACCCAAAGTGGACACTCTCAACCGTCGTGATTTTCCCGGTGCGCAATATCCTGAACGTATCATTCAGTTTGGTGAAGGCAATTTCCTGCGTGCGTTCGTCGACTGGCAACTCGATTTGTTAAACGAACATACCGATCTTAACGCTGGTGTGGTTATCGTTCGTCCTATTCAAAGCGACTTCCCACCGTCGCTCAGTACTCAGGATGGCCTGTATACCACGATCATTCGTGGCCTGAATGCGCAGGGTGAGGCGGTGAGTGATGCCCGTCTTATCCGCTCCGTTAACCGCGAGATCAGTGTCTATAGCCAGTATGATGAGTTCCTGAAACTGGCTCACAACCCGGATATGCGCTTTGTTTTCTCAAATACCACCGAGGCCGGTATTAGTTATCACACCGGTGACAGATTTGAAGATGCCCCCGCAGTGAGTTACCCGGCGAAGCTGACGCGACTGCTGTTTGAGCGCTTCAGTCACTTCAACGGAGCACCAGACAAAGGCTGGATAATCATTCCCTGTGAATTGATTGACTACAACGGTGATGCGCTGCGTG
Organism: Enterobacter sp. 342; assembly: GCF_036663495.1. NCBI lineage: Bacteria > Pseudomonadati > Pseudomonadota > Gammaproteobacteria > Enterobacterales > Enterobacteriaceae > Enterobacter > Enterobacter sp. 342. The sequence goes on from NZ_JAWUEI010000006.1 coordinate 191,819, forward strand.
AACTGGTGTTGCGCTACGCACAAGAGTGGGCGTTGCCTGCCGCCTTTACCCGGTGGCTGAACGAAGCCAACAGCTTCTGTTCGACGCTGGTTGACCGTATTGTGACCGGTTATCCGCGTGAGGAAGTGGCTACGCTGGAAGCCGAACTGGGTTATCACGATGGGTTCCTGGATACGGCCGAGCATTTCTATCTGTTTGTCATTCAGGGACCGACATCGCTTGCCCGTGAGCTTTGCCTGGATAAATACCCGCTAAATGTGCTGATTGTTGATGACATCAAGCCTTACAAAGAGCGCAAAGTCGCGATTCTGAACGGTGCACACACGGCGCTGGTGCCGGTGGCATTCCTGGCGGGGTTGGATACAGTAGGTGAGGCGATGAATGATACCGACGTGTGCGCCTTCGTCGAAAAAGCGATTTATCAGGAAATTATTCCTGTTCTGGACCTGCCACGTGAAGAACTGGAATCTTTCGCCAGTGCGGTTACAGGTCGGTTCCGTAATCCTTACATCAGACATCAGTTGCTCTCTATTGCGCTCAACGGTATGACCAAATATCGCACTCGTATACTGCCGCAACTGCTGGCAGGGCAGAAAGCGACAGGTAAATTACCTGCACGCCTCACATTTGCCTTAGCCGCACTGATTTCTTTCTACCGTGCTGAGCGTAACGGGGAGCGCTATCCGGTGCAGGATGACGCTCACTGGCTCGTACGTTATCAGCAGCTGTGGGCGCAGCACCATGATAAGCAGATTGGCACTCGTGACCTGGTACAGGCTGTTCTGAGCCTAAGTGAGCACTGGGAACAGGATCTCACTCAGATTAGCGGCCTCGTAGACCAGGTAACACTGGATCTGGACGCCATTTTGCTGAAGGGAATGCGCTCAGCGGTAAAACCGCTTTGCTAATGACGTTACCCGGCTTCGGCCGGGTTTAATAACGATCCTTTTAGTTACAACATACTATATTTCTTGTTTTAAAAATCAAATGCAGCACTGTGCGGTTAAAGCTAAACAGGTGTAAAAATTCAATGTTCTATTAACATGCTTGCAACCGTGAGGGGGATCACGTTTAATAACCACGCTCTTTTCTTTTCTGAAACTCACTATGATTGTTCGTCCTAAGCAGCACTGGCTGCAAATGATTTTTGTCTGGCATGGTTCAGTACTGCCTAAAATCTACACCCGACTGTTACTCAACTTCCTGTTATCTATCACCGTGATCGTGATGCTACCGTGGTATACCTCCCTCGGCATCAAATTTACGGTTGCGCCATTTAGCATTCTTGGCGTGGCGATCGCTATCTTCTTAGGTTTCAGAAACAACGCCTGTTATTCGCGCTACGTTGAAGCTCGCCTGCTTTGGGGGCAACTGATGATAGCGGCCCGCTCTCTGTTTCGCGAGGTAAAAAATACCTTGCCTGACGATAAGCATTTGGGCGAATTTGTCCGCCTGCAGATTGCCTTCGCCAACTGTTTGCGCATGACCCTGCGCCGGGAAATGAACGCCGGGCAGTTGTCTCGCTATCTTGCCGCAGATGATTTAAAAAAAGTGATGGAAGCCAACTCGCCGGCGAACCGTATTTTACTGATCATGGGGGAGTGGCTGGCAGTGCGACGTCGTAACGGACAACTATCAGACATCCTTTTCCACAGTCTGAATAACCGTCTGAACGACATGTCCATCGTCCTGTCTGGCTGTGAACGTATTGCGACGACACCAGTGCCGTTTGCGTACACGTTAATTCTTCACCGTACCGTATATCTGTTTTGCATCATGCTGCCGTTCGCGCTGGTTGTGGACCTGCATTACATGACGCCATTTGTCTCTGCGCTGATCTCTTACACCTTCATCTCGCTGGATGCTCTGGCGGAAGAGTTGGAAGACCCGTTTGGTACAGAAAATAATGACCTTCCGCTGGACGCCATCTGCAACATGATGGAACGCGATCTACTGCAGATGAATGATGAAGAGACTATTCCTGACAGGTTGATGCCGGATAAATATTATCAGCTGACCTGACGGGCGTTCCACTCGTCGCGGGTGATCTCCCACAGTTCAGAGTCCAGCATTCCGCTGACGTACGCTTTCTTTTCTGTCCTGATAAGCCGCATGCCGCTACTGTCCGAAATACGTCGGGAGCGGCTATTTGCAGCGGCTTTTGGCGCACGCAATACCGACTTGTTCAGTGTATTAAACCAATAATCCGTCGCGGCAATGCTGGCCTCGCGCATATATCCCTGGCCCTGAAACTCCGGGGCCAACCAGAATCCTCGGTTGTTATCTTCCACATCGTACAGACAGATAATGCCCATCAGTTCATCGGGAATATCGCGATGGCGGATGCTCCAGAACCAGGCAATTCCTTTTGCCATATCCGGCAGCGCCACATTGTTGACATAGTTTTCCGCGCCGTTTTCCGGGTAGGGCCAGGGTACAGAAGAGACCATATAGCGGACGATCTCCCAGCGCGGATAAAGCTTCTGTATCTGTACGGCATCTTCGGCAACCAACGGTTTTAGCAATAGGCGTTCTGTCGTGAGCGTCGGTATCGTCATCCGCGGATCTCCATATTTAAGCGTTATGCTTTTGTTTGGGTTCTGATATTTTCATCTTAACGACACTTTATCCCAGTGAGATCTTTTCCCATACTACTAAGAATTGCAGAGGTCAGCATGGTATTAAGACGGGCCAACCCACAGGAAGCCGAAATACTCTGGAATATTCGAAATCAGGCGATCCGTCACGGCTGTAAAACCAGTTACGACTCAGATGTCATTGCGCGCTGGACGCCAGCTCTCATGCCCGAACGCTTTCGGCTGATGATCATTGAATACCCTTTTTATGTGGTGGAAGATGAAAAGGGTGACATTGCGGCAACCGGCTATCTGGATGTTGATACCCACTGTCTGGAGGCAATATTCACCTTGCCCGCGACATCCGGTAAAGGTATGGCGACCCGGATTATCGAGGCGCTAAAAAATGAGGCTCGTAGCCGGGGAATAACCCGCCTGAAGCTGGATGCAACGCCTAACGCCCAGTCGTTTTATCAGAAGCTGGGGTTTGTGACGCTGAGCGAAACCTATCATCACTCGCGTATGGCAGGTGTTGATTTACGCTGTTTCGAAATGGCGATCGATTTGTAATGTGAGGAAACACATGGCTGTCTCGGTAAGAGCTTTACGCGCAGATGATTATACTCAATGGCGTCCGCTATGGGATGGCTATACCCATTTTTATGACTGCTACCTCGAGGAATCCGTCACAGCGTCGACATGGGAAAGGGCGTTATCAGATCGTTCACAGATGTTCTGCCGCGTGGTAGAGAAGAACGAAAAGGTCATCGGTTTCGCGATGTGCATTCTGCACGAAGGAACCTGGTCGACAGCGCCCATTTGTTACCTGGAAGATCTGTTTGTTGATGCCACCGAGCGCGGGGCGGGAGCTGGAAAAGCGCTCATGGATGCCCTGATAGAGGAAGGCAAGCGGGAAGGGTGGTCAAAACTATACTGGGTCACCCGGGAGAACAATCCGGCGCGTAAACTCTATGATAAATATGGTGAAGCTGACGATTACGTCCGCTATCGCCTCTCCCTGTAAATCTGTAACGCCTGTGTTTGTATCACACTGTATCAGCGCCCGGGATACATACACAGGCTTGCAATAAACCTGCTTTCGCACATATCCGCTATACATTGAGGTGTTGTTATATCCCCGTGAAATGTACTCAACCGGAGATACCAACATGTTCAGCAAACTCGCTTACTCAACCCTCGCTCTGACCATTTCTGTTGACACTGTGATGTCCTGTCAGGCCGAAGTCACCGGCACAAACTTCGCGTCAGCTTTCGATCATCCACAGCAAATTAACGCCGGTGATCTGAATGTCGGTTATGTCGACATCGGCCCCAAAAATGGTCAACCGGTCATTCTATTACACGGCTGGCCGTACGATATTCACAGCTACGCCGAGGTAGCACCCGCGCTGGCGGCAAAAGGCTACCGGGTGATTGTGCCTTCTCTGCGCGGCTACGGTACCACGCGCTTCCTGTCAGCAGAAACGCCGCGCAATGGCCAGCCTTCGGCGATGGCGAAAGACATCGTAAACCTGATGGACGCTTTGAATATCAAACAGGCGGTGTTCGCGGGATACGACTGGGGTGCCCGCACGGCGGATATCGTCGCGGCACTTTGGCCTGAGCGCGTGAAATCACTGGTATCGGTGAGTGGATATCTCATCAGCAGCCAGCAGATTGGCAAACAACCGTTGCCACCAAAAGCCGAACAGCAGTGGTGGTATCAGTTCTATTTCGCTACCGAGCGTGGTGCTGAAGGTTATGCCAAAAACACGCATGACTTCGCGCGTTTAATCTGGTCGCAGGCATCACCTGACTGGAAATTTAGCGATGCGGCCTTTAACGCCAGCGCCAAATCCCTTGATAACCCGGATCACGTCGCAGTGACGCTCAGCAACTATCGCTGGCGTTTAGGCCTGGAAAAAGGGGAGCGTAAATACGACAGCTACGAGCAAAAACTGGCCACTTTACCGAATATTACCGTCCCGACCATTACCATTGAAGGCGGAAACAACGGCGCACCACACCCGGCACCGCAGGCCTATGCAGGTAAATTTACCGGTAAATATGAGCACCGTACCTTCGGGGCAACCGTGGGACACAACCCGCCTCAGGAAGATCCGCAGGATTTCGTTAAGGCGGTTATCGACGCGGATAAGTTGTGATATGTGCTATTTTCAATACGTTACCCCTCATTCAGGAGAGTTCGGTGGAGCATATTGATCACATCCTTGTCGTCGATGACGACAGGGATATTCGTGAACTGATTGTCGACTATCTCATTAAGTCCGGTTATCGCGCGACCAGTGCGGCAAACGGTAAAGAGATGCGTGCCGTGCTGGATAAACAGCATATCGACCTGGTGGTGCTGGATGTCATGATGCCCGGTGATGATGGTCTCACCCTGTGTCGACAGCTTCGCAGCGGCAAACACAAAGATCTGCCCATTCTGATGCTGACGGCGCGCAGCGAAGAGACTGACAGGATCCTGGGACTGGAAATGGGGGCGGACGATTACGTTGTGAAGCCGTTTGTCGCCCGTGAGCTACTGGCACGTATTAAAGCAATTTTACGGCGGTTTCGCACAATGCCGCCTAATTTACAGGTGACCGAGGCAGGACGACTGGTGATGTTTGGCGAATGGCAACTGGATACCGTCGCCCGCCACTTAATTGACCCGGAAGGGGTGATCGTGGCGCTCAGCGGGGCGGAGTATCGCCTGCTGCGCGTATTCCTCGACCACCCTCAACGCGTTCTTACCCGGGATCAGTTGCTCAACCTGACGCAAGGGCGAGACGCCGAACTGTTTGAACGTTCAATCGATTTGCTCGTAAGCCGGGTTCGCCAGCGTTTAAATGAAGACGCCCGCACGCCTGCCTATATTAAAACCGTGCGCAGTGAAGGCTACGTTTTTACCATGCCCGTGATAATCAAAGAGGTTAATGAATGACGCTTTGGCCACGCTCACTGCTTGCCCGACTGCTGATCATTGTGCTTGCGGGTCTCTTGCTGGCCAACGCCCTGAGTCTGACGCTGGTCATGATTGAACGAATGCACAGTGCCCGCACGGTGATGCTCGGTAATCTGGAATACGATGTTGCAACCAGCGTGGCCATATTAGACCGGTTACCCGCCAGTGAACGCGCGGCCTGGCTTCCGCGACTTGAACGGGGTAACTATCGTTATATCCTCGGTGCAGGTGAGTCTGGCGCCGCGCCGACGGATAAGCGTTCGCAGGATGCCATCCGTACGTTAAAAGAGACCCTCGCGGCCCACTATCCGCTCAGTTTTACCGCTGTTCCGGGGTCTGTTTCCCATATTCAGGCGCATCTCACATTGCATGATGGCTCGCCGCTGACCATTGACCTGATCCCCCGAATGCCGCCGGTCGCAAGCTGGTTACCTGTTGTTCTCATCCTGCAACTGTTGCTCCTTGCTGCCTGCTCCTGGATCGCGGTGCGACAGGTGATACGGCCTTTTTCACAATTTACCCATGCGGTAGATACGCTGGATCCTTCGGCAAATGCCCCTATGAAAGAGAAGGGACCAGTTGAAGTACAACGAGCAGCGCATGCCTTCAATGCAATGCAGGCTCGCATCCAGTCCTATATAAAGGACCGCGCGCAGATCCTCGCCTCCATTTCTCATGATCTCCAGACCCCAATAACACGCATGAAACTGCGTGTCGAAATGGCAGAACAACCTGAGCTTCGCGACAAGCTATTAAATGACCTTGATAACATGTCGCGTCTGGTGCGGGAGGGCATTGCATATGCCCGGTCATCAGAATCACTGGAAGAGACGTCGCTGAAACTGGAGTTGAACGCGTGGGTTAATAGCATAGCCTGCGATTATCAGGACATTGGTAAAAACGTGCAGTTTCAGGCAAGCGAGTCTCGTTTACCAATAGTTACGCGCCCGCAGGCGCTTCGCCGGGTGATGACTAATTTGCTGGATAACGCGCTGAAATTTGGCGAATGTGCCGTCATCGCTATTGATGATTCATCTGCCCAGGAGCTTGTCATTCACATTATGGACACAGGGCCAGGAATACCCGAGGCCGAGCTCACGGCCGTGTTGCAGCCGTTTTATCGGGTTGAAACATCACGTAACCGTGACACCGGCGGAACCGGGCTTGGTCTGGCTATTGCCGCGCAGCTCACCGCCCAACTCGAAGGAAAGCTGAAGCTGGTGAACCGCGCAGAGGGAGGACTTGACGTCTCCATTGCACTGCCGCGTCGCTGATTGTACGGCTTTGTATCTCCCGGCAGACAGATACAGAGCCAGACAAAATCCCCTGTTTTACACATATCCTGAACACATCGATACGATGAAATAGCCTCACTGCAGCGTCGCAGCATCTGTCATGTGAGGTCACTATGTTTCTGATAATTGCTTTCCTGGGTGGGATGATAAGCCTGCTCAGTCCATGTACGCTCCCGGTTATTCCACTCCTGTTCGCCGGTTTTCAGGGGCAACGACGACATATTCTGGCGCTCTTTGCGGGGATGATCGTGATGTTCACCCTGGTGGCGATGGCCGTCACTGTCGCCAGCGAGTGGATTGCAGAGGCAACCCTCATCGGGCGCTGGGTCGCGCTTGTCATTCTGGCTATCGCCGCGCTGAGCTTAATCTTCCCGTCCTTCGCCCAGCGCATTGCACGGCCTGCCGTCAGCGTGGGAAATATCCTGAACACGCGAAGCGGGCAAACGCGCGGTATAGCATCGGCTTTTCTGGCAGGACTAGCCGTCGGGTTGCTCTGGTCTCCCTGTGCCGGACCGATTCTGGGCGCCATTTTCAGCATTAACATTGCAGGACATTCGGCCATTGCGACGGGGGCTCTGCTGGCCGCCTATGGCAGCGGATGCGCGCTGATGCTGGGGTTGCTTATTGTCGGCGGGCGCAAACTGGTGGCACCGCTGAGAACAAAGTCGGCGCTGATGGAGAGATTACGCCAGACCGCGGGGGGAGTGATGCTTGCGGCTGTGGCTTTGAATGCAACAGGTGTAACGTCCATATTAAAAGGCGCTAACGGCGTCGCCGACTATCTGGAAACGTCGTTGCTGAATCTGGCAAAACCGGCAACTACACCTGTGAAGCTCCAGCCAGTCGTGCTGACTGAGCCCAGCAGTCAGTTACCTTCTTTAAGCGGTGGAACAGGGTGGATAAATGGTGACAGCGTCACGTCTGAGTCGCTGCGCGGTAAGGTAGTGCTGATCGATTTCTGGACATGGGACTGTATCAACTGCCAGCATACGCTCCCGCATGTTCGTGACTGGGCGACAAAATACCAGTCACAGGGTCTGGTGGTGATTGGGGTTCATACGCCAGAGTATCCCTGGGAAAAACCGCTTTCCTCGGTAAAAAATGCAGTGAATAAGTGGCAATTGCCCTATCGGGTTGTGACGGATAACAACTATCAAATCTGGAATGCTTTCGGCAACCAGTACTGGCCCGCACATTACTATTTTGATGCGAAAGGGCAGTTACGCTACACCTCTTTTGGCGAAGGCAACTATGAACAGCAAGAGAAGGTCATTCAACAGCTGCTCAAAGAAGCCCGATCATAACCCGTCAGGGCTGACGTTTCGCAACGATAAACAACCGTGGAAAAGCCAGCAGTATCTGCCCGTTTTCCTGGAGCGGATACTGCTCTTCCAGTAGTTCATGATAGCGTTTCAGAAAACGCTTCTGCTCGCTCTCATTTAGTTCCTGCAGCCACGGGCGTAAACCTGTGGCGCTGACCCAGTCAATAATGGCCTGGTGTGAGCTCATTTTATGAAAATAGGTTGTCCGCCAGATATCTACGTCGCAACCAGCCTCTGACAAAATATCAAAATAGGCATGTACGCCGGGTAACGGTTCACGACCACGATCAGGATAATCTTGCTCCAGCGCCACTTCACGCATCGCCACATGGGTGGGCTCGAGCCAGTTGTCAGGCATCTGGATCGCCAGCACACCATTTAACTTAAGCAGAGAGGCAAGGTGAGGCAGGAGATCGTAATGGTCGGGGATCCATTGCAGCGATGCGTTTGCGTAAATCAAACTCAGCGGCTGCCCTGGCTTATACTGGCGAATATCGGCCTCAACAAAATGGCAATCAGGTAACGCCTTACGTGCTTCTTCCAGCATCGCAGGTGAGTTATCAACTCCAGTGATATGTGCTGAGGGCCAGCGTTGCTTTAACAGGGCAGTACTGTTGCCTGGCCCACAGCCCAGATCAACGATGGAGGTGACCTCTTCCAGTGGAATTCTGGCGAGCAGTTCAGCGGCAGGACGCGTTCGTTCTGCACCATATTGCAGGTAAAGAGAAGGGTTCCAGTCAGCCATCGTCAGATCTCCGTTTTGCATGTTTTTGCAAGAATAGCACAGGCAGACACCTGCACAGTGGCAGGTGTCATGAGTTACGCAAATTACAAAATGCCTTTCAGTGCAACATGGTAAAGCAGCATGATGGTTTTCCCGTCGACGATCTTACCCGTTTCAATGCCCTGTAATGCTTCTTCCAGTGTCATTTCGAGTACATCGATATCTTCGCCCTCAGCCTTGATCCCGCCGCCTGAGCTGGTTTTGTCTTTCGGGTGGTACTCGGCAAGATAAAAATAGAGTTTTTCCGTAACGGAGCCTGGGCTCATATACGCTTCAAAAATTTTCTGCACGCATGAAACGCTAAACCCGGTTTCTTCTTCCGCTTCTGCTTTAATGCGGCTCTCCGGATCCATGTTATCGAGCAACCCGGCAGCGGCTTCGATCAAATCGTCCTCATGGCCGTTGATAAATACAGGAAAACGGAACTGGCGAGTCAGGATCACCGTCTTTTTCTCGCGATTGTAGAGCAGGATTGTCGCGCCGTTACCCCGGTCATAAACTTCGCGGTTTTGCCGCTGCCATTCGCCATCACGGCGCTGAAGGTCAAAGGTATATTTTTTAAGGACATACCAGTTATTTGACAGCGTTTCACTGTCAATAATGCGTACATCTGCACGTTTTGATTGCACGATTGTTCCTCCTTACGTAGAGTAATCATCATAACCAGCATTATCGTGCAACTTCAAGATTAAACATGCAACACCAGGAATCCTAATGCTCACCAGTCAGCGAAAACAATTGATTATTGAAAAGCTCGAAACCGAAGGGCAGGTTCAGTCTAAAGCACTTAGCATTCTCTTTGATGTCTCTGAAGACACTATACGGCGTGATCTACGTGAGCTGGCGGCAGAAGGGCGTTTGCAACGCGTTCATGGTGGCGCACTACCGTCATCTTCCGCTATTGCTCCGTTTGCGGAGCGTCAATCCGTTAAGATGGATGCGAAAAAAAAGGTGGCCCAAAAAGGCGCACAGCTCATTTCTTCGGGGCAGGTGGTGATCATTGACGGCGGGACAACGACCGCCGAACTGATTACGTTTTTACCTCCTGACTTACACATCACCGTGGTAACGCACAGCCCGAGTATCGCTCTGGGGCTGGTAACTCATCCTTCTGTCGAGGTGATTCTGATTGGTGGCCGCCTGTATAAACACTCTATTGTTGCTGTCGGCGCGGGTGCCATTGAAGGTATCGAAAATATTCACGCAGACCTGTTCTTTATGGGAGTGACCGGCATCCACCCTGACGCGGGACTGACGACCGGTGATTTTGAAGAAGCGTGCATCAAACGTGCATTTTCCGGCAGAGCCGCCGAGACGATTGTCCTGGCATCACCGGAAAAAATAAACACCGCGTCATCGTTTGTGATTGGCGATGTGTCTCTGGCGAATACCATCGTTGTTGATGGCAATACAGATGAGGACTGGATCCGTGCGTTATCGGAAAAAGGGGTCTCTGTCATTGCGTAAGTGAAAGGCTGGTCTATGCTAAAAAAGCGATCAGCCTTGATTGTGCGTTTTGAAAAATAACGATAATTCTCGCGTTTTCGGTGGCGAATATGAACAGGATTGTGCTCGCGCTTTTAACGGGATTTCTCTTCTCTGTGGTTGTTAATTCGCATGCAGCGGAACCTCGCCAGGAGCCCACTGAAAAGGAGCGCGCCCGCACGGTTTATATTTTCCATCAACCGATCGTCATGCTACAGGCAAAGTTCGGTCTTACCACGCCAGAAGAACGGGTGTTACGCATCCGCAATACGCTGCGAAATTTCACTGAAGCTGATGTTCGCGAACCGCTAAAGATTGTTTCGGTAACCCGTTATAACCAGCCGGGTAGGCTCATTGTGATGAACGGCAAACCGGTGATGCTCCTGACAACAGGCGATCTCGACGAGGGAGACGATCTTACCCTTGACCAGGCGGCGCAACGCGTACTGGCGCGTATGGAAGCACAACGTTCAGCCTTGAGCGTTCAATATAACAGCACCATGCTGGCGTTATCGGCGGTGAAAACCGTGGCGGGACTGCTGGGACTGGTACTGTTCTGGTATGGCGCGTACCGTTCCTGGCGCTGGATCAAACGTGTTTTCCGCCGGCGTATTTTTGAGAATCGAAGCTGGATACCTCAGCGCTGGCGGCGGTTTATCGGTGCTATCGAAACGCGCCTGTATGCGTTGTTGATGATTTTATTGGGAATTGTCGCACTCTATGTCTGGCTGAGTTGGACCTTCAGCCTGTTCCCCTGGACGCGCGTCTGGGGAGAGTCTCTGGGAGAGTGGTCCGTACGCGTGGTACGCGTGGTACGCGATATCGCGCTGTCGATTGTCTCAGCATTACCGGGCCTGTTGATTGTCCTGATCATTTTCCTTATTACCGCCTTTATTCTGAAATTGTTAAAGATGGTGCTCAACCAAGTGGAAGCAGGGCGTTTGCAACTGCCAGGCATCCATCCTGAAACGGTTGGTGCAACCCGCAAGCTGATTTCAGTCGTGGTGTGGCTCTTTGCACTTTCGGCAGCTTATCCTTTCTTACCCGGGGCAAATTCACTGGCTTTTAAAGGCATCAGTGTATTCTTTGGCCTGATGCTCACGCTGGGTTCTGCCGGGGTGATGAATCATGCAATGAGTGGTCTGGTTTTGATTTATTCACGTGCTCTTCGCAAAGGAGACATGATTCGGGTGGCAGATAATGAAGGGTTGGTAAGCGAAATTGGTATGCTTGCGACCAAAATTATCACCCGTGAAAACTACGTGGTTACCGTGCCGAATGCCGTCGTAGTAAGCGGTAAAATTACCAATTTGAGTGCGCAAAGCACGAACGGTGGCGTTAACCTGACGGTCAGTGTCACCATTGGTTACGACACGCCATGGCGTCAGGTGCATGCAATGTTAGAGCTGGCGGCCAAGCGTGCCAAAGGAATCGATCTTGCACAGCCACCGTTGGTGCGACAGTTGAGCCTGATGGATTGGTATATTGCCTACGAATTACAGGTACGGCTGCTTCCAAATGTGTCACTGGCAGATGCCCGTAACGAACTGCACAGCAATATTCAGGATGTCTTCAATGAATTTAACGTGCAGATCATGTCTCCGAACTTTGTACTGCAACCGGAAAACAGTGTGGTTGTGCCAAAAGAGAACTGGTATAGCGCGCCAGCGACGCCACCTGATGGCGGAAAATCATAATCGGCGATTGATAAGGTGCTTTCAGAGGTATCAATGTCCAGGGCACAATGGACAATGGACAATGGACAATGGGATGGTAAAAGCACAGATTTTCCATGCATTCATATTTGTCTAGCCAATGTTGAAATGTCGTGCTGAAAACAAAGCTGACCTGACGTCAGTGGAGAGTCTGGACAATGCCTTTT